>CAZFMN010000005.1:15240-37380 GCA_964520075.1 uncultured Halobacteriales archaeon | reverse complement strand
GGCAGCGAGGTCACGCGACCCGACGGCGTTCGCGGCTGGCGCGACCGGATCGAGAGTTCCGAACGCTCCCGTGACCAGACAGGCGCGCCGGTATCGCTGACCAGACAGACGCGCCGGTATCGCTGACCAGACAGGCGCGCCGGTATCGCTGACCAGACAGGCGCGCCAGTATCGCAAAGATATATAGACGCGTACCCGCAGTACCAGTGTATGAGACGGCGAGCGGTGCTGTGTACACTCGGGGGGACAGGCTCGCTCGCGCTCGCGGGGTGTCTCGACCTCGACCTCGGGAGTGACGACGACACGGACGACGACACAGGCGGGGGGACTGGTGGTGACAGCGGAGGCAACGACGACGGTGACGGCAGGACAGACGACGGTGACAGCGGAACGGACGACGGTGAGGAAACCGGGAACGGTGACCCCGGTGGGAGTGACGGCGGCGGTGGTGGTGACGGTGACGGGGACGGGGGCACCAACAGCGGTGACGGTGGCGGGGGCGACGGGAGTGGAGCCGACGGCGACAGCGACACAGGCGCCGGTGAGCCGTCACTGTCTGTCTCGGTCGACCCGGGACAGACCGGACGCAGGAACGAATACACACTCACCGTCGACGGGGTCGGCTCGCTCGGGGGCGCGACGGTCGGGGAGGTGGCTATCGGGTTCGACGAGCAAAGTGGTGTCGAGCGGTTCGTGCTCTCGGGCGTGCGCGTCGAGGATGTCGAGGTGACCGCTGCGGCGGTCGACTCGGTCCAGGCGGGCGAGACCCGCCAGCTGCTGATAACGCCGGCGAACCCCCTCCCGCTGTCCGGAATCGAGGGGGCAGTCGTCGTGACAGTCGAGCGCCTCCGGGCACCCAGCCCCGGTGAGTTCAGCCTCACGCTCGCGCTCCGGACCGGCGACGGCGAGACGGTGGCCGAACTCGACGGGACCTACCGGATCGACGAGTCGCCGTGACCGACGGACCCGGACCACACCTCACTCGACTCGTGGGTCCGGACGGAATCACCGACTCGGAGCCCGGTCACGAATCCGAACGCAGTAGTGGCCCGGTGGCCTACCGCGGGTATGCAGGTCGTTGTGAACGCCGCGATGAGCGCGGACGGCAAGCTCTCCTCGCGGGAGCGCGAGCAGATAGCGATAAGTGGGCCACAGGATTTCGACCGCGTGGACGCGCTGCGCGCCGACAGTGACGCGGTGATGGTCGGTGTCGGCACGGTGCTGGCCGACGACCCCTCGCTGACAGTCGACAGCGAGCGTCGCCGGGCGGAGCGACAGGCACGGGGTGACCCGGCAGACCCGGCGCGTGTCGTCGCCGACTCGCGACTGCGCACACCACCAGACGCACGGGTGCTCTCCGGGGCGGCCGAGACGGTGTTGCTCGCGGGTGCCGACGCGCCGACAGAGCGCGTTACCCGACTGGAGACCGCCGGCGCGACCGTCGTCCAGACCGGGGCGGAGCGAACAGACCTGTCTGCTGGGCTCGACGCGCTCGACTCTCGGGGGTTCGGCCAGGTGATGGTGGAGGGCGGGGGTGAACTGATCTACTCGCTGTTCGCGGCCGACCTGGTCGACCGGCTCTCGGTCTACGTGGGGTCGGTGGTCATCGGTGGCCGCGACGCGCCGACCCTGGCCGACGGCGAGGGGTTCCGCTCGGAGTTCCCCGACCTCCGGCTCGACGGTGTCGAGCGGGTCGACGACGGTGTGTTGCTCGAGTACACCGTCGAGTGACAGCGAGCACCGCCCGGAGTCGACGGGGAGCTACGGTGCCCCCGGGGGCACTCGCGTTCGGTGGCAGCACTCGCTGCCAGCGCGGTGTCGTGCCCGGTTCGATATTCGGTCGTACAGCTTCGTTCGACCGGTCGAGGCTCAATCTCACGGGGCAAACAGCTAAGCCCGGGTGCGACGAACGGGGCATATGCCGTCCGTGACCAACTGCGAGCGCGAGATAACGGAACTGCACGCGTTCTTCGTCCGCTGGTACCGGGGCCGGGCCGACCGACACGAGTTCGAGCGCGTCGAGCGGGCGCTCGGGGGGTCGTTCGAACTCGTCTCGCCGGAGGGTGTGGTCAGCGACCGCGAGACAGTGCTCGCGGGTATCCGGGAGCAGTACGACAGCAGAGCCGGGTTCGATATCGAGATACGGAACGTCGAACCCATCGACGTGGACGGTGACCGCGCACTCGTGCGCTACGAGGAGTGGCAGTCGGGGTCGACCGGCGGAGAGACCGGCCGACACAGTACCGCGCTGTTTGCCCCGCCTAAGACCACCGACGGGGACCTGGACAGACGACCGGCCGCCCGGTGGCTGCACCTGCAGGAGACGTGGCTGGATAGGTCCGAACCGTAGCAACCGACAGTGTGACAGCTCCGTCGGCGCACGTGCGGGGCTGTCCCGAACTCCCTGTCCAACAGTGGCGCACAGACACCAGTGTCCCGAACCCTGCTCTATTGAATATGCGGTACAGCGAGGTAATTTCGCCTTTCCTGGCGCGGTGGCGCGCGCTGGCGAACGTGCCGGAGCGACAGCGGAGGCTGTGAGTCAGCACCGTGCGAGGTCCTCGTGAGTGAGCAGAGCGAACGAGCGAGTGCTCGGAAGCGCGTGCGCTTCCGGTGGATGAGCGAGCGTTACGAGGGCGGAGCAAAGCGACGCCCTCGAAGCGAACGGCGAGCGGGGCGAGCCGTGAGCAGCGAGCGAATCGGCTGGGGAGGTGTGTGGCCCGTCTGGGTGGATTGAAAGGGGCTTTCTCGACCCTCTCACCCCGCCGTCTCTCATTTTCAATAGAGCACCGAACCCGGCGACAGTGACGAGAGAGGCGCATAGACCGGAAATATAACAAACAAATTGGGATAATTTTAACAATACACTCTCTGTAGTGGCCTGGTGATACGGTCGTGGTACTGCTGTATCAGAGGGGCCGTAACGAGTGGACTGGTCGGTTGCCACCGAACCGTACACACACCACTTATGAACGACCACACGACACCAGCAGCAGGCTACGGCGCACACACGCATAGTCCCACCGCGAGCAGCAGGCACGCGCTCAGACGGCGGACGCTGCTCGGCACGGCAGCAGCAGTGGGCCTCGGGACCCTCGATGGCGCCAGAGCGGCACCCGACGACCCGACGGCCGCCGACACGGGAGCAACCCCGGACGACAGCCACCTCGCGGGGTACGCGAACCGGGTTGGCCGCATCTCCCAGGCGGGGCTAAACGAGGCCTTCGACGACTAGAACAGCGGCGAGATTACGAAAGCACAACTCGACGCGGTCATCGACGCCTGGGCAAGCGGCGAGCGTATTGTCGAGGATGGCATCTACGTCGTCACGATCGACTCGAACATCACCCAGGACACCGTGCTCGAACGTGAACCCGACGGGATGCCCGCAGGAGACCAGGTCGTCTACCAGATGCAGGACTATATCGGTGTCACGGCGGAACTCCTAATCGAGGCGGGCGTCGCCATCGAGTTCCAGCAGCAGGCCGGGATAGATATAAAGAACGGCGGCACCATCATCGGGAACGGGACCGAGAGCGAGACCATCCTGATGACGGGCACGCTCGCAAAGCGTGGCTGGTGGAACAGCGTCTACGTTAGCACCCCGGACCTCCAGAACAGTCTGACACACACCATCGTCGAACACGGCGGCAGAGATAACGGCTGCGTGACGGTCGTCGGCGAGGACGGCAACGAGGGACTGCTGGAGCTGTCGAACTGCAGGCTCCGGCGGAGCGGGACCTACGGGCTGACCTTGGGCGGAGGCGCGGCGCTGAGAGGCGACAGCGGCGGGAACACCTACACGGGCAACAGGTCGGCAGCCGTCTCCGCCCAGACGAGAAACATCCACACCCTCTCGGCTGACTCCACGTACACCGACAACGACGGCGACTACGTGCTCGTCGAGTCGAAAAACGTCAACGGCGAGGGTCCGGACGAGACACAGCGTACCTGGGCCGCGCTCGACGTTCCCTACCGGATTCAGGGCGACTTCTTTAATGTTAATAACCTCGAACTCGTCATCGAACCCGGCGCAGTCTTCGAGTTCAGCCAGGGCACGAAGCTATTCCTCCAGAACGGCACGCGCCTGACCTGGAGCGGTGTCCTCGAGGATGGCACGGTGGAGCCAATCGTGTTCACCGGAACCGACGAACAGCGAGGCTGGTGGGACGGTATCGTTATCAACACCTCGGACAACAACAATCTGATAGAGCAGGTCATCGTCGAGTACGGCGGCGGCGACAACACCGGGAACATCACGGCGAACCCCGGGCCCGGCGAGGCGAGCTATTTCGAGATGACCCACTGCACGCTGCGCCAGTCCGGCGAGTACGGTATGTACATCAACAGTACCGTCGAACTCGACCTCGATAGCAACGAGTACACCGGGAACGCCGCGGGTCCGGCACGCATCGAGACCGACAACATGCAGATGCTGTCCGGCGACTCGACGTTCCAGGGCAACGACAACGACTACGTGCTCGTCAGTCCGCGAAATACCAACGGTAATGGTCCAGACGAGACAGAACTCACTTGGGACACACTCGACGTGGCCTACCGGTTGCAGGGCGACGCACACCAGATAAACAACCTCGAACTCGTTATCGAACCCGGCGCGGTCTTCGAGTTCAGCCAGGGCACGAAGCTAATCCTCCAGAACGGCACTCGCCTGACCTGGAGTGGGGTCCTCGAGGACGGCGGGGTTGCACCGATTGTGTTCACGGGGACCGACAATCAGCGGGGCTGGTGGGACGGTATCAAGATCAATACAGCAGATAACAACAACCTGATGGAGGAGGTCATCGTCGAGTACGGCGGCGACGACCTCGGCGGGAACATCGAGGTCGGGAGCTCTGGTATCGCCGGAGAGTACTACCTCGAAATGAGCAACTGTCGGTTGCGCCGGTCGGAGGGGTACGGCATGTACGTCGTCAGAGATACCGAACTCGAACTCGATAGCAACGAGTACACCGAAAACACTGACGGCCCGGCACGCATCGAAACCGACAACATGCAGATGCTGTCCGGCGACTCGACGTTCCAGGGCAACGACAACGACTCCGTGTTTGTCTCACAGCGGAATGTCAACGGTCAGGGTGCAGAACAGACACAGTTCACCTGGGATGCACTCGACGTGCCCTACCGGATGCAGTCCGACGAACACCAGATCAACAACGTCGAGGTGACAGTCGAACCCGGCGCAATCGTCGAGTTCGACGAGGGCGGATGGGTCAACTTCCAGTCCGACAGCAGGTTCATCATGGACGGAACGCAGAGTGACCCGATCACGTTCAGAGCCAACGACACCGGACAGGCGTTTCAGGGCTGGTGGCAGGGAATCCTCGTCAGGTCGACCAGTCTGGTCAATCAGATGTTGAACGTCGTCGTCGAGAACGGCGGGAGTTCCCCGAGTGGCTCCGCTCCCTTGGGCAACGTCCACGTCGACGCAACAAACGACGGCAACGGGCAACTGACACTCGAAAACAGCACACTGGCTGACAGTGGTGGTCCCGGCGTGTACGTCGCCAGCAACGCAACCACCAACGACGATATCTGTTCAGTAAACACCTTCGAGAACAACGCAGGGGGTGATTGCGTTGTCGAGGAGTGACCTCACTCCGGCGGCCGTCGAGGAGATAACGCGGTCAGTCGCCGAGACGACCGTCGGCCCCGGAGAGTCGACCACCGTGACGGTGACCGTCGACCTCACGGAGCCACTCCAGCTCGAACCCGGCGACCTCGTGCAGGTCGAGGACAGCTTCTCGACAGCCTTCGAGACGGTCGCCCATCAGGACGGGCTTCCACAGCCGGGCGGTGCCGGTGGCGGCGCGGACGGCGGGGAGTATCTCGCGGTCTGGAACGAGGGCGCGAGCAGTTACACGGTCACCTACGAGGTGACGGTGCCGTTCGATGTCGCCGGGGGCGACCAGTTCGACATCACCGGTACCGTCGACCTCGCCGGACAGGTCGAGCCACTCCCTGACGAGACACTCACGGTCGGGATGCCCGAGGAAACCGGGGTCGCACTGGTGGCCCCCGACTCGCCGGTCCCGGGCAACGACACGGTGTCGGTCGACCTCGTGGTGACGGGTGCAGACGCGGGCATCGGCTCGTACTCGGTAGACCTCGCGACCGACAACACCGCCGCGGCGGCGTTCGACAGCATCCAGCTGACAAACCCCGCCGAGACCGACAACAGCCAGGTCACAGACGGTGGCGCGTCCGCGCTGGTCGATGCCGAGTTGAGCGCGGACCACACCGCGGAGCCGGCTGTCACTATCGCCGAGTTGACCCTCGCGACCGGTACCGAGGGCGGGGCGACACTCTCGGTCGACAGTGCGAGCGTCGCCGACCCGGGCGACACGAGCTACCAGGTCGCCTCGCTGACCGGTGAGAGCCTGACCCTCGAGACGGGACCGCCGCCGCTGCCCGGGGCCGACAGTCCGCCGCGGGACCTCGGGTTCACACCTCCGGGCACGTACGAGGATGTCGACGGTAACGGCGAGTTCGATATCTTCGATGTACAGGAGTTTTTCATCAGCTTCCAGTCCCCGACTGTACAGAACAACCCCGCGGCGTTCAAGTTCAGCGACCCCGGCGCCGAGAACCCCGAGGAGGTGACAATATTCGACGTACAGGCGCTGTTTCTCGCGCTCGTGGAGAGCTAGCGTCCGCCCGCCGATATCCGGAACCCCCACACTCCGGGCGCGACACACCGGACAGTCCGGGGTCGACGACCGGGACTTCGACGACACGGGTAAGCCCGTAGTGTGTGAACTGCGGTCGATGGCCGACCGCGAGGGGTTCGCGGCGTGGGCGGCGGGGTTCGATATCGCGGACGCACCCGACGATGTCGTGTGAACGGGGGCTGTCGGCGCTGACCCGACTCCTGTCGGCCGGACCGTGACCGAACGCTGATGTGAACCCGTCTCCTACACAGCCGTATGAGCAACGCGTGGACAGACAGCATCACGGGCGCACGGATGCAGGTCGACAGGCAGTTCGAGAGCCGGGTCCGGGACTCCGAGTTCTCGAACCAGCAGTGGGGGCTGATAATGACCGCCGTCGAGTTCAGTATCGACAGCCCGGAGACACCGTCGGAGGCCCGACTCGTGGCCGAGACCGGAAAGGTCGAACACATCATCCCCGAACTCGAGAACATCCCGGACGGAATGGGTGCACAGCCGGGCGGCGGGAGTCGGAGCAGCGGCGGCGGACTGCTGGACCGTGTCCGGGGCCTGCTCGGCGGGTCCGACGACGGGGTCGACCAGGAGACACTCGACGCCGCGACCGAACTCGCCGGCGAGTACGCCAGCGAACTCCAGCGCTTTCTCGAGGACCAGGGCCGGTGGGAGACCGTCTGTGAACGCGCCGCCGCCGAGTGAGCGGTCGCAACCGTCACCCCGAGGAAGCAGGTCTCCCTGGTAGTGACACGTGGCGAGCGAACACCCACCGCTGCGGGGGTCAGGACTGGAGGGTGTCGACCGCCGTCTGTTAGACACCGGTCGACGGGGCGTCAGTTGTCACGCTCGACGAGGTGTTCGGCGATGTCGGTGAGCAACTGTCGGGGTCTGGTGTCCGGGAGCGCGGAGAGGTGTTCCTTGCCGCGCTCGACACAGTCACGCGCCATCTCGCGTGCGTGAGCGATACTGCCGGCATCCTCGAGTTCCGCGACGGCGTCGTCGATCTCGTCCTCGGTGACCTCCTCGAGACTCTCGCTCTCGACGAGACCGTCCACGTCGACACCCTGTTCGCGGGCGTGTGCGGTCACGATCGTCTGTTTTCCCTCGACGAGGTCGCTGCCCCGCTGTTTGCCGAGTGCCTCGGTCGAGGCGGTCAGGTCGAGGAGGTCGTCCTTTATCTGGAACGCGCGGCCGACCTCGCGACCGTAGCCGGCGAGCGGGTCGACCGCGTTCTTGTGGCCCAGCACCACCGCGGGGATGCTCGCGGTGGCGGCGAACAGCACCCCCGTCTTCAGGTCGACCATCTGCAGGTACTCCGGAACAGAGACCGCATCGCGCTCCTCGAAGGAGATATCCAGGCCCTCGCCCTCACAGAGTTTGACGCAGGTCCGCGAGAGCATCCCGAGCGCGGGGACCGCGTTCTGTGGGGCGGCCCCGGTCTCGAGCAGCAGTTCGAACGAGCGGGCGAACAGCTTGTCACCGGCCAGAATCGCCATCTCGTCGCCGTACTGCCGGTGGACGGCCGGCACGCCGCGGCGCACGTCGTCGTCGTCGAGGATGTCGTCGTGGATGAGCGAGAACGTGTGAACCACCTCGATACAGGCCGCGGCCGTGAGCACGTCCACACCCCGGCCGTCGGCGGCGGGGAAATGACGGTACTCCGAGGGGTCGTCCGGAATCTCGGGGAGTCGCCCTCCGCTGTCGGTTTCGACCGGTTCCTCGCCGGAGTCGTCGGCCTGCCGGTCGGCGACGGCCTCCGCGGCGAGCAGGAGTATCACCGGTCGCAACCGCTTGCCGCCGGCGTCTATCAGGTGCTGTGAGGCGCTGGTGAGCTGCTCCGGCGGGGAGCCGTCGACCACGTCCGAGAGCGCCTCCTCGACGACCGGTCGCAGGCGCATCAGCGCGGCCTCGACATCCTCCTTTCTGCTCATCTCTCCACGTCACCTCCTCCTCTCCGCGCGTGCGTACGGCTTTCGACCCCTGCCAGCGTCCCGCGGGGACGGCCCCGCCGTGTGGTGTCCCCACTGGCCCGCTGTAACTGTGCCGTCCTGGCCGCCGGGTCTGGGTGTCTGATCATGGCTGCGGGGCCGAGACGACCCGCCAGTCGGACAGACGCCACAGCGTGGCCTCCGATTCGGACTGGCATCGGTGCACAGCAACCGTGGACGGGGCCACAGCGGCGGTTGTCCCCTGGGGGGACAGGTTCCTCGGTTGCAGGTAACTCGGTCGGCCAGTGTAAAAAACACTTTGTCTCGGTTCTCAATCGTTACAATCGGTCGTGACACGTCGCGCGCCGCTCCTCCGGGCGATTCCACCCACTTTTTACCGAGGACGCCTGAACTCCGGGCATGAGCTTCGAGAAAGGCGACAGTGTCCGTCTGCGGGACAAGCACAGCGACCACGACGGCGAGGTCGGCGAGGTCACACGCGTCTCCGAGACGATGTTCGGGGACGAGACGTACGTCGTCCAGTTCGACGAGGGGCAGGAGGCCGGACTCTCCGGGGACGCCCTCGAAACAGCCGAACCCGGGGACGACGAGACGAGTGACACCGACGGGTAACCGCAGATGTCGTCGGTCCCGTTCCACTACGTCGACCTGCGGGCGTTCTGCTACGTGACTGAGGACGAGGGCCTGGTCGAGGACGCCCTGCGACGGCTGTTGCCCGAGGCGGTCGACCTCGACCGGGCGGAGTCGGAGGGCCACTACGGTGACCCCATCCTGGTGCTGTCGGTCCGTGTCGAGGAGACCGCCGCCATCGAGGCTGTGCTCGACAGTCTGGCGGATCTGCCGGCAACCGAGCGCGACAGACTGTCCGAGGAACTCGACGAGCGGGTCGACGAGGACTGCAGTCTGTTCGTCTCGCTGGACAAGCAGGCCGCCTGCACCGGCGAGGTACGGCTGGGTGACGGCATCGCGATGCGCGCGAAGGTCGAGTCCTACCCCGCGACGCGCGAGCGCGCAATCGACGCCGTCGAGTCGGCCGGGGTGTTGTGATGTACGCGGCGGTCCACGCCAGGCCCGACGGCCAGAGCACCGTCGGTCGACTGGCGCTGACCGCCCGCGAGTACGAATTCGACGGCATCGTCGTTCGGAACCACGGGGACCGGCCGGCCTCCTACGACCCCGAGGGGGTCGGGGACACGCACGGTCTCGACGTGGTGCCGGCAGTCGAGGTGCGGGCCCCGGACCCCTCGCGTGCAAGCGGGTTCGTCGGCTCACACCGCGAGAGCCAGACGCTCGTGCTCGTCCACGGCGGCGACCCACAGCTCAACCGGTTCGCCGTCGAGCAGGCCGCCGTCGACGTGCTCGCACACCCGATGGCCGGTGACGGCGATTTCAACCACGTCCTCGCACGCAGGGCCCGCGAGAACGGTGTCCGCGTCGAGTTCAACCTCCGGCAGGTGCTCCGTGCGGAGGGTGGCACCCGTGTCCGGGCGCTCCGTGACCTCCGCAAACTCCGGGACCTGGTCGACCAGTGTGACACACCGTACGTGGTCAGCGCCGACCCGCGCTCGCACCTGCAGCTCCGCACACCCCGCGAACTGTGCGCGCTCGGCGACGCAATCGGACTCTCCGGCGAGACTGTGGAGACCGGTCTCGAGGAGTGGGGTCGACTCGCCCGGCGCAACCGGACACGACAGTCCGACGCGTTCGTCGAACCCGGGGTCCGGCGCGTGACCGACGACCCCGACGAGCACAGTCGGACCGACACCACAGAGGAGTGACCCACGCGGTGAGCGGTGACACCTGTCCGGTTCAGTCTCCCCCCTGTCTCCGCACGTTCTCCCCATGGATTGGGTCGAACGCGTCGGTCTCGCGGCGGTAGACAGTCCGACCGCGACACATCGTCCACTCGGGGAACACCGCCTCGTGGCCATCGAACGGGGTCCACCCGCAGTTCGTGTGCAGGTCCGTCGCGCGGACCTCGTCGGTCACCGACATGTCGACGAGCACCAGGTCGGCGTGGGTGCCCGCCGTGATGGTCCCCTTCTCGGGGAGTCCGAGGATGGCCGCGGGGTTGCGCGCCGTGAGATCACGGACCCGGTCGAACCCGAGTCTCCCCCGCCGGACCGCGGCGAGCAACAGCGGGAGCGCCGTCTCGACACCCGGCACACCGCTCGGGGCCGCCCAGATGTCCGCCGCCTTCTCCTCGCGGGTGTGGGGCGCGTGGTCGGTCGCCACCACGTCGACAGTGCCGTCGGCGACCCGCTCGAACACCTCGCGACGGCGACGCTCGCGGCGCAGCGGCGGGTTCATCCGGCCGTGTGTCCCCAGGTCCGACAGGTCACGCCGCGAGAGCAGCATGTGGTGTGGTGTCACCTCACAGGTCGCCCCCGCCCGCGCCGCGGCGTCGATACTCTCGGGTGTGCTCGCGTGGGCGACGTGGATGCGCCGGTCACGCTCGGCGGCGAGTCGGCAGGCCCGCCGGGTCGCGGCAATCTCGGCGTCGGCCCGGCGGTACGCGCTCCAGGCGTCGGCGTCCGACCGCTCGCGGGCGGCCGGCTCGAACAGCGACTCGTCCTCGGCGTGGACGGTCACCGGCAGGTCACCGGCGCGTTCGAGCGCCTCGACGAACAGCGCCTCGTCGATGCCCATCTCCCCTGTCGAATCCGCGAGAAACACCTCACCGAGCGCACAGAGCGGCCGGTCGAGCAGCGAGTCGGGCTCCCAGTCTCCGGTGACCCCACCGTTGAGACCGAAATCCACCACCGCGTCGTCGGTGAACCCGCACTTCCGGTCGAACGCCGGCCCGTCGACCGTCGGCGGGTCGGTGTTCGGCTGGTCGACGACGGTGGTGACCCCGCCGGCGGCGGCGCTCCGCGTGCCCGTCCGCCAGGTCTCCTTGTGACCGAACCCGGGCTGTCTGAGATGCACGTGCATGTCGACCATCCCCGGGAGGAGACGCTTCCCAGTCGCGTCGACGACCCGCTCGCCCTCGCGTGTCTCGACGCGCTCGGCGACACTCTCGATGCGCTCCCCGACGACACGGACGTCGCGCTGTCGGCCGTCGGCGAGCGTCGCATTCCGGATCTGCATACACCGCCTCGACGCCCGAGTGGCCTAAGTCTCCCGGACGTGCCGGACGGTCGGCGCTGTCGCCAGACTCTCCTGGAGTGCCGTCATCACCGGTTCTGGGTCGGCCGGACCGCCGGCGCGGGCGACGCTCCCGACGGCGTCGCGCTCGAAGGGTATCTCCAGCGCACCGTACACAGGGTCGAGCACGTCCGCCAGTTCGTGGTGGTCACAGGCGACCACGACACCCGAGACGAGCGCCATCTCTGACCGGATACGCTGGGCGATACCCACGAGTTTCCCCGACGCCGACAGCGAGTGGGTGCCGGGACAGAACGCGCCGTCGGGCTCACCCGACTCGACCGCTACCCCGAGCGAGTCGAGGGCCCCGGCCACCTCGTCGGCGACGCGGTCGTACCGCGCCTGTATACCGGTCCGGGCCTCCGTGACCGGTTCGGCGCGCACGAACGCCACCGTCGACCCGGTGAACGCCACCGCACGGCCGCCGACCGACCGCTCCAGGGTGGCGTACCCGCGCTCTGTTGCCGCCTGTCGCGCCCGGTCGTACCCCTCGCAGTTCGCGTCCCGCCGACCGAACGCGACCGTCCGGTGGGGTCGCCAGACGCGAAGCACCGGAGTCTCTGCCGTGCGCTCCAGCAGGTCCTGTGTCACCGCACGGTCGGCGGTCGGTGTCGCCGCGCGACCACGGAGTACGCGCATACCTACCGTAGCGTCCGGGTCGACAAAAATCCGCGCTCCTCGCGCGGGGCACACGACCCGTCGGCCTCCGTGTGCCGGCCGGCACGGGGGCCGGAACACGAACGGGCCATGGCCCTCTCGAACAGGTGACACGGAAGGTTCGCGACGCGGTGTGTCACACGCTCGCGGGCCGCGCCGCGGTGGCGAGTCAGGGCACAGTCCGACTGGTTCCCCGATGGTACAAGAGTTCGGGCATCGCCGTCGACACCGGCAGAAGGGTCCGGTCAGGGTGGGCGGTAACCGTCGTCACCGGACAGACTCACTCCTCGATGCGGATACCGGGGCGTCCGGGTGTCGCCTTCGCCGCGAGGTTCGACGGGGCCTCGTCCGGTCCGTACACCGTGACGTCGGCGCCGAACTCCCGCTCGAGGAGCCACGAGGCACGGTCCAGCACCTCGCTCTCGCGCTCGGGTCGCAGTTGCTCGTCGATGTGACCCGCCGCCGCGAGCTCCTTCGCGTAGTCGGCGGCGTCCTCGCCGTGGCTGCGGAGCCGGTCGTCACCCATCAGCTGTCCGACGACGTTTCCGTCGAGCTCCCGGGCGCGTCGCCGGGCGTAGTACTTCCAGTCGGGTGCGACACCGACCTCGATGCGCTCGGGCTCCTCGATGCCCGCGACGTCGATTATATCCCGGACGTCCTCGCGGGTGTTCTCGACGAGCATCCGGGCGGTGTCGTACCCCTCGGGGGTGTCGACGGAGGGCCACTCGGCGGTCGCGATCAGGTCGTCGTTGCCGAGTCGGTGCCAGACCTCCTCGGCGGTGTGGGGGGCGACCGGTGCGAGCAGCTTGGTGGCCGTCTCCAGCCCGCGCTCGAACGTCTCCGGCCGCGGGTCGGTGTGGTCGGCGTAGCGACGGAGCAGGGCGACCAGGTCACGGACCTCCTGGAGGGCGTGGTTGAAGCGGAACTGCTCGAACTGCTCGGTGGCGGTGGCGGCTGCCGCGCTCGTCTCGCGGGCGACGTACTCGTCGACCACGCCGCCGTCACCGGTGTCTATCTGCCCCTCGGCGTAGGAGACCGCCAGCCCGTACACGTTCTGCAGGAAGTCGTGGGCCGACTGGGCACCCTCGTCGGTCCAGTCGAAGTCCTTCTCGGGCCGGGCGGCGTTCAGCATGAACAGCCGACCGGTGTCTGCCCCGTAGCTGTCGACGAACGGCCGCGGCGAGACCACGTTCCCCGTCGAGGAGCTCATCGCCTCGCCGCCCTTCCGGACCATCCCCTGTGTCAGCAGGTTCCGGAACGGCTCGCGGTGGTCGAGCAGGTCGATGTCGTCGAGCACCTTCGTGAAGAACCGGGAGTAGATGAGATGCATCGTCGCGTGCTCGATACCGCCGACGTACTGGTCGACGGGCATCCAGTCGTTCGCCCGTCCGGTGTCGAACGGCGCGTCGGTCAGCTCCGGCGAGACGAACCGCAGGAAGTACCACGAGGAGTCGACGAACGTGTCCATCGTGTCGGTTTCTCGCTCCGCCGGGCCGCCACAGTCCGGACAGGTCACCTGTTTCCACTCCTCGGCGGCGTCGAGTGGGTTGCCCGTCGTCTGGACGAACTCCGGCAGTTCGACCGGCAGCTCCTCGTCGGGAACGGGCACGTACCCGCAGTCCGGACAGTCGACGAAGGGGATGGGTGTCCCCCAGTAACGCTGGCGGGAGATACACCAGTCACGCAGGCTGTGTGCCGTCCGGAACTCGCCGTCCAGTTCGGCGACGAACCGCTCGCGGGCCTCGGCGCTCGTGAGTCCGTCGTACTCGCCGCTGTTCACCAGCAGACCGTCCTCGGTGTAGGCTGCCTCCTCGACGTCGATATCCCCGGGCTCGCGGTCGGTCCCGGCTGCCGGCTCGACGACCTGCCGGATATCGATGTCGTGGGTCTGTGCGAACGCGTGGTCGCGGTCGTCGTGGGCGGGAACGGCGTACAGCGCGCCGGTCCCGATATCCTCGAGCACGTAGTCGGCGACGTAGACGGGTATCTCCTCGCCGGTGGCGGGGTTCTCGGCGTACTCGCCGGTGAACACACCCGATGTCTGTGGGAGCTCCTCCCGGTCGGCACGCTCGATGTACTCGGCGACGGTATCGTTCTCGGCGGCGATCTCCGCGGCGACCTCGTGGCCCGGCGCGAGTGCGAAGAACGTCGCACCGTAGATTGTGTCGAGTCGGGTGGTGAAGATGTCGACGCTGTCGCCGGTCGTCAGGTCGAACTCGACCGACGCACCATCCTGTTTGCCGATCCAGTTGCGCTGCATCTCCCGGACGTTATCGGGCCAGCCGTCCATCTCGTCGAGTGTGTCGTACAGTTCGTCGGCGTACTCGGTGGTGGTGAAGAACCACTGGTCGAGGTCCCGCTTGTCGATTGGGCTGTCACACCGCCAGCAGATGCCGTTCGCGTGGTCCGGGTGCGGGTTGACGTTCTCGTCGGCCAGCACCGTCTCGCAGTCCGGACACCAGTTTAGTTCGGCCGCCTGCCGCTCGACCAGCCCCGCCTCGTAGCACTGCAGGAACAGCCACTGGTTCCACCGGAAGTACTCCGGTTCGCAGGTTGTCACCTCTCGCTCCCAGTCGAAGCCGAGCCCCATCAGCTCCATCTGGGACTTCATCCGGTCGATACAGTCCATCGTCCACTCCCGCGGGTCGACGTCGCGCTCGTTCGCGGCGTTCTCGGCCGGCAGACCGAACGAGTCCCACCCCATCGGGTGCAGCACCGCGTCACCCTGCATCCGCCGGTACCACGCGTAGGCGTCGGTGATGGCGTAGTTGCGGACGTGACCCATGTGCATCTCGCCCGACGGGTACGGGAACATCGCGAGGACGTAGCTCGGGTCCTCGGCGTCGTCCTCGATGTGGAACACGTCTGCCGCGTCCCAGGCGTCCTGCCACCTGGGCTCGACCTCGCCGGGGTCGAACCGGCGGGTGTCTGGCGCAGTATCACTCATACTTCTCCCTGACGTGGCGCCGCTGATTTATCTTTTGACACCGCCCGACCGCGGATGATGCTGTCCCGGTCGCTCCGGCACCCAGTCCGGGTCCGTCGGTCCCACAACCGGGCGGAACGCGTCAGTCGGATTCGGCGCCGACGTTCGCGTTCTCACCCTCTATCTCGTCGAGCACGCGCTGGTGGAACTCCTGGAGCACCTGTGACTCGTCCTCGGCGAGGACGACGTCCGAGGCCATCAGCGTCGCCAGACCGAACGCCGCCGGTGACGGTGAGTCGACCCGCGTGGAGACCACCTCGACGTCACCGTCCCGAATCGCGGCCAGCACCGTCTCGATACCGCCGACGTGGAGTTTGTCCTCCAGTATCTCCCGGTAGGTCTCCTCGACGACGGCGAACTCCTCGAGGTCCTCCGCGAACCCGAGCAGCATCTCGCTGTCGAACTGCTGTTTGCTCGCGGACTTCTCGTGACCCTTGTAGCGTTTCAGTATCATCAGCGCCCGGGTGGCGTTTATCCGGAAGTACCGCTTCAGCAGGTCGGTGCCGTCGAGGCTGGCACGCAGGTCCGGACGCACGTCCGCGGGACCGATGCCCTCGAGCAGTCCCGCGAGGTCGACCTTGCGGTTGAGCGGCAGGGAGAGTGTGAACCCGTGGTCGGCCACCGCGACGGTCACGTTCGCGTTCGCCTCCTGTGCACACCGGTAGGCGAGCAGTCGCGAGAGCCCGTCGTTGAACCGCCGCCCGTAGTTCGAGTGGACGTAGTAGTGTCGCTTGTACTCGCTCCTGTCGAGTTCCTCCTCGATGACGAGTCGCCCGTCGGTGCTCACGCTCTCGGGACCGGCGTACCGGACCTGCTGGTCGAACATCCGGGTGATCGCCCGGACACTGTGCTCGTCGAGCGGGCTCTCGCGCAGCCAGACCCGCACCGCCGGGCGCCCGCCCTCGGCCAGTCTGTCCAGCAGTTCCCGCTGGAAGGAAAGTATCTCCGTTCCCAGGTCGTAGGAAAGCGGCAGACGCTCGGAGAACCAGGATGGGACGGTGGGACGGGCACCCGTGGGGTCGACGTAGACCTTCGACCCGCGCCGGTAGCGGAACTCGTAGCGGCTACCGCCGAGCACGAACACGTCGCCGGTCTCCAGCGTGTCGAGGTACTCCTCGTCGAGTTGCCCCACCCACTCATCGCCCGACCGGGTGTACACGTCACAGGTGAACGAGTCGGGTATTGTCCCGATGTTCGTCATGTAGATGACCCGCGCGAGACGACCGCGCTTGCCGATGAGCGGTTTCCCGACGGGGTACTCGTCGTAGTAGTGCTCGCCGTCCGGGACGTCGTTGGTGTCCCGCCAGACCTTCGCGTAGACGTTCTTCTCCTCCATGCCGGCGTAGTCGGCGGTGAGATACCGCAGCAACTGCTCCCACTCGCGCCCGGTGTAGTTCCGGTAGGGGTAGGCCCGCTCCAGGATGGCCCGTATCTCCGCCTCGGGGCGCGGACCGGTTATCGCCATCCCGTAGACGTGCTGTGTGGCCACGTCCTGTGGGTCGTCCGGAATGAACACCCGGTCGACGAACCCCTCCTCTGCCTTCCGGAGCATCACCGCACACTCGACGAGCTCGTCGCGGTCGAGCGCGACCACCCGGCCCGTGACGGTCTCGCCGACCTGGTGCCCGGCCCGGCCCACCCGCTGGAGCAGTGCCGCCACCGACTTCGGCGACCCGACCTGCACCACCAAGTCGAGATGCGGCATGTCGATGCCGAGTTCCAGCGACGTCGAGGTGGTCACCACGTCCACCGACCCCTCCTTCAGCGCCTCCTCGACCGCCTCGCGCCGGTCCTTCGAGAGACTGCCGTGGTGACACCCCGAGTTCGCCTCGTCGTAGGCGTCGAACCGCTCGCGGAGGTTGTGAAGCACCCGCTCGGCACCCGACCGGGTGTTCGTGAACACCAGCGTGTTGTCGTGTGCCTGTATCTGCTCGTGTAACTGCCGGTAGAACCGGTCGTTCACCACCCCACCCGGTGTGTTTATCAGGTCGTCCGTCGGACAGGTGAGTTCGATGTCGAACTCCCGGACGAACCGCGTGTCGACGAGCTCGTACTCGCGGGGTTCGCGGTCGACACTGTCTCCGACCCGGTCGACATCGCCCGTGCTGTCGGGGTCGGTGTAGCCGACGAGAAACTCCGCCATCGTGTCGAGCGGTTCGACCGTCGCCGAACAGCCGATGCGGGTGGGCGACCCGTCTGCCAGCGCCTCCAGCCGTTCGAGCGACACCGACAGGTGAGTGCCCCGCTTGTTCTCCGCGAGGCTGTGTATCTCGTCGACGACGACGTACTCGACGGTCCGGAGTTTCTCGCGGAACTTCGGGGAGTTCAGCAGGATTGCGAGCGTCTCCGGGGTGGTGTTGAGGATGTGTGGTGTCTCGCGGAGCATCCGCTGGCGCGCGCTGTCGCTGGTGTCGCCGTGACGGATTGCGTGACGTATCTCGACCTGCTCGCCGCGCTCGTCGAGTCGCTCCGTGATGCCCGACAGCGGCACCTCCAGGTTCCGGTGGATGTCGTTCGCGAGTGACTTCAGCGGGGAGACGTACAGACAGTAGACGCTGTTTGCCAGTTTACCGGCCTCCGCCTCGCCCGGTCTGCCGTCCGTATCGACCGCATCTCGCCCGGTGTCGTCGTCGCCCTGCCCGGTGTCGCCACCGCTCTGTCTGGTGTCGTCCTCGTCTCGCTCGGTCTCCTCATCTCCCGCGCGGGCACGACGGAACAGTTCGTTTATAATGCCCGAGAAGACCGCGAGCGTCTTGCCGCTCCCGGTTGGCGAGCAGACGAGGGCGTTCTCCCGCTCGTGGATGAGCGGGATCGCCTCCTTCTGTGGCGGGGTAAAAAAGCCGCCGTTCTGGGGGACGAACTCGCCGAACTGCTCGACCCACCACTCCTGGACGACCGGTTCCAGCAGGTCCAGCACCGCCTCGTCGTCCACCGCTGTCGTCGCCGGGTCGAACGGCGGGTCGCCGGCGAATCGCTCTCTCAGACCCATTCTGTTGTCTTCTTCGCCCGCACGAACTTGGGGGTTGTGACCGCCCGTCCCGGGGCCGGGGACCCGCCAGACACGATGACAGCAAGAGTCACACGCGACCGGCGCGCGGCAGGACATCCCCGGAGCGTGCCAGTCGCGTAGCGTCGGGGGGTCGCTCGACGAACACTGTCGGCGGAGCATACGCTCCCGGAACTCCTCGGACCGATTCCACCCCCGGTGTCGAGGTTCGGTTACAGCACCGCGACGGTCCCCATCGCGATACCGGACACCACCATGAGAACGACGAGGAAGATGGCTATCCACTGGTCACTGTCCATACCTGACCCAACGGGGACGGGGGGATTATGCGTTTCGCTCCGTCGTCCGGGGCTATTATATCTCTCGCGCTACTAGTGTCGGTGATGACAGAGCGTACCGGGTCCCCGATACTCGACCTCCTCGCTGTGTTTCTCGTCGTCTACGCGGTCCAGACCCTGTCGGGGCTGGTAGACGCGATGCCAGGGCTGTTCGTGCTCGCACCGCCGATTCAGAACGACCCGTGGACAGTAGTGACGAGTGTCTACGCCCACGCGAACCCCGGTCACCTGCTGTCGAACGCTGTTGCGCTCGTGCTGTTCGGCTACGCCGTCGCCGCCGCGACCACGCGGACCCGGTTCCACGTGTTCTTCCTCGTGACGGGTGCCCTGGCAGGCATCTCGCAGATACTGTTCAGCGACCTGCTGGCCGAGACACCGGTCGTGAACGACCTGGTCGGAGCGGCACCGCTCATCGACGCCACGGCGACCGGCGGTGTGCTGGGGGCCAGCGGTGCGGTGTTCGCACTGCTCGGTTACCTGCTCGCGAGCAACCGCCTCGTCGCCGGACTCGGCGCTGTCGCGGATGTCCCCTCGTGGGTGACCTACTTCGTGTTCGTCGTGCTCGCGATAGCCGTGACCGCCGCCACGGCCTCACAGGGTGTCGCGCTCATCGCACACTTCACGGGGCTCCTGCTCGGACTGCTCGCCGGGTGGGTCAACCTGCTCCGCCCGCCCAGCGCCGGCACCGACACGACCGCCCGGACCGTTCAGTGACGGGACACGACCGGCCCGGACCACACAGACAACCCGGTGACACGACACGGTTGCCACGACCACCTACACAGTCCGGTGAAGCTACACAGTCGGGTCAGACCCCACTAGCTTTTACCCTGGAGCCCCAAATCCGGCCAGATGGTGGCACCGGCAACTGCACTGGACGGGGTCACTGTGTCCGTTGGACTCGCGCTCGTGCTGTTCGGTATCTACGTTCGCCGTCGGTTCGACAGTCCCGGTGTCGGCTCCTTCGCCGCGTTCGTGGCGTTGCTCGGTCTCGCGGGTGTCAGCAGTGGGCTGCTCAGTTCGGCCGTGCCGGGCGAGCTCTGGCCCGAGGTGGGAACACTGTTCTGGGGTGTGGCGACGGTGCCGTGGCTGCTGTTCGCGCTCCGGTACACCGGCCGGTCGACACGCATCCGGCTCCGGTCTGTGGTGTTGCTTCTGGCACCGTGTGCCGGCATCCTGGCCGGTATCGTGATGTTACGGACGGGGTTCAGCGAGGTGGTGACCGCGCTGGTCGGAGGGGTTCCGACGCTGTACTGTCTCGCGCTCGTGCTCACGGGGGCGGCACTGCTCATCCGGACGGGGTACAGATACGGTCACGTCGGGGCCAGACAGGGGGTGAGCCTGGCTCTCGCGCCGACCGGGACGTTCGTCAGCCTGAATCTCGTCAGCCTGCTCGTCAGCGAACAGCCCGACCCGGGGGTCGTTGCGACGGTAAACGCCGCCGGGTTCGTCGTCGCGGCGGCGGCGCTGGCGACCGCTGTCGGCTACTACAGGGTGCTCGACGTGACGCCCCCGGCGGTCGGGACACTCGGTGAGCGCGAGATTGTGCGCGAGAGCGACGACCTCGTGTTCGTCGTCAGCGACGATGACAGCGTGGTCCGGATAAACGAGACGGCGCTCTCTGCGCTCGGCCTGCGCCGCGACGACGCCCGACAGACGCGGCTGTCGGACCTGCTCGGTCACGGCAGCGACAGCCTCCGGGAGCGCGAGACGGTGACACTCGAGACCTCCGACGGTACACGACGGTACGACCCCCAGGTGTCGACGCTAACCGGCGGCGGCGACCGGGCGCTCGGCGCGCTCGTGAGCCTCCGTGATGTCACCGCCCGCCAGCTCCGCGAGCAGCGCCTCTCCGTGCTCAACCGTGTGCTCCGGCACAACCTCCGCAACAGGGTCCAGGTGCTACGCGCCCACGCCGAGGCACTCGACAGAGGCGAGACCGACACCGGCGGGCACACCGCACCGATGATCGACGCCGCCGAGGAGCTCGCGTCGGTCAGCGAGGCGGCCCGCACCATCGACGAGTTCGTCGCCCGCGACACCGGCGAGACGACCGCCCACGTCGTCGACCTCGTCTACGATACGCTGGTCGAACTCGGGGCCGACGACTCCTCCGTGTCGGTTGCCGTCGAGATGCCCGAGTCACTGGCGGTCGTGACGAGCCACCAGGCGCTGTCTGCCGCCCTCCAGAGCGCGCTCGAGAACGCCCTCGAGTACGCCGAGACCGAGGTGTCGGTCACCGTCACCGAGACCCCGGAGGGCTGTCTCGTCTGTATCACCGACGACGGACCCGGTATCCCCGACAGCGAACTCGAATCGCTCGAGCGCGGTGTCGAGACCCCGCTCCAGCACACCACCGGACTCGGTCTCTGGCAACTGAAGTGGGCGGTCACGACAATCGGGGGTGAGCTCTCCTTCGACACGACAGACGGCACCACCGTCGAGTTCACCGTCCCCGACCGCGGGTCCGGCTGAACTCGCTCCGGCGGACTGTCACGGCTCACAGGCGCCCGAACAGCGCCTGCACGTCGAAGATGCTCACCCGCCGGGGGTTGGTCCCCGAGAAGTTGAACGCCGGGGCGTGGTTCTGGAGCACCGGGCTGTCGAGACTGGTGAAAAGCGCCTGCACGTCGGCGACTGTCACCTCGCCGTCACCGTCTATATCGTCGAAGAACAGCCCCTCGCCCACCCTCGTCGGTGGGTCGGCCCCGACAACCGGCGGGGGGAGCGGCGCGAACTCGACGGCCAGTCCGAGTTCGAACCAGTTCCGGCCGGGTTCCTCCGAGGGCAGACCGAGCACCTCGTCGAGGTCGATACCGAACACGACGGTGTCGGTCGCCGGGACAGTGTAGGCGTTGTCGACGAACACCACCGACGCCACCGGTGTGTCCAGCCCCTCGGTGTCCCCGACCATGCTGTTGCTCTGTAGGGTTGTCGCGTCCACGAGCTCTATCTCGACCTCGAGGTCCTCGTCGATGCTGTCGAACTCGCTCAGCGGCAGGAGTATCTCGAGTGTCCCCGCGGCGGTCATCAGCCCTGCCTCGCGGTCGAGTACACCCGACAGGCCGCCGGGAACGTCCAGGTCCACCTCCAGGTTAATCGGCGGGAGCCCGAAGTCACCCGGGTCGAACGTCCGGAACTCGACATGGGTCGACTGCCAGCTGCCGTCCGGGTACACCGCCCCCTCGATGACGACCGGTGGCTCACCGTCGTCACCCGGCAGTGGGTAGCTCTCCTCCCCCGGGTCGTCGGTGTTAATCCCGATGAACCCGCCGGTCCCGCGCGCGAGGAACACGTGGGTCGGTTCACCGTCGAGAGCGTGGGTCGGTTCACCGTCGAGAGCGTGGGTCGGTTCACCGTCGAGAGCGTGGGT
>CAZFMN010000005.1:0-15140 GCA_964520075.1 uncultured Halobacteriales archaeon | reverse complement strand
CGTGGGTCGGTTCACCGTCGAGAGCGTGGGTCGGTTCACCGTCGAGAGCGTGGGTCGGTTCACCGTCGACGCGTGTCGACCCACCGTCGACAGCCCCCGGTGTGCCGGTTCCGCTCGACTCCCCGGCGGTCACTGTCCCCAGACCGGTGAGTCCGGCCCCGACACCCGCCGCGGCGAGCACCCGCCGTCGCCCTACCGATGCCATCGCCTGTAGTTCTGGACAGTCCGGCTTATAATTTGCTCACCGGCACCAGCATTTTAGACGCCAGCAGTCGAACGGGTCGTATGAGTGATTCGAGGGCCCCAGCCCCCGGGGAACAGAGCCCCGCGGCCGAGGACGCGATGCACACCACACTGGAGATGTCGTTCGAGGATGCCGTTCCGTTCGTCCAGCTGGAACACGAACTCGCGGAGTTCGAGACGGTACAGGTCACGCGGGTCGACCAGATGGTCGAGGGGATGCTCGGGATGTCGGTCGAGCGGACCGCGCTGGTCGTTGTCTGTCACCCCGAGGTCGCCCACGACGCGCTCGCAATCGACCAGCGCCTCGCCGGGATGCTCCCCTGTACGACCGCCGTCTACGAGACAGCCGACGGGGAGGTCCACGTCCACCACATCTCGGCGACGAAGGCAATCCGGGACCTGGGCTGTGCGCCCGCCGACGCCGAGGAGGACCTCGAGCGACTCGTCGAACTCACGGGTGACCGCATGACCGAGGTCTGGGAGAACATCGAGCACCACGCCGACGCCGTCGGTGAGGGTTGAAATACGAGCACGCGATCACCGGGGTGTATGACCGACACAGTGATCGGAGACGGCAGCGACACCCGGGGGGTGACGCCGGTCGTCGGCGGTATCGTGCTCGTGGCGGTGACGGTGGTGCTCGCGCTCTCGGTCGGCGCGGCGCTGACGACACCCGGGACAACCGAAGTCCCGTCGGCGGCACTCTCGCTGACCGTCGACGGTGCGGAGGGGGAGATAACGCTCACACACCGCGGCGGCGACACACTCGATGTCTCGGCACTGACCGTCCGGGTCAGGGTCGACGGGACGGCGCTCGCGAAACAGCCACCGGTTCCCTTCGTCGGGGCTGACGGGTTCGACGGCACCCCGACGGGGCCGTTCAACGCCGAGAGCCCCGACGAGTGGCGGGCCGGCGAGCGCGCCGGGTTCCGCATAGCTGATACGAACACGCCGTTTCTCTCGGCGGGTTCCGGGGTGACCGTCGTCGTCGCAACCGACAGTGGCGTGATTCAGGAGGTCACGGCCACGGCCCGCTGACCGCTCGGCTCTGGTTGTCTGCGCGTCATTAAGCGCGTGGTATTTATGCAATAGGCCCTGAGTTGTGGTATGGATTTGCTGAACGAGGGTGTGGTACCGGAGCAGGCTCGCGAGGCGAAACAGGAGGCCCGCGAGTTCGCACAGCAACACATCGCCCCGAACGCGGCCGAGTACTTCGAGAGCGGCGAGTACCCCTGGGACATCCTCGAGGCCGGGCAGAAGGCCGGACTGGTCGCGTGTGACGTTCCGGAGGAGTACGGTGGCCGTGGGTTCACACTCGAGGAGATGCTCGCCGTCGCGGAGGAGTTCTACCGCGCGGACGCGGGAATCGGGCTGACACTGCAGCTGGCGAGCTTCGGCGCGGAGATGCTCGTCGACCACGGGACCGAGCGCCAGCGCGAGGAGTATCTCAGACCCGTCGGCAACCACGAACAGCTCACCGGGCTCGCGGTGTCGGAGCCGGAGACCGGGAGCAACCTCGCGGGGATGCAGACATCGGCCGAACTCGACGGCGACGAGTGGGTGATAAACGGCGAGAAGTACTGGGTCGGCAACGGTGTCGAGGCCGACTGGATCACCCTCTACGCGAAGACGGGCGACTCCGACGACCGGTACAGCAACTACTCGATGCTCATCGTCCCGACGGACGCCGACGGCTACAGCGCAGAACACGTCGACGAGAAGATGTCGCTCCGGGCCTCGAAACAGGCTCACATCACGCTGGACGACTGTCGCATCCCGGAGGAGAACCTGATTGGCACCCGTGGCGCGGGCTTCTACATGCTCGCGGAGTTTTTCAACTACGGCCGTGTCGTGGTCGGCGGCCACGGGCTCGGGCTGGCGGCGGGTGCCATCGAGGAGGCCGAATCGTTCGTGAGTGACCGCGAGTCCTTTGGCCGCACGGTCGACGAGTTCCAGGCCGTCCAGCACGAACTCGCGGAGATGCGGATGGCCTTCGAGTCGGCCCGCGCGCTGAACTGGCAGGCCGCCGACAGGGTCGCGAACCACGACCACCCGGGCTACTGGGCGGCCCTGGCGAAGACAATCTCCACCGAGGCCGCAACCGACTGCGCCGAGCGCGCCATGTCGCTCCACGGTGGCCGGTCCGTGTTCACCAACCGACGCATCGCGCGCATCTACCGGGACGTCCGTGTGCCGGTCATCTACGAGGGGGCAAACGGCATCCAGCGGAACCTCATCTACAGGCAGTCCCCGTAGTCCCCGCCGGTGGAGTTTAGTCTCTCACGGGAGTACCGGACCCCATGACAGAGACGGGTGCAGAGCTGTTCGTCGAGGCGCTCTCGTCCTACGGGGTGAGCCGCGTCTTCGGGAACCCCGGTACGACGGAGCTCCCGGTCGTCCACGCCATCGCAGACAGTGCGCTCGAGTACGTGCTCGGTCTCCACGAGGATATCGCGGTGGGGATGGCCGGCGGCTACGCGAGCACGCGCCGCTACCACGCACACCACGAGGACGGTCCACTCGGCGCGGGTTCGCCCCCGGCCCCGCTCCCGCTCGGGGTCGCCAACCTCCACCTGAACGCCGGCCTCGCACACGGGCTGGGGAACCTCTACGCCGCACAGGTGGCCGGCGCGCCGCTGCTGGTGACCGCCGGCAACCACAGCCTCGATTTCCGCCACGAGGACCCGATTCTGTCGGCGGACCTGGTGGCGATGGCCGACCAGTACACGAAGCTGGCGGCGGAGGTGCTCGACCCCGCCGCGATACCGACGATGGTCCGCCGCGCGGTCCGGACGGCGCTCACGCCGCCGACGGGACCGGTCTTTCTCGCGCTCCCGCTGGACGTGATGCTCGCCGAGACCGACGCTGACCCCGAGCGACTCGGGCCGATACCGGACGCCGGACGAGGTGACCCACAGCAGGTGGCACGCGCCGCCGACCTAACTGTCGCGGCCGAGGACGTGACGATGGTCGTCGGTGACGGGGTGGCCCGCGCCGGCCGGGACGCTGTCGAGGCGGCAGTCGCGTTCGCGGAGGCCGCCGGCGCACGCGTCCACGGCGAGATTCTCGCCTGCGAGGTGGACTTCCCGACCGACCACGACCAGTGGGTCTCGTACATCCCGCCCGACGAGGACCTCGCGCGGACACTGCTGGGCGCGGACACGCTCGTGTTCGTCGGCTGTTCGACGAACACGACGCTCATTCGACACGACGACGCGCTCGTTCCCGGGGCGACCACGTGCGTCCACATCGGCGACGACGCCCCACAGCTCGGCAAGAACCAGCCCGCCGACTGCGCGGTGCTCGGTGACCCCGGGCGCGTCCTGCGCGAGCTCGCTGACCTCGTCGGGTCGGAGCTGTCGGCCTCGACCCGGGCGGCCCGTCTCGACCGGGTCGCCGCACAGCGGGAGTTCGTCGCCGCGCGGGTCCGCGGGATGGGCGAGGACGAGGCACCGGGGGACCCGCGTGCCTCGAAGGCCGACCTCGTCGACGCGATGCACGAGGTCGTTCCCGACGCCTACATCGTCGACGAGGGTGTCACGGCGAAGTACGCGATGCTCACCCGGTGGCCGCTCGGTCCCGAGCAGTACGTCTCGAACAAGGGCGGCGGTCTGGGCTACGGTCTTCCCGCCGCCGTCGGCGCGGCGCTCGCCGAGTCCGAGCGCACCGACCCCCGCGATGTCGTCGGGTTCGTCGGCGACGGCTCGTACCTGTACTACCCACACACGATGTACACAGCCGCCCGCCGCAGCCTCGACCTGACGGTCGTCATCCCGGACAACCGCAACTACCGCATCCTGAAAGACAACACACTCGACGTGCTGGGCGGGGCGGAATCGGAGTACGAGTTCGTCGGGATGGAGTTCGACCCGCCGGTCGACCTCGTCGCGAACGCCGAGAGCCACGGTGTCCGGGCGGAACGTGTCGAACAACCCGGGGAGATACAGTCGACGCTCGCGGCGGCACTCGACCGCGAGGGCACCGACGTGCTCGACGTGCTCGTCCACGACTGACCGGCCCGTCCCGACTGACCGGCCCGAGATACTCGTCCACGACTGACCGGTCGGGGTATCAGTCCGCAATCGACCGGTCGGGGTGTCCGTCCACGACGGACCTGCTCGCTCACGACCGCGGTGACCTGCCGACACGGACCTCGGCCGGGTCGAACCCTGCCGGTGTGTCTCAGACGGAGAGGCTGGTGCTCGCGGTGGCGCTCCGGTTGGCCGCGAGCGCGGCCTCGGCCTCGTAGTCGCCGGCGGGCGGGTCGCTCCAGGTGAACGTGCGGTCGAACGTGTCGCCACTCTCGAGTTCCACCGTCGAGATGGCCTGCGTGAACATCCGGTTCTGGCTCCAGCGCCAGACCTCGTCGCCGGTTTCGGCGTCGGTGACGGCCACGTCCGCCCGTTTCCCGCTCCGGAACGTCAGCGTCACCGTACCGGGACCGCTGTTCGTCACCTCGAACGTGAACTCGACGTCCCCGTCGACTGTCGCATCGACTGTAGCGCTCAGTGGCATCGTCAGGGGCTACGGCAGGGTACGGCTTGGGTCTGACGGCACAGCCACCCGGTCGAGAGCGACAGTCGCCGGGTCGCTCCGGGCGTGGCTCAGGTCACCTCGATGTCCGTCCCCTCGCCGCCGGAGGGTTTGCCGAGTCGCACCGTGAGCACACCCTGGTCGTAGTTCGCCTCGGTGTCGTTCTCGTCGACGGCCGCCGGCAGTCGGACTGACCGGCTCACCGCCGCGCGTGGCCGCCCGCGGACCACGTACTGACCCTCGGCCTCCGCCGTCGGGGCGGGAGCCTCTATCTGGAGGCTGCGCTCGTCTTCCAGTCGCACCTGTATCTCTCCGGTCTCCCGCCCCGGCAGGTCCGCGAGCACCACCACCTCGTCGTCTCTGTCGAGTACGTCGACCGGGATGTCGGCGGACATCGCGGCACCGAAATCGGTGAACTGGTCGAACAGCGCCTCGATATCGGCGAGCGGGTCGTCTCGGTCGCTCATACCTGCCGGTATCACCGGCGTGGGCTTAACTGTTGCAGGCCAACGCGTCACCTCCGAGCAGGGCGGAACGGTGCGAGCCAGAACCGGTATATACCGAGGAGTAGACCCCACGACGGTCGGCAGGTCCGGCGGGTTCGCCCGCATCGTCGGAAGCTGACATTGTCAGTTACAGGTTTTATCTGCCGAGGCCCGTAGATTCGAGTGATGGACCTAACTGAGCTTCGCGTACAGAACTACAGGAGTCTGAGTGATACTGGCTGGGTCGAGCTCGACGAGTTGACCTGTCTCGTCGGCAGAAACGAGTCGGGGAAGACGGCGTTCATGCGGGCCGCCGAGAAGCTCAATCCCGCGTACGGGACCGGCGAGTACGTCCCCTACGCCGAGTACCCACGTGAGGACTGGCCCGAGTACAGCGACAGGCACGAGGACGAGCCGGCGACCGTCGCCAGCGGTCGTTTCAGACTCGAGGACGACGACGTGACCGCTATCGAGGAGGCGTTCACCGAGGGGATCGTCGGTGACCGCGAGGTGACGGTCCACATGGACTACGCGAACGAGCGCCACTGGGAGGTCGACCTCGACGAGGCGGCCTGTCTGGAGTACGTCCGTGTCGCTCACGAGTTCGACGCCGAGACCGACTCCGAACTCGCGAACGTCGACACGTTCGCCGGGCTGTCGGGGGTGACACGGCAGGATCTCGAGGCCGCGCTCGGCGGGCCGTTTCCGGAGGTCATCGTCTCGGAGGTGGGGAGCGAGGTGCTGTCCGACCGG
This sequence comes from uncultured Halobacteriales archaeon, assembly GCA_964520075.1. Classification (GTDB taxonomy): domain Archaea; phylum Halobacteriota; class Halobacteria; order Halobacteriales; family Haloarculaceae; genus Halovenus. Next base: position 9,126 of record CAZFMN010000005.1, on the reverse strand, counting down.
CTCCCGGGGTTCCGTTTCATCGGGGAGTACTCGGTGATGAACGGCACAATCGACGTAGAGGCGATGCTCGACCGTCGCGACAGCGGCGACCTCTCCCCGGGTGACCGGGTGTTTCTCTCCCTGCTCGCCGTCGCCGGACTCGACCTCGACAGTCTCGCCGAGGTGGAGGACTGGCGCGAGACGACGACCGAACTCGAGGCGGCCTCGGCGGCTGTCAGCGAGGAGGCGATGGACTACTGGAGCCAGAGCGGGGACATCAGTATCCGCATCCAGCGCGCGGGGACCGACGACGAGCCCGTGCTCAACATCCGCGTGGAGAACCGCGACCAGAACGTCACGGTCGGGTTCGAGGGCCGCTCGCACGGGTTCAGGCGCTTTTTCTCCACGTTCTGCCAGCTCTCGGAACTGCAGCGGTCGACCGACGACCTGGTGCTGTTGCTGGACGAACCGGGGCTGAACCTCCACGCCCGAGCCAAACAGGAGTTCCTCGAGTTCCTGCAGACCGAACTCGCGACAAAACACACCACCGTCTACACCGCTCACTCCCCGTTTATGATAAACGAGGAGACGGTCCACCGTGTCAGGATGGTGCTTCCGGAGCCACCCGGAGACGAGAACATCGTCGACGACGTCTCACAGGCCGACGAGTACACCCGGTTCCCGCTCCGGAACGTCTTCGAGTTCGACCTGATGGACACGCTCCTGGTGTACCCGCAGACGCTCTTGGTCGAGCAGAAAGCCGACCACGTGTTCCTGTACGTGCTCTCACAGATGCTCCGGAACGCCGGCAAAGAGGGGTTAGACAGCCGGTGGACGGTCATCCCGGTCAACCACCCCGGCAACGTCGGGACGTTCATCTCGCTTTTCGGCGAGGACCGACTCGACGTGGCCGCACTCCTGAACGACGAACCCGCGTGGAAACAGCCCGCCCGCGGCCGGGGTGAAACCGACAGCAACCTCGTCGACCTGCCGGTGAGGGTCACGAGCGAGTACAGCGACAGCGACGACGCCACCATCGAGGATGTCCTCTCCACGGAGTTCTACCTCGAACTCGTGAACGGGGCCTACGCGACGGCCATCACCGCAACCAGCGCCGTCCCGGACCAGGTCACCCCGGCGGAACTCGACGGCACCGGCTCTATCGTCCGACAGCTCCGGGGGTACTTCGAGGAACACGCGATAAACGGGGGCGAGTTCGACCGCGACGAACCCGCGCTGTACCTGCAGCGCAACCGCGACGAGTTCGACGAACTCGACAAGAAGACCCGGCGCAACTTCACCCGCCTGTTCACCGACCTCAACAACGTGCTCCAGTCGTTCGACAGTGTGCGGGCCCGGGACAGCTCGTTTCTGGGCTCGCTGTTCGGCTGAGCCGGGCCACCTGTACCCGACGCTTCCCGGTCGTGTGTTCGAAAAGAACGTCGCGGTGTGAGTGAAGCGCCGGGCTCTTTGCGGTGTTATCGGGCGCGGCTGACCTCGGGCCGCTCGACCGCCGACTCGTCGAAGTCGGTGTCCCAGTCGGGGGTCGTCCGGGTTATGTCGTCGTAGATGTGGATCTGGTGTGAGTAGAACCGCCTCGCGAACTCGCTGTCCGTGACGTACTCCACCGCTCCGGTGTCGAGCGGGACGACCAGCACCCCCTCGTCGGCTTTCTTGTAGACGAGCTCGCCGAACTCGATCTCGCCGTCACTGATACCGATGAGGACATCACCGGGGTAGATCTTTGGACCGCTCATCTGGTAGGGCACGAACCGCTCCACGCCGGCGACTTCCAGCTCGTCCTCCGAGAGACCGTCTATCGGCAGGTCCTCGAACGATGCGTTGCCGTGAATCATGATGTCTCGACGACCGTCCTGTATTCGGTCCATAGCATTTGAGTTTGCGTATGCCGAGTACTTATAGATTCTCCCTGACGAGTCCGTCTCGAACCGACTGAGGGGGTGACGGTACGTCTCCCCGGACTGCAAGCAGGTGTAGCGACTCCGAACCCGACACCGAGTGGGGTCGACAGTCTGTCTCACCCCCCCGGGTCGGGGGACGGCCTACGACGACGGGGACGGGGGACAGATATCGAGTTGTGTCCTGGTTATCACCCCTCTGTCCGCGCTGTCGATCCAGAGGCGGAACGAGTCCGTGCTGTTATCACTCACCGTGACAGTCGTGTTCTCGTCGTCGGTCTCGAGTGGGACCGGTGTCCCGTCGGGGTGTCGGGCCGAGGCGTTGAGCACAGTCGGGTCCGATACGTTGAACGATAGCTCGAACCCGCCGTCGGTGACACCGCCCTCGATGGCGTCGAGCGCCCGGCGTGTCACGTTCTGCGTGACCCCGTAGTTCGCCTCGTGCCCGACGTTCGGGTCACCGTTGAACTGGTCGCAGCCGAACCCCTCGGGGAAAGTCGCCACCTCGCCGCCGCCGCCGTCGGTCCCGCCGGTCAGGATGATAAACACCACTCCAAAGGAGACCACCACCGCGATGAGTCCGACGGCTCCGAGGAACCCGAGAAACACCTGGAACTTTCCGACGTCCTGGAACATACCAGTTGTTCGTCCGGTAATGAATAAAAACGCGGTGATTGGCTGCCGGCTCTCGCACGGTCGTGACCGCGGGTCGGCTCTCAGTTCGACTCGAAGAACTCCTCGAGGAGTTTCCGCTGTGCGGCCCGGAGATGCTGGTGGTAGGTCTGTCGCGAGATGCTCATCGAGTCGGCGAGTTCCTCGCCGGAGACAGGCCGGGGGAACTCGAAGTAGTCGCTGAGGTAGGCCGTCTCCAGTGCCGTGAACTGTCGGTCGGTCAGTCGGTCCGCGACGGCGGTGGTGAACGCGGTGGTGGGCTGTGGCTCGCGCTCGCGGTCGCGCTGCCGGATGAGACTCACCCCGTCGTAGCTGTCTTTCAGCGTCGACAGCACGGACCGGGAGTCACCCTCGACGGGCAGGTCGATGTGGAGCTGTGCGGTTCCCGAACTGCCCGACGCCGACAGGTCCTGCAGCGTCGCGCCGTACTCGGCGAGTTCACCGAACGGGTGTCTGTCGGCCAGCGCGAGCGAGGCCGCGATGGTCCCGTTCCGTCTGGCGATGACGTACCCGTCCTCGAGGCCGTCACACGAGGCGAGCATCGCCTCGAACGACTCGTCGGCGTCCACGTCCGAGAGCGTGACGAACAGCCGAAACGAGTCCCCGTCCTCGAGGGTGGCGCCGTTGTAGCTGAGCGCCCCGTCTGCCCGCGTCGCAAGGTCTATCAGCGGGAAACTGCCGTCGGTTATCTCGAACCCGAGTTCGGTCACGCGGTCCGCGGTGAGCACCTGCTTCGTCTCGACGGCGTTGAGTCCGCTCGCGACCATCTGGCCGACCGCCTCGAACACCTCACACTCGCGTCTGTCGAGCACCTCCGCCCGGTCGGCGTACACCGACAGCACCCCGTAGGTGGTCCGGCGGTACGTGAGCGGCACCACCGCCATCGCCGCGGCGTCGAACTGCCCGGGCGCGACCGCCGGTGGCACCTGGTCGTCGGTCCCCGGGACGACGACACCCCCCTGGTCGAGCGCACGCTCGAACACCGTCCCCGCGAGTTCGGCGCTGCTGCCGGACTCGATCTGCTGGGTCCCACCCTCGCTGACCCTGACCGTCATCGCGCTGCCGGCGACCTGGGGTTCGCCCATCCAGGCGTAGGTGTACCCGTCCGTGGCGGCAATCTCCGAGCAGACCCGCCGTTCGACCTCGTCGCGACTGCTGGCCGCGACCAGCGCGTGACTGACGTTGTTGACCATCCCGCTCACGCGTCCCAGCACCCGCTCCAGGGTCTGTCGCTCCTCCCGGAGCGCGTCCGCGCGCTGTCTGGCCAGCGCCTCGGCCTCCTTCTGTTCGGTCACGTCCTCTTGGAACCCGACGAAGTGGCTCAACTCCCCGTCCTCGTACAGCGGTGCGAGTGTCACCCGGTTCCAGAACGGTGTGCCGTCCTCCCGGTAGTTGAGCAACTCGACGGAGCACGTCTCCTCGTTGTTGACCGCCTCGCGCATCCGGGCGACCGACTCCCCGTCGGTGTCGGGACCCTGCAGGAACCGACAGTTCCGCCCGCGCACCGCGTCGCTGCTGTAGCCGGTCAGCCTGGTGTACCCCTCGTTCGCGTACACCAGTGGGTTGTCCGGCAACGATGGGTCCGAGAGCGTGATACCGACCGGCGCCTCGTCGACCGCTCTGAGGATGTGGCGCGCACTCGGCTCCGGGAGCGCGCTGTCGCCGTCGGACTCCGCCGGTGCCGACAGCTCTGTCACCGTCTCGCGCAACTGCTCGGCCGCGTCCCCCCCGTCTTTCGGGATGTACGCCGACACACCCGCCTCGATACACTCACTCGCAACCTGTTCGCTCCCGTGGGCGGTGTAGACCACCACCGGTAGCATCTCGTAGGTCGAACGGAGCTCACAGAGCAGGTCGAGCCCGCTGCCATCCGGCAACTGGTGCTCCGTGACCACCACGTCCGGCTGGCGCTCCCGCATCTTCACCCGTGCCTCGGACACCGACCCGGCGACCCGCACCGCGTTCCTGTCACCCTCGAGTATCGAGGCGGTTTCGGGCGCTGTCGCGGTTCCGTCGACGATCAGGATGCGTACTCGCGTCACACCACCCACCTCGTCCAGCAGGCATTTATACCTTCATCTTGCGAACCACGCGTGTACCCCGTCGATTGCGTGACACAGACAGTCATGTTTCGTCCAGACCGAGTCTCTCTGCTGCCTGGTAGGTCGGGTGGGTCGCCATCAGCACCACGAACGCCCCGAACAGTCCGAACACCGCGTTGCCGGCGTCGTACCCCTGACTCGCGAAAAACGGCATCACCAGGTTCAGGAGCATCATCACCAACCCGAGGACGATTGCGGCCCCACCGGCCGCCGCGATTCTCCTGAGACGGTCCGTGTCAGTCGTGTGTACCTCGAACATTATCCAGATATTCGACGGCCGAGAAAATAACCGTTCTGTTACGCGTGCCCGTACTCGGCCTGTCTCCAGACTGTTCGGACACCAGGACGGCAGGACGACGATGTCTCTGTCCGGGTTGCACGAAAAAAAAGTCGGTCGGTCGTTGGAACGCAGTTTGCTGACCGCTCAGTCGTCGGCAGGGATCGCGTCGCCCGTCGCACCGAACGTCTCGCCCTTGCTGACGATGTCCTGGTTGTTGATGGTCCAGTTGATCACCAGGAAGGAGAAGGCGTACTTCGCGACGAGGTCGAAGGCGCTGTACCCCCACGAGGTGAGGCCAGCGTCGTCGACAACTGCCGCACCCTCGTTGCCGAGTGCCCACCAGACGGTGTATCCGAACCACAGCACCACAGTCAACCATCGGACCTGGTTGAAGATGTTGTAGGTGCCCGCGGCCTTTGCGTCCTCGGGCCACTCGACGATGAGGACGTAGAACACGACCGCCAGGAACGTGCAGCTGATGGCGTACCAGAACCACCGCATCAGGTGTGACGACGTGGTCAGAGCGGCCGCCAGGCCGGTGATCATGATACCGACGTCGAACACGACTGCGGTGAAGATCTTCGTGATGTTCGACCCCGCGATGAGACCGAGTGCGAGCAGGATGAACGGCGTCGAGAACGCCCACGTCAGATACCGCCCCCACAGGCTGATTGTCCCGCTGACATTACTTCCCTCGTTCGGTCCCCCCGCGAGTTCCGTTGTCGCGCCTTCGAGCGCGTGTCCCTCTGGCATCTCCAGGAAACTGATCGTCAGCCCGGACGCCAGGCCGCTGTAGCTGACAATCGACACCGCGGACACGGCCATCGCGGAGACGATGATCAGCTGCGAGCGTGGGTCGCCCACGTTGCGCGCCATGAACCCGAACAGCAGCAGCGTGAACCCGGCCACACCGATGTTGATCCAGATCGACGTGCCGAGCAGCGCGTCGTTCAGGACGTGCTCGTACAGGTCCTCCTGGGTCAGTGCCTCTGGTGCTATCTGCGATACCATTCCGCCGAAACTGGTTACGTCGACCATACGAGAATTGATTGTGAGCACTGTATAAAGAAATTGCCGCCATACTAGTCAGTATCGTGAGTCAGTGTCACCCACGCGGGTCGGGCGTAGGCGGTGACGGCGGCGGGGTCACTCGACGAGTCGTTTCAGGGTCAACACGAGTGCCGCGAGTGTAACCCCCACACCGGAGACCACACGAAGGTCGAGGGTGAGAGCGGTGTCAGACTCGTAGATTCGGACATCCTGGCTGTACAGTGCCTCCACGGTAGGCGGTGAGACCACCCCGATGAGCGCGATCACCACCGACGCGACGACGAACAGCGCACCGAACAGCACGAACGCCGCGAAGAAATCCTCCAGCCGTATCAGTTTGCGGGCCTGTTTCGTCGTCAGTGAGCGCCTGTCGATCAGATACCGCTGTCGAACGAGCAACAGTCCGCCGAGCGCGGCGTTCAGGATGCCGTTCAGCGCGATCAGTCCCAAAGAGAGCGACAGAGAGCCGGTCCCCTCAAGTGAGCGAAGCAGGTCACGGCGGAGGAGTATTGCCGGCGCCACCAGTCCGGACAGCGCGAGCGACAGGACCGCGATCTGTATCTTCCGCTCGAGCGAGACCGGCACCATCCGCGAGACTGCGAGTGACGCCTGCTCGTAGGTGTCCCCCTCGACGAGTGTGTCCGCGATATCGTCCTCCGGCTCCGCCATGGTGACTGTCTGTAGAGACAACGTGCTCGACAGACAGGGGTGTTTCGGTGACCTCGTCGAGCCCACCGGGGCTCGCGTGGTGAGTGCCCGCCAGACACGGTACTACAGATTCTCGTACCTGTACCCGGCGTAGCTGACCACGGCCCCGAACGCCGCGAGCACCACCCCGACGTAGCCGAACGACTGAAGCCCGTAGGTCAGGATAATCGGGACCGCGCCGACGATCAGGCAGATACCGCCGAGGAAGGCACGTCGTTCTGACATAGCTGGACTGGTCTGTCGGGCCGAGGTGTCCCGACCCGCGGTCTGTGGTGGGTTCCGACCACAGGTAATTAACAGTTGCGTGCCGGGTGGCTCCCAGATGGCCGCTCGGAGGCTCGTGCCTGTCGGCCGTCACGCCCGCGGGGACGATGTGATATCACCGTCGAGCGGGTCGAACCAGTTCCCGAGGGCGAACTCGGCTCCCCCGGTGTGCACCCCCGTGAGCACCTGTCACCCGACCGGTGGCGGATACCCGGACCGGCCTGTCACAGCACACCGACCGCGGAGAGCACGAGCAACACCCCGACCAGGGTGGCGATGGCAATACCCACCACGAGCGGGGGGTTCTCCATCGCCCGCTCGTGGAGCGCCATCGCCTCGTACTCCTCGCGGAACTGCTCCCGGTTCGCCTCGCTGTAGAAGTAGTTCGTGCTGAAAAAGAACTGTCCGGTGACCGCACAGCCGGTGCAGACCGGGTCGCCGACGAGGCGCTCGGTCTCGATGTGGTCCGTGCAGTTGATGCTCCCGCAGTTGTCACAGTAGGTGTAGCTGCTGTCGGTCGTATCGCCACACTGTACACACCGGCGGACACTGTCCTCGATGGTCCGGTGTGAGGGTCCGGCCACGTCACACGTGTAGCTGTGCTCGTAGTCACCGAGCGTGACCGCCGCCCGGACGCGGGGCAGGTAGACCGCGTCCACGGCCTGCACCGAGATATCGGACAGGTTCGGCTCGCAGGTCTTCGTGTACGTGACGTTGTTGTCGCCGGTGTAGCTGACAGTCCTCGTGTGTCTCTCCTGCAGGTGCTCGACAGCCCACCCCTTGTACTCGGTCTGTGTCTCGCCGAACCGGCCGACCTCGAACTCGTCGAACAGACCCTCGAGTTCGCCCTCGTCGAGTTCGACGGTCCGGTCGACGTTGGCACGCACCAGTTGCTGCCGGTCCGCCTCGGGAACCCGCGGCCCGTCGCGGTTCGCGAGGACGACGAGTTCCTCGCGCTCGTCGACACTGTGGATGAGGCCGGCGCCGGTCTCGAACCGCGCGTCGACGCGGGCCCTGACCCGGACCACCGGGAGGAACGTGGCGCGTGTGGTGGCCGCCGGCACCGCCCCGGCGCGGATATTCTCGACATCCCGGAGCGCGTCACGGAGCGGTGCCTCCACACCGCGTGCGGGGTCACGGGGGCGCAGGGTCCGGTCACAGAGAATCTCGATACGGCCGTTGTACAGGTCCAGCCCCACATCGTCGGCGATTGCCCGCAGGTCGTCGCCGTCGAGCAGTTCGACCGGGTGTGGGTCGCCACCCTCCTGGAGACGTTCCGCGTACTCCTCGGCGGGTCCGGTGAACCGGCCCGTTGTGGCGACCATCCCACGTTTCGGCCCGTCGTGGTCGAACGTCGCAACCGCCGAGTGGAGCTTCTGCACGACCGGTCGACTCACCGTGTCCGTGTGCTTGCACTCGACGACCACCGCCCGGCGCCGGCCGTCGACCTGCTCTTCCATGAGGATGTCCCGCCCCTCGTCGGCGACGCGTGCGGCCTGCCTGACGTTCTCGTACCCCAGATTCCGGAACACGTCCTCCATCACGTCCTCGAACTCGAACCCGGAGAGCTCGTCGAGAACTGTCATCTGGTGTGTGTCTCGGCCCGGGCGCACAAAATCACCACGACTGCGTGCCACCCGTTCGGTATCACCTGCACGGCGGTTCGGACGCTCCGGCAGTCTGTCTTTCATCTCCGCGGGTGCGCGCGTGAGAGGACAAACACCGCCGCGCGACGGTGCGTTCACGGCGTCGCATCCACGCGCGTGCGCTCGAAAGTACAAAAACTGTGCTCTCTCGAATGTGCGGTACAGCGGCGCGATGCCACCTGACCGCTGCGGTGGCGCGCGCTGGCGAGCGTGGCCGGAGGCCCGTGAGCCAACACCGTGCGAGGGATGAGCACCGCAGCGAAGCGAGGAGCGCAATCGGATGGGGAGGTATGTGGTCTGTCTGGGTGGATTAGAAGGGGCCGCCTGCTCGACGCACCCGGACGAAGTAAGGACCACAACGGAGTGAGGACCGCAGCGAGTCCTGGGAGTCGAGCAGGCGGGGGCTTTCTTTCCTCCATCGACTCGCCCGCTCCCAGTTTCCAATACAGCACAAAATCATCCGCGTGCGGCGGCGGTGTCGTCACGTGCGGGGTGAGAGGCGTCAC
>CAZFMN010000004.1:49410-60323 GCA_964520075.1 uncultured Halobacteriales archaeon | reverse complement strand
CAACGCCACCGACGAACACGATATGTGGTACTCCGATGTCCACGAGTTCCTCTGATACCCGCCTCGTACGGTCGTGCAGAAGTACTCTCGCTTCGATTCGGCCTCCGAACGTGTGATATCCTGTCTCTGGCGGTAATTCCTCGCGCACGACTGTATCAGAGGCTCTTCCAGGCCTCGTCGAGCGTGCTCGTGACCTCCGTGCGCTCCTCAACCTCCACCGACAGCGAGCTCTCGAACTGCACCCGGACCGAGTCGACGTTGCGCCGGTAGATCTTTATCCGCCGGCGCTCGTCCGAGAGCACGTTGTCGTGCAGCTCCAGCAGGTCGTGCTCTGTGAGCTCGTCGATACGACGGTAGCACGTCGCGATGGGAATGTCCAACTCGTCGCTCAGCTCCTGTGCCGACCGCGGTTCGTCGGTCGCGTCCAGAATCTCCGGACTGTACTTGTTCCCCAACGCCTGTAGCAGCTCCACTGAGGACATTCGTTATCAGATTATGAAGTGGCCGGCGTCTTAAAACTGTCGGGGACCTATAGAGAAACGGTCTCCGGACGGTCTGTCTGTCCGGTTATCGAACTCGCACCGCCGGCCGCCGGAGCGTCACCGGCCGACCACCACGTCACGGCGCGGTTATCAGAATCTATATCGGGGACTGGTCCTCGTTCAGCATCGAGAACGCGCTGGCGTTCTCGTGGACGGTGATACCGCCGTGTGAGATCTCCATCGGGAAGATGTCCGTCTGGACGTTCTTCTTGCGCATCTTGGCCACCCAGATGTAGCGGTTGACACCGGTTTCGGTGGGGGTCTGGAGCAGGAAGATGTTCCCGTCAGTCAGGAAGTTCTCCATGCTGATGTCCTTGTCGGGGAACGCCATCTCCTGTTCGGTCGTCATCAGCGACGTGAGCCCGTTCTCGCTCAGGATATCGAGGAACTTCAGCAGGTAGGTCCGTCGCTCGCGCTCCTCGTCGAAGAACAGACCGAACATGCTCAGCGAGTCGAGGACGAGCCGCTGGTAGTCCTCGCCGTCCAGCTCCTCGAGCAGGAGCTCCAGCGACGCGTTGAAATCGTTCTCGCGCAACAGCACCTGCTTGTCGTAGAGCTGTATCTGCCCCCGCTCGACGTACTGGTGCCAGTTGTCGAACCCCAGCGACTCCGCGGCGCCGCGGAGGTCCGCCTCGTCCTCCTCGAAGGTGAGGTAGATGCCACGCTCGTCGAACTGTTCGACACCGTTGTAGATGTACTGCAGCCCCAGAACGCTCTTTCCCGCGCCCGGCGGCCCGCTGAGGAGTGTCGTAGAGTTGCTCACGATACCGCCGTTGAGTATCTCGTCCAGTCCGTCGATGCCGGTTTTGCTTAGTTCGACCATGGAAGTACTCGTTGTACAGTTGTTTGTGGGTGGATGTATTAAACTTCGTGTGCTGTCCGGCTATCAGTTGCGGTATCTCGGGGGCGGTGTACACCCAGTCATACGGTCGTGTGGAACTCTTTTTGTTCAGACTCGGCCCCGGTACGTCTGATACGCTATCGTTGGCGGTAATTTATCACGCACGATCGTATCACACGGGGGACACGCCAGCCGGAGCGGGAGTCACCCGACTGTCTCCTCGGCTGCCGGACTCCGCACCGCCGTCTGACACGGACGGGTCTGTGCGCTCCGCGGTCGAGACAGTCGTGCCGACACCGGAGACACGCGTTCGCCGCGCGAGAGGGGGGACCGACCGGTCACCGGTTTTTCGACCGGTCGTCACCGGGACCGAGTGACTCCTCGGGTGGCTCGATGTCGAGGACGGCGTACTCCTGTTCGTCGCCGCTTCGCTCGAAGGCGGCGAGCGAGTCCTCCTCCCAGGGCGGGACGGCGATGAATATCGCCTCCCGGAACTCGTCTTCCCGCGTGAGTCTGAGCCGCTGGACCGGGTGTGAGACGAAGATTCCGGGGGTCTCACCGGACGGGATGCCGAGCTGCATACCGAACACCGCGTTCACCGCGTCACCCTCGCTCGGCATGTAGAAGTGCGTGAACACGGGGGTCTGGTCGGGCAGGTCCACCTCGGGCAGGTCGCGAGCGCGTGTCACGGCAAGCGGTACCGTCACCCGGTCGGGGTCACTCTCCGCGGCGAACCCCAGCAGCGTGTCGACCAGCCCGCGTGTCACGTACAGCACGTCACCGTGTAACGTCTGCCTGCATTTATACTCCGTCACCTGTCGTCGAGGCGGCGCTCGACGCTCGCGGCGTGGGCCTCCAGCCCTTCGGTGTTTGCGAGCCTGGTGACGGCGTCGGCAACGTCGGCGAGCCCCTCGGCGGAGAGCCGCTGGACGGTCGTCGAGCGGAGGAACGTCTCGACCGAGAGCCCACCGACCCGGCGGGCGTTCCCGCCGGTCGGGAGGACGTGGTTCGGGCCGCTGGCGTAGTCACCGGCCGCGACGGGGCTGTTCGGACCCAGAAACACCGACCCCGCGCTGTCGATGCGGTCGAGCAGGTCCTCGTCGTTCTCGGCGATGATAGCGAGGTGCTCGACGGCGTACTCGTCGGCGAAAAGCACCGCCTCGCTGGTCGAGCGGGCGAGAAAGACCCCGCTCGCGGGTGTCTCGAACGCCCCGCGGATTATCTCTTCGCGCTCGCGCTCGCCCGCCTGCCGGTCGGCCGCCGCCGCGACCGCCTCCGCGAGGTCCGCGTCGGCGGTCACCGCCGCCACCGACGCGTCCGTGTCGTGTTCGGCCTGCGCGACGAGTTCGGCCGCCACCAGTTCCGGCTCCGCGGTGCCGTCGGCGAGCACGAGCACCTCGCTCGGGCCGGCGATCATATCTATCTCCACGTCGCCGCGTACCTCGGCCTTTGCCGCGGCCACCCAGCGGTTGCCCGGCCCGACGACGACATCGCACGCCGGGAGCGTCTCGGTGCCGTACGCGAGCCCCGCAATCGCCTGTGCACCGCCGGCCTGATAGATGCTGTCAGCACCGGCGACGTGGGCCGCCGCGAGCGTCGCCGCCGGGAGCTCCTCGGCGGGCGGTGTCGCGACGGCGATATGTTCGACACCGGCCACGTCCGCCGGCACGACCCCCATCAGCGCGCTCGACGGGTACGCGGCGGTCCCGCCGGGGACGTACACCCCGGCGCGGGCGAGCGGCCGGAACCGCCGACCGAGTTCGCGGCCGTCGACAGTCTCGCGCCAGTCCTCGGGGCGCTGGTGCTCGTGGAACGCCCGGATGTTCGCCTCCGCCTGCTCGATGGCCTCGAGCACCGCCGGGTCCAGTTCCTCTGTGGCCCGCTCGGCCTGGTCGGTCACGTCCAGATTGCCCACCTCGACACCGTCGAACTCACTCGCGAACCGCCGCAGCGCGACGTCCCCCTCCTCGCGGACACTGTGCACGATGTCGCGGGCGTCACCGCGCGTGTCTGCCAGTCCGCCCGTGCGCTCGAATATCTCCTGTCGCTCGCCCGGACCCAGGTCCGGTATCGCTCGTATCTCCATCTACCTGTTGTGTGGGCTCCACGCGTTTAACTGTCGCGAGGCGCGACGGCGAACTGTGACACTGTCTGCCGGACGACGACACTGTCCGACAGAGACCGCGGGGGATGGGTGAGCACACGGTTCGACCGACACCGCCGTGACCCGGCAGAGAACGACACGGCAGGTGAGCCCGGAACTCGACAGGTGTGTCCACGGTGTCCCGGGCGGTTCCAGTCGATAGCGTGTGGAACCGCGGAACAGCCGTAGAGTGAGTGAAACGGTGCCACACGGCGCGCGAGGCGCCGATACTCAAGCTTTTTCAGCGTTGCAGCCCTACAGATAGATGGAAGAATTACTATGCCAGAGCACTCGAACCCCGAACTACCACCGCTACCGTACGACTACGACGCGCTCGAGCCGTCCATCTCGGAGCAGGTGGTCACGTGGCATCACGACACGCACCACCAGAGCTACGTCGACAACCTCACCGCCGCCGAGGAGACGCTGGCCGAGAACCGCGAGGCCGGCGAGTTCGGCGGCAGTGCGGCCGCCATCCGGAACGTGACCCACAACAGCGGCGGACACTACCTGCACACGCTGTTCTGGGAGAACATGCACCCGAACGGCGGCGGCGAACCCGAGGGCGAACTGCGTGACCGCATCGAGGCGGACTTCGGTTCCTACGAGGGCTGGAAAGGCGAGTTCGAGACGGCTGCCGGTGACGCCAGCGGCTGGGCGCTGCTGGTATACGACCCCGTCGCGAAGCAGCTCCGCAACGTCGTGGTCGACAACCACGACGAGGGCGCCGTCTGGGGCTCACACCCCATCCTCTCGCTCGACGTCTGGGAGCACTCCTACTACTACGACTACGGCCCGGACCGCGGCAGCTTCATCGATGGTTTCTTCGAGGTCGTCGACTGGAGCAAGGTCTCAGAGGAGTTCCAGACCTGCCTCGACCAGTTCGAGTAACGGGTCTATCTCCCGCGGGAGCATCGACAGCCGACATTTTTTCGACACAGACCACGAGCAGCGGCTACTCGCCCCCGACCGGGCGGGCACGGGTCGTCTCGGCGACGTAGCAGACGGCATCGAACGCCGCCGCGAGGCTGTACTCGGTGATGTACCGCTCCGGCGAGTCGGGGTCGTAGGTCGCCCCGGCCGAGAACGTCCCCCGGGGGGTCTCGACCCACTCCGCGAGTCGACCGTCCTCGCGTGCCCCCCGGACATCGAACAGGGCGGGCGAGGAGCCGAGTTCGTCCAGTGCCGCGTCCACCGTCCCCGGGCGCGGGCCGTCGACCGTGTGGGCCATCAGTTCGTACTCCCCGTTGTCGGTCTCACCGATCGCCTGGAACGAGCCACGGCCACAGGCGAACCCGACCGCGAGGTACGCCTCGCCGTACCGGTCCGCGAGGTACCCTCCCATCGGGGTCGAACTGACACCGCCGCCGCGCACCTCGTGTTTCGACCGGTTCACGTGTGCGTCGTGGCCCCAGACCGCGATACGGTCTGTCTCCTCGAACTCGAGGAGCCACGAGACGTTCTCGGCCATCGCGCGGTCGCGGAGACACAGCAGGTGCTCTGTCTGCTCGGGGTCGTCCCCGGTCTGGTCGACGCGTGCCTTCCGGTAGGTCGTCGCCGCCTCGATGACCGCGGCCTGCCGGCGGGCCAGCCCCCAGGCCCGCTCGCCCGCCCGCTCGACGTACGTCTCCCGGTACTCGTCGAGGTGGTCCCGGACCGCCGCCGCGACCCGCTCGCCCGCGGCGCGGCGCTCGTCGGGTCGCTCGTCCCTGTCGGGATTCAGCCCGTCGTCGTCGACCGTCTCGAGGTCCGCCGCCATCTCCGCGGGCATCTCGGCGTCCACCTGCTCGAAATACCCCCGGAGATGCTGGACCGCGCCCGTCGTGTACTGCGTGTCGACCCCGTGGAACCGGACGCGGTCCGCGAGCGGCCGCCCCTCGTTGAACGACCGGAGCCACTCGAGAAGTTCCAGCACCGCCTCGACGTTCCACGTCCAGAAGTAGATGCCGTCGAGGGCGTCTCTCGGGTCACCCCGGCCGTGGGTGACGTACTCGTCGATGGCGAGCGTCTCGGGGAGGTTCGCCTCGAGTGCGACCGTCCGGAGACCGTGCTCGCGGACGAGATACCGGACGAGACGGTGTTTCAGCCTGAAGAACTCGCGTGTCCCGTGGGTGGCCTCCCCGAGACCGATAACGCGGGCGGCCCCGAGTATCTCGTCGAGACCGTCCGAGTCTGGAAACGGTTCGAGCGGGTCTGTCGTCCCGAGCGGTGTCGTGTGCTCGGCGAGCACCTCCACCGGCGGCGGGGAGGTGCTCCCGTCGGTATCCTCCTCTGTCATATCACCGGGGTCGGTGCCGGTCGGACATAGCTGTTTCCCCCACCCACCACCGTCGCGGTTCGCGCGACCGGACCAGACACTTGCCTGTGTGGACCGTACACGCGGTATGTCGGGAACAGAGGCAAGATGCGCGAGGGAGGTCACAGCAGCAGGTGTCACGGTCCCGCTCCGGGTCGACCGGGTCACAGACAGTCCGGGACAGTCCAGAGACACGCTACACTGCACCGACATCGAGGGAACGGCGCTCCGGCTGTCGGTCGACGGGTCGCCGGCGCCCAACACGACCTGGGAGACCGGCGGATGGTACCGGTTCGACAGCGTCAGACGGTCGGGCACGGGAACCGAACTCGCCGCTCTCTCGGGGTCGGGTGTCGAGCGCATCGATACGCCGGAACAACGGGCACACCCGCCCCTGACCGACCTCGAGGAGCCGTGGCTGCTCCAGGCCGGGGCGAGCACGGAGCGGATTGCCGTGACGGTACAGCCCCGGCCGACAGACACCGTGGCGGGTATCTCCGCCGACGACCCGGAGAGCTTCGAGATCGGTGCCGTCTGCTTCGAGTACGGCGACGGCACAGACACGGCGGTGTACCACCGCGAGGAACCGGACCCGGAGGACGAGCGACTCCTGCTCGAGCACGTCCTCGAGGACCTCACCGCGGCCGACGGGGCGACACTCCTGACCGGCGGGGCCGAGCGGTCCCCGCTCGAACTGCTCGACACGCGGCTACGGGCAACAGCAGACGGTGAGGGAACTGGGCGGGCGCTGGAGGGTTGTTTCCACGCGGATCTGGACCGGGTCACAGACAGGATGGGGGTCGACACCCTCGGGGCGGTTGCACAGCAGTTGGGGCTCGAGCACAGTCCGGTCCGACTCGACAGCTACGACATCGGTATCGACCCGACAGCGTGGCGGACAGACCGGGATACCGACGACACGGGGCTGTCGGACGTGTCGGACCCCCGGATGACCGACCGGGACTACGCGCACCTCGTCGAACTGCATCTCGACGACGCGGGCGAGTCGGTGGCGCTCCCGGCGCTCTCCCGGTGTCTGAAGGCGTACGCGAGCGCCGAACTGCCCCTGCTCTGTGCGCTCGGCGGGAACGAGGTCGTCGACAGACTGGGCTGTCCACAACTCGGCACCCGGACACCCGGAGACCGGTAGTCGGGGGGCCGAGACAGCACTCATACGGTCGTGCAGAAGTCTTTTTACTCAGACTCGGCCCCGGTACGCGTGATACGCTACCGTTGGCGGTAATTTATTTCGCACGACCGTATCAGGCTCCCCCGTCGAGCGGTTCGACGAGTGCCGGCGAGTCGTTCGCGGGGTCACCGACCGCCGGGGAGACGGGGTAGGCCTCCATCTCGGCGCCGGGGTACGGGTCGAGCAGGTCCCGGGTCTCCCCGGGGTCGGCGGAGAGCCAGCGTTGCTCGTCCTCGGGCTGGAGGATGACAGCCATCCGGTGGTGCAGGTCCCCGACCACGCTGTTCGGTTCGGTCGTGACGACGGTGAACGTCTCGACGATGTCGGGTTCGGCCGCCGGGCCGTCGCCGCTCCCGAACGCCGACAGTCCTGTCTGGGTGGTCTCCGGTCGCCACTGACTCCACAGTCCGGCCATCGCGAACGGCCGGTCACCGGTCAACCGGACCCGGTACGGCTGACTGGTCCCCCCCTCGTCGACCCACTCGTAGAACCCGTCCGCCGGGACGAGACACCGACCGGCCGCGAGGTCCCCCTCGTTCCCCGCGAACGCCTCGCGGAACGTCGGCTTCTCGTGGACCGTCTCGCCGCGGGCGTTTATCTGGCCGTCACGCTCGTCCGCCCACGACGGCACCAGCCCCCACTCCATCCTGGTGACCGTCGTCTCGTCCCGGTCGGTGATAACGGGGAGTGACTGTCCGGGCGCGGCGTTGTACCGCGGTTCGTACGTCTCGACTGTGACGTCGAACCGGTCCTCGAACTCCTCGGGCGGGGTGAACAGACTGTACCGGCCGCACATACGTTCTGGTTGGTCGGACCGAGTATAAGCGTGTCCGTCCGCGAGCGAGACGACCGACCCCGGGAGACCGGCATCCGATGTCGGCCACGGCCCGGCGTGGGGACCCCGCCGCTCGACGCCCGTGCCCGTCGCTGTCCGGTTTCTCTCGGCCGGTTGTTTAAGATGTATGACGCCGTACAGTACAGTAATGAGCGGTGTGCCGTCGTTCGACATCCCGGTCAGGCCGGAGCGGACCTACCCGTTCAGCGGTGGCGTCGAGTACGAGGGGTCGACGACGTTCGTGCTGTCACCGGCGGGTGACCCCGGGGAGTCGCTCGGGGCACTCGTCGAGGCGGTGCTCGCCGGGGGTCCGTACCGGTACGGTGACTTCCTGAGTCTGCCGATGCCGCTGTATCTGGTGAAAGACCGGGAGACCGGCGACGTGTTCCGGGTATCGGTCCGGGACGACACCGTCAGACTGCACGCCCTGCCGGCGACCGACCCGGAGGGGTTCCGGGCACTCTACAGACGCCTCGTCGACCGGACCGGCCTGTCCTGGCGCGTCGAGTGCCGGACAGACTAGATGCGCCGGCCGGACGACCCGCCGGAGGTACCGCTCGCGTAGGCGGCCACGCGAACACCGACGAGACTGACCGCGATACCGGCGAGGATGAACGCCGCGAGGTGGGTCCCGGGCGTGACGGCGAACCCGTCGAGCGTCCATCGGCCGACCGACACCGTGGGCACCCGTAGCGGGCCGGTCGTCCCGGAGATGCGCAGGAAGTACGCCGTGAACCCGCGGACCGCGAGTCCAACCGCGACGGCCACGAACGGCAGGTTCAGGTACGACCCGAGCGCCTCCTCGCGGAGCAGACCGTCGACCAGGCGGCCGGCGCTGGCGACCAGCGTCGCACCCGCGAACCACGGGATCGCCTCGTGGACGAACTGGACGAACACGAGCAGTTCGGCCGCCCCCTCCGTCTCTAGCGAGGACGCGCCCAGCACGCCCAGGAACCCGCCGACGAGTGTCAGCCCGCTTGCCACCACGTACGTGACCACGGAGACACGGCCGCCGTACAGCGCATCGCTCAACTCGCCCGACAGCGCCGCGAGGAGTGCCCCGACACGCAGCCCCTTCGACAGCACGAGCAGGCCAAACACCGCGGCGATGGCCCCGAGTGCGACCGTGAGACTCTCGAACACCGCGAGCAGTGCCGGAAAGGCGAGCAGTGCCAGTCCGACCGGTACCAGCACCGTCCGCCGGAGCTGTTCGTCGGCGAGGAACTGCTTAAGGAGGTAGTAGGTCGACTCGATGTCGCGGGCCTGTCTGACCACCACACGGTCGACCGCGGCAACGGGGAGGCGGCTCTCGACGACCGGGAGGTGGCGCTCGTCGTCGGCGCTGTCGACCACGACAACCGCCGAGTCCGGGTCCCGGTCGGCGAGCAACTCGTCGAGCTGTCGGGCGATGTCTCGCTCGCCGACCTGTTCGGAGCGTGTCACCACCGCGACGGTCGCCGATTCCTCGAGGTCACGGGCCACGCGCACCCCCTCCAGGATGCAGTTGACACGGCTGTTCTCGGGGTCGTCGACACCGGTGGTGGTCACCAGCCGCTCGACCGCGGACCGACCCACAACCGGCGGTGCCACCCCGAGGTCCCCGCGTGTCAGGCAGACGACCAGCGTGCTCACGTCTCCACCCACGCGGTGGGTGCTAAAAAATCCACCCTCCCCGCCGGACTGGTCAGTCGGTCAGCGTCGCCGGGTCGTGCACGCCCTCGCCGGTGACGACAGCGTCGAGCAGTCGGAGCGGTGTCGCGTCGTAGGCCGGGTTCTCGACGGTGAACCCCTCGGCGGGTTCGCGCATCACCTCGCTCGCCGGGCGGTGCTCGTTCTCGAACTCGAACCCGCCGTCGAGTATCTTCGCCGTCGAGCCGACAGTCGTCATCGGAACGCCCGCGTCGGCCGCGGTCGCCGCCAGCGGGTAGGTCCCCACGCGGTTGTACAGGCGGTCCCCGACGATACAGTCCATCCCGACCAGCACGCGGTCACAGTCGGACAGGTAGTGACCCGTCGCCGCGTCGACGAGCAGCCTGGTGTCGAGGGCCTCGAACTCGGCGAGTCGCCGGGCCATCTTCCGTCCGAGATGCCGCGGCCGCGCCTCGCGGATGTAGACGGTGAACGAGGCACCCTCCTGTGTCGCCCGGGCGAGCGCCGCCAGCACCGTCGTCGAGTAGTCGTGGACGAGCAGTGTCGCCTCCCCGGGCAGGAACTCCTGTGCCCGACCGGCCGCCCGGCGCTTGCCCTGTTCGACGCGCTCGACGGCCGCGGTGACCGCCTCCGCTGTTGCAGTCTTCGCCGCCTCGACGCTGTCGGGGTCGGCCTCCTGGACCCGGGTCACGATTGCCCGCTGTGTGGTGTGCAGCGAGGCGTGCGAGCGGTTCGCCCGCCGGAGCGTGTCGCTGTTGCGTTCGAGCGCCCGCAGGTACTCCTCGACGGTCGGGTACTCCCGGTCGAGCAACTCCCGGAGCGACTGGGCTGCCTTCACCGCGACGATCGAGGAGCTGTGGGTCTGCATCGCCGCGATCTCCTCGGCTGTCTCGTCTATCATTGTCCGTCTCTGGGGCCTCGTGGAAAAATGACTTTCCTCCGACCTGCCACGTCCCGCCGGCCCCCGGACACGCACGACACCGGACGCGGAACCCGACCGATGTCGACCGACTTTCATACTATCGGACAAAAGTACGTGGACATCAACGCCACGCGCAACACAGCAGAGGAGCGTGAGGAACCGGACGACAGTCCGGTGACGAGCGGTGCGAGGCCGCACCGCGGGTGACCGACCGTGGGGAGGTCACCGGATGAGTGAACGGCGAACGGAGTGAGCCGTGAGCAGGAAGGCCTCGACTGGCGAACGGGGAGCGACGGGAGACCGACCGAAGGAAGGTCTCCGAATGTGCGAGCGGCGACCAGCGGGAGCCGCGAGCCGAATGACCCGTGAGCGGTCCGGACACATCCCAATCTCGGTTCTACTGGCGGGCAAAAATCCGCACGGATTTTTGTCCGACAGTATCAGCCCTCGTGGCCGGCGCGGGCAGCCTCGAGGAACCGGTCGTGGGCCGTGCCG
>CAZFMN010000004.1:27948-49310 GCA_964520075.1 uncultured Halobacteriales archaeon | reverse complement strand
TCAGCCCTCGTGGCCGGCGCGGGCAGCCTCGAGGAACCGGTCGTGGGCCGTGCCGTTCGAGACGACCAGCCCCGTCGCCTCGGGGTGCCAGCGGTCGCCGTGGATGTCGGTCGCGGTCCCGCCGGCCCGGCGCACCAGGTGGACACCGGCGACGGTGTCCCAGGGGTGTGGTGTGACCGGGGTGACAGCGCCGTCGAGGTCCCCCGCGGCGACGAGCGCGAGCGCGGTCTGCACGCTCCCGACACGTCGTGTGTCACCGAACAGCCGGGAGACGGCCTGGAACAGCATCCCCGGCGCGGCCGCGGCGTGCAACCGGCCGAGGACCGCGACCTCGAACAGCGATTGCTCTGTCCGGTCGCTCACCGCTATCGGGTCGCCGTTCAGCGAACTCCCCTCCGGGCCGGCGGTGTAGCTGTCCCCGGCCACCGGCAGGTACGTCGCGACGCCGACGGTCTCGCAGTCCCGGACCGCGGCGACACTCGTGGCCCAGAACTCCACCCCCTCGATGTAGTTCGTCGTGCCGTCTATCGGGTCGACGACCCACGCCGCACCCGTCCCGGGAATCGAGTTCTCGATAGGTATCTCGACCCCGGACGGACTGCTCTCCTCCTCACAGACGAACGTGTCGTCGGGGAACTCCCGGCGGACGGTTTCGATGACCCGCCGCTGGGCCTCCCTGTCGGCCGCCGTGACGAAATCACGCGGCCCGCTCTTCGTCTCCACCTCGTCGGGGTCCCCGAACCGCGTCCGGGCGAACTCCCCGCCGGCGCGGGCGGCCCGCTCTGCCATCGCGGCGCGTGTCGTCGCATCGGTCATACCCACGTTTCGCTCGCCGGGACATAGCTCTTCCCGTCCGGTGCGAGTCGAAAGGGAACCGTTAATACCGTCTCCGGCCCATCAACAGGTATGGCTGACAGTATCGAGGTACTCGTTCCCGGCGGCGAGGCCAACCCGGGACCGCCGCTCGGACCCGAACTCGGGCCGACACCGGTGGACGTACAGGCGGTTGTACAGGAGATAAACGACCAGACGGCGGCGTTCGACGGCACGGAGGTGCCCGTGACCGTCGACTACGAGGACGACGGCTCCTTCGGCATCGAGATCGGTGTGCCGCCGACGGCCGAACTCATAAAGGACGAGGCCGGGTTCGACACCGGCAGCGGCGAACCCCACGAGAACTTCGTCGCCGACCTCTCGGTCGACCAGGTCGTCCAGATCGCGGAGCAGAAACACCCCGACCTGCTCTCCTACGACATCCGCAACGCCGCGAAGGAGATTGTCGGCACCTGCACCTCGCTCGGTGTCACGATCGAGGGGGAGAACCCCCGCGAGTTCAAGCAGCGCATCGAGCGCGGCGAGTACGACGAGATGTTCGCCACCTCACCCGAGGCCTGACGAACACCGCCGCTGTCCGACCCCACATCTCTCAGTTCTTTCCGGCCATCACTATCGGGTCTATCGTCTGGTCTCCATCGTTCAGAGACGAGTCGGCGATGACCGCCGGCTCCCTGTCGGACCCGGGAGGGCCCGTCATCCTTCGAGGAGTCCGGCGAGTCGCTCGGTCGTCCGGTCGACGGTCTCGGACCAGTCGGTGACAGCCGCCGGCACCCGACCACCGCTCCCCGGCAGGCCGGTGAGACACCGCGCCATCGAGCCGATATCGCCGACATCGAAGTACCGGACGGCGTCGCCGAACGCGTCCCGGAGGTGGGGGAGCGACGAGCAGGCGACGGGTGTGCCACAGGCGAGCGCCTCGAGCACCGTCCGGGGGGTGCCCTCGGCGCGACTCGGCAGAACGAGCGCGTCGGCCGCCCGGTAGAGCTCCGGCATCTCGCTGTAGGGTCGCTCGCCGAGGAACCGCACCCAGTCACCGGCATCCATCTCGAGTGCCGCCCGCCGTGGACCATCACCACAGAGAGACAGTTCCGCGCCGGGCCGGTGCTCGCGCAGTCGGTCGACGGCGGCGATTGCATCCCGGGCGCGTTTCCCCTCGACGAGTCGGCCGACAAAAAGCACCGCCGGGTCGCCCGCGAGCAGGTCGCTCTCGGGGCCGTCGGGGCTGAACCGCGCCGTGTCGACACCGTTCGGGACGACCGCGACCGGACTCGTGACACCCACCTCGCGGAGTCGGCACTCGTCGGCGTCGGTGTAACAGAACACCAGGTCGGCCCGGTCGAACGTGGCCCTGCCGAGTGTCCGCAGGTACAGGTCGAACACCCACTCCGGCGCGGTCTGTGAGTACAGCCCGTGGTTGGTGATGGCGAGCGGTCGCCGGGCGACGCCGGGCACCCCCCCGAGCGCACGGTACAGCGCGGCGAGATTCGTCGAGAGGTACAGGTGCGAGTGGGCGTGGACGAGGTCGAACCGGTCGCGTTCGGCCCGGAGATAGCCGGCCAGACCGGGGCTGACAGCGTTGCCGAGCGGCCGACCGACGGCGTCGAACCGGACGACCGTGTACCCGGACCGGCGCTCCAGGTGTGGCTGGTCGGGGTCTGTCCGGACTGTCAGCACGGTCACGTCGTGGCCCATCGCGGCCTGGTCGCGGCTCATCGCGTGGACGTGGTACGCGCCGCCACCGGTCACGGCAGGGTACAGCGTCTGTGTGACCCTGAGGATCCGCATCCCCGTCCCACCGCTCACTGTTCGGCCTCACGTGGCTGTCTGTCGTCGGCCGTGTTGCCGATGGCAGACTGCTCGGAGTCGTCGGTGTCTGTGTGCTCTGCCGTGTTCCGGTTCGCGTGTTCTGCCGTGTCCCGACGCTCACGGAGAAGCGCAACACAGTCGAGCCACACCCGCCACAGTTGACGGATGACGATGCGGAGGTCGAACCAGAACGACTGTTGCCGGATGTACTCGATATCGTAGCGCAACTTCGCTTTGGGGTCGGTTCCGGTCGCGCCACGGATCTGCGCGAGTCCAGTCAGGCCGGGCTTGACGAACCAGCGCCGCCGCCACTGTCCGACATCGTACTGTTGTTCCATCTCGTCGTCCAGCTGCGGTCGCTCGGGGCGCGGACCGACCACGCTCATGTCCCCGACGAGAATCGACCACAGCTGCGGAATCTCGTCGAGATGTGTTCTCCTGAGTGTCCGGCCGATGCGTGTCACACGCGGGTCCGTACCGCCAGCGTCCTCTGGGCTGACCGTCGCGCCGGTTTCGGCCTCCGCATCCGCGATCATGCTCCGGAACTTGTACACCCGGAACGTCTCTCCAAACGCGGCCGTCCGCTGCTGGCTGTACAGCACTGAACCGGGGCTATCGACCCGAACTGCGACCGCGATTGCGGCCACCACCGGGGTGAGAATCGCGAGAACGGTCCCGGCAAAGGCGATGTCGAAGGCACGTTTGACCACGCGGTCCTGCCAGTCCCACGGTTCGAGGTCGACCGCGAGCAGTTCGCCGCCATCGACTGGTGACGTGAGCACGTGGCTGTCGTGGTCGCGGTGGACCATCGTCTCGATACCGTGCTGGTGACACGCCTCCAGCGTCCCAAAAAACTCCGCCCGGTCGGACGAGCTAAACGCCAGCAACACCACGTCGGCGTCGGTATCGACGATCACATCGCGGATGCGCGAGAGCCCGCCGACCCGCTCGACTGGCTCCCCGTCGGCGGTGAACGACACACCGCTCAGGCTCGACGGTCCCGCATAGCCCACGACCCGCTGTGTCACCGCCCCGAGCACCGTCTGCATGGCCTCGGGGTCGTCACCGACAAGCAGCGCCCGCCCGCCGGACCGCGGCCGCCGGCGGATGGCCACGATGAACGCCGGCAGCGCGACGAGCAGCCCGCCCG
Organism: uncultured Halobacteriales archaeon; assembly: GCA_964520075.1. Classification (GTDB taxonomy): domain Archaea; phylum Halobacteriota; class Halobacteria; order Halobacteriales; family Haloarculaceae; genus Halovenus. Next base: position 45,517 of record CAZFMN010000004.1, on the reverse strand, counting down.
TCGCGAGCATCAGCGTCGACCGGGGCAACCGGTAGGTGTAGTTGAAGTAGCCCAGCGCCGCCAGCCCCACCATCGCGATGACGACCCGGCGCTGTGTCTCCAGCCCGGCGTCGAGGGTGCGCCGTGGCTCGGGCTTGAACAGCGGCCACGCGCTCGCGAGCACGACACCGAGTGCCGTCACCACCGCGAGCAACAGCTCCTCACCTGACAGCACCGCCGGAGCCGGCCGCCCGAAGTACGGCACGGTCGCGAACGCCTCCTGCACCGGCCGCGCGTTCCCGGCCACGATCGCGACCACCGTGAGGACCGCCGTCCCGAGGATGCTCGTCACCCTGTACCGCCAACCGCCCCTCATTGGGCTCTCTTCTCCGAGCACGGGTATAAGCCCTGTGCAGCGAGCACCGGAACCTTGCTCCCGGTCGGTTACTTCGCGACGGTGACAGACACGGGTGAGCGACGAATCACCGTCTCGGCGACACTGCCGAGTAGCAGTCTCGCGGCCCCCTCACGGCCCGTCGAGCCGAGCACAACGTGGTCGACCCCCTCCCGTTCGGCGTACTCGACAATGGCCTCGGCGGGCGTGCCGGTGACGGCCCGCGTGTGGACGGTCCGGTCGCGCTCGGCGGCGAGCTCCTCGGCGCCCGCGAGCACCGTCCGGGCGTGGTCGGCACGCTCGTCCGACCAGTCCTCGAGCCCCTCGCCGGGGTCGACATCCGTGACGTGTGCCGTCGGCGGATGCTCGACGTACAGCGCCGTCACACCCGCCGCCGGGAACCGGTCGAGCGCGTGGTCCAGCGCCCGACACGCCTCTGTCGAGGCGTCAAACGGGACGAGCACCGACTCCGGTGTCCGCGAGGGCTGTGGCTCGCGCACCACGGTGACCGGCACCGACGAGCGCCGGGCGACCGTCTCGGCGACACTGCCAAGCAGGAGCCGTGCGGCCCCGTCGCGCCCGTGACTCCCGATGACCACGTGGTCGACGTTCGCCTCGTCGATGTGTGCGACGATGCCGTGTATCGGCCGGCCGTACCGGACGGCGGTCTCGACGCGCTCGGGGTCGTCACAGCTCTCACAGACCTCCTCGAGCAGCTCCTCGGCGCTCTCGAACTCGCCGGCGTGGTCGTAGCCGCCGACACCGCTGTAGTCGGCTGTCGGCTCGACGACGTGCAACAGCACGAGCGTCGCCGGGTCGAAGGTTCCTGTCGCGTGTTCGAGGGCGTACCGGGCCTGCCTGGACCTGTCGTAGGGAACGAGGACTCGTGACATTGTTACTTCGCGACTGTGACCGTGACCGGCGAGCGCCGCACCACCGTCTCGGCGACACTCCCGAGCATCAGACGCGCGATACCGTCCCGGCCGGTCGAGCCGAGCACCATCTGGTCGATACCCCCGTCGGTGGCGTAGCTCACGACCGCCTCGGCGGGGTCACCCTCGGTGCTCGTGGTCGTGATATCGCGGTCGTGTTCGGCGGCCAGTTCCTCCGCCACACCGAGCACCGACCCGACCTGTTCCTCGCGGTCCTCCTCCCAGTCGCCGAGCGCACTCAGCAACCGGTCAGCGCCCTCGATTCCGCCGACCGGCGGCGAGGCGACGTACAGTGCCGTCACGTCCGCGGCCGGGAACCGCTCGAAGGCGTGTTCGAGTGCCGTGCGCGCACCCGTCGAGGCGTCGAACGGGACGAGCACGCGCCCGGGGTCGAACTCGTCGGTCGGGTTGCGAACCACGGTGACCGGCACCGACGAGCGCCGCACCACCGTCTCGGCGACACTGCCAAGCAGGAGCCGTGCTGTCCCGTCGCGCCCGCGACTCCCGAGTACGATGTGGTCGATCCCCTCTGTCGTGGCGTACTCGAGCAACTGGCGGACCGGCCGGCCGTACCGAACGACCGTCTCGATGCGCTCGCGCTCGGCGTCGTCGTACCACTCGCAGGCACCTTCGAGCATCCGTTCGGCCGTCTCGACCTGCTGTTCGTAGCCGGCACCGTGGTCCCCGTCGACCGGTTTCACCACGTGCACCAGCGCTATCTCCGCGGACTCGAACACGCGTAGCGCGTGCGAGAGTGCGTACTGGGCCTGCTCCGAACTGTCGTACGGAACGAGAACGCGCCTGCTCATACCGCTATCTGGGGGCCCACGCGACAAATATGATACGCTCGCCGGGTCTCCGCACCCGACGGGTACGTTTCGCTTCCGGACCGGTCCGAACCTGTGTGGTCGACCGGAACCCGGAGACTCGACCGGTCCGGATTTATGTCGCCGGCCGGAACAGAGGGGTATGCGAACGTCATACGTGCTCGCCCTCCTGGTCGGGTGCTGTCTGCTCGGTGGCGCGGGCGTCGCGGCCGCCGGGGCGACCGGCGCGACGGCGAACCCGTCGGTCGGTGCCACGTCGATGCTCGCGAGCGACCACGTGAACCAGTGTGCGGCCGACCCGCCGGCGGACCTCTCCGACCCTGCCGGCGACACCGAGGATGTTATCGGCTGGGTCGAGGGATACTGGTACAACGAGCCGGTGGACGTCACCGGGCCGACGCTGACCGAGTCCGAACTCGACACACTCGTCACCCGAACGGCGGCGCGCGTCGAGGCGCTCCGGTGTCTCACGTACGACACACTGCCGCCGACCGAGATGCGGACCCGCGCGGAGCACCGCTCGGATATCGAGTCACAGTTCGAGGCCGAACTCACCGAAGCCGACGGAACGGCCGAGAACGCACGCCTGGCGACGGCGCTCATCGCCGGTCAGGCGACCGACGCAGTCGAGTTGCAGCTCGATGTCCGGACCTCGTTCCCGGCCGCGTTCTACGACACCGAGGAGGAGTTCATCGGATTCATCACCGACGACCCGGACAGCATCGCGATTGACGAGACGATACTCGCCCACGAGCTGGTCCACGCCCTCCAGAACCAGAACGCCGACCTCGGACCGGTGTTCGAACAGCCCACCACGGACCGGTTCACCTCCTCGCTCGCCGTCGTCGAGGGTGACGCGACGCTGGTCGAGGAGCAGTACGTCGAGAACTGCGAGACCGGTGCGTGGGTCGACAGCTGCATCAGACAGCAACCCGACCCGTCGTTCGATATGCCGAGCTGGCCGCTGACACTCGAACAGCTCGCTGCCTACAACACACCGCTGGTCGAGGATACCTTCGAGAGCGAGGGCTGGGCCGGCGTGAACAGCCTCCTCGAGAACCCGCCGGACTCGACCGTCGAGGCGCTCGAACCCGACCGCTACGGCGAGTTCGAGCCGGCCCTGCCCACGGTCGAGGACCTGAGCACCGCCGAGTGGGACCGGGTCGACCTGGAGAACCGTGACGACGAGGTGTTCGGACAGCACGCGCTGACGGCCATCCTGATGGCCCCGTTCTACGAGACAAACGGTCAGACCGAGATCATCGACAGTAGCGAGTTCCTCGTCGACCCGGCCGCGGGTGAGATAAGCTACGACCACCCCGTGACCGACGGCTGGCGAGGGGACCGCTTCTACGCCTACACGAACAGCGAGGAGACCGCCGGTGTCTGGCGGATCGAGTGGGCCTCCGCCGACGGTGCCGCGACGTTCGTCGACGCCTTCGAGGACCTCGCCGAGTACCGCGGCGGGAGTCTCGCCGGAGGTAACGGTGATGTCTATACCTTCGAGAACAGCGAGGAGTTCGACATGGCGATGGGCATCCAGCGGGACGGCGGTAGTATCCTCGTCGTGACGGCCCCCACCACCGACGAACTGACCGACGTCCACGGCGCCTTCGACTCACAGACCGACGGTCCCGACGATGGCGGTGCCGACGACGGTGCGGGTGACGGGAGTACAGACGACGGGACAGGTGACGGGGGTATGGACGACGGGACAGGTGACGACGGGACAGGTGACGACGGTACGGGCGATGGGAGCACCGACGACGGGACTGCAGGGGACGGCAGCACCGACGACGGCACAGGTGACGGGGCTGTGGACGGTGGAAGCACGGACGACGGCAGCACCGACGACAGGAGTACCGACGGCGGGGGTGCCGACGACGACGGGGCCGGGTTCGGAGTGCTGGTCGCCGTCGTCGCGCTCACCGCCGGGGTGCTCGCTGTGCGCCGGCGACAGCGGGGGTAGACGCCAGTCCGCCGTCGTCTCCGACGCCGGTCCGAACCCGCCCGAGTGCTGGTCCGAGACCACCGGACACACGACCCGTTCTGTCGGGGGAGAGCCGTGACAGAGCACATATACACAGGCCAGCCCTACGGTCGGTGTGCAGTTGCACGTCCGTTACGAGGGTGACGACGACCCCGAGAAGTGCACGGCCCGACAGCTCGCCAGCTTCGACCTCGTGTCGTTGCACCACAGCACGCCGGCGACACCGTCGGGTGTCGTCCTGAACCCACACGCCGAGCAGGCGCTCTCACCGGCCGACCGGGGCGAGAGCGACCGACTGGTGGCGCTCGACTGCTCCTGGCGGACCGCCGAGCGCGAGGCGTTCGACATCAGCGGGACCCACCGGGCGCTGCCCTTTCTGGTCGCGGCGAACCCGGTCAACTTCGGCAATCCCTTCGAGTTGACCACCGTCGAGGCGTTCGCCGCGGCGCTCGTTATCCTCGGCGAGCGCGAACAGGCCGAGCGGGTACTCTCGAAGGTCCGCTGGGGGGAGACGTTTCTGGAGCTGAACGCGGAACCGCTCGGCCGGTACGCGGACTGCGAGGACTCGACCGACGTGGTCGCCGTCCAGGACGAGTACCTCGCCGAGTGAGCGGGACACGGCGACGGTCCCGTGAGTGGAGACCGGAGTCGGTTCGACACGAGTCCGGTGTCGAGCAGGGAGCGGGTCGACACCGGCGTCGGCGGCGAGCAGGTGTCCGGACCGGCGCGACCGGGTCGCGGTCACCGGCGGTCTCAACCGGGGAGCAGGTCGGTGAGGACAGGCGGAACCGTCGGGAGCACGAACCAGATGTAGTAGACAGCGACACCGAGCACGATGACACCGGTCACCCGGTAGACGTGTTCGCTGTGCCGGGCGAGCAGGCGTGTCAGTCTGCGGCCGGTCGACTCGGAGACGAGCGCGAAGCCGAGCAACGGGGTCCCGAGACCCAGACCGAACGAGAGGAAGCCGAGCATACTCCCGACCTGGGTGTCGTACAGGATCGGTGTGGTGCTGAAGAAGGTGGCAATCAGCCCGGGGTTGCAGGGGATGATGATGGCCCCGAAGAAGAAGCCGTAGCTGAACGCGCTCAGCCCGGGGTACTCCGACTGCGGGGGTTCGACCGCCGGGAGCCCCGAGAACAGCGTCGGTCGGGTCAGCATGACGAGTCCGACACCCGCGAGTATCCAGAACGCGACCGGGGAGAACGTCTCGACGGCGTCGTTTATCGCCTCGCCGAGCACGAACGAGTAGACGACGCCGACAGCAGCCATGAACGCGACGACACCCGCGACCACGAGCAGGCCGAGCACGACAGGCGAGCGCCGCCGCCCCTCGCCGTCGGCGCTGGCGAGAAAGGCGATAAAGGCGGGGTACAGCGGGATGACACAGACGGCCGTCAGCGGCGTCCCGACACCCAGACCGAAGTGTCTGACCAGCGCGTCGACTGTCATGCACAGGTGCTGTCGATGGTGCTGGCGACGGTGTCCGCGGAGACCCCCTTTTCGAGAGTCTCGGTGGTGCCGTCGGGACAGACCACCACCACCGGCGACTGCGGGGCGAACACGACCCTGTCACCGATGTCGTCGACGAGACTGCTGGTCATCCCTGCCGGCGCGACGCCGAAGCGCCAGTCGAACCCGTTGCTCTCGGCGTGGGCGGCAACCTCGTCGGGGTCGTCGTTCTCGTCGATCGTCAGGTCGACCAGCGTCACCTCGTCGCCGCGACGCTCCTCGAGGGTATCGAGGCTCTGTTGCTGGCTGTGACAGACCGAACACCAGGTGGCGAACGTGTGCAACACGACCGGGTCGTCGAACTCCGCGACTGTGAGCGTCTCGCCGGTCCGTGCGTCCTCGAAGGTGGTGGTCTGCCAGGCGGGCCTGTCTGTGCCCCCGCCCCCCGCGCTGTTGTTGCCGTTGCTGGCTCCGCTCCCGTTGTTGCCGCCGGAGCCATCACCGGAGACACACCCCGCGAGTGCCGCCACCGCCGCACCCGTCGCCGCGAGTGCCCCGCGGCGCGTGAACCTGTCATCCATACTCGCCTGTTGTCGTGGACCGGTGATAGACTCCCCTCCTCTGTGTTCGGGGTGTACACAACCGAGTGACTCTGTCCGGACAGGCAGTCCGCACACCGTTCCGGCAGACAGGCCGGAGTGGGGCCCCCTTCTGGTAACCGAGTGTACTTTAGTCCCGGCGGCGGATAGAACATGTATGAGCGAGGAGACCACAGGTCGCGAGCGGTTCGAGGCCGTCAGCGACCAGTACGACCCGGACGCGGTGGAGGACCGGGTCTTCGAGTACTGGGACGCGGTGGATGCCTACGAGCGCACCGTCGAACACCGGGCCGACGAGGAGCCCTACTACTTTCTCGACGGGCCGCCCTACACCTCGGGGTCGGCACACATGGGTCACGCCTGGAACAAGAGCCTGAAGGACTGTTACATCCGGTACAGGCGGATGCAGGGCAACGATGTCTACGACCGGCCGGGCTACGACATGCACGGTCTGCCCATCGAGACGAAAGTCGAGGAGGAGCGCGAGTTCGAGAACAAGAAGGATATCGAGGAGTACGGCGTGGACGCCTTTGTCGAGGACTGCCGGGCGTTCGCGGAGGACAGTCTCGCCCAGTTGACCGAGGATTTCAGGGACATGGGCGTCTGGATGGACTGGGACAACCCCTACAGGACGGTGGACCCGGAGTACATGGAGGCCGCCTGGTGGGGGTTCTCCCGGGCCCACGAGCGCGGACTGGTCGAGCAGGGCGAGCGTTCCATCACCCAGTGTCCCCGGTGTGAGACCGCAATCGCGAAAAACGAGGTGGAGTTCGAGGACGTCACCGACCCCTCGATATACGTGACGTTCCCGCTCCACGAGACACACGCCGACGGCGGCGAGGACACGCCGGAGTCGCTGGTCGTCTGGACGACGACCCCGTGGACAGTCCCCGCGAACACGTTCGTCGCGGCCGACGCCGAGTTTACCTACCAGGCGGTTCGTGTCCCCGACGGTGACGGCGCGGAACTGCTGTGGGTCGCGGCCGAGTGTGTCGAGGAGGTCGTCGAGGTCGGCGGGTACGAGGAGTACGAGATTATCGACGAGCGGACAGGTGCGGAACTGGTCGGCTGGCGCTACGAGCACCCGCTGGGCGATGTCGTGCCCGGGGCACCCGACGGCGAGGGGGCGGGTCAGGTGTACACCGCCGACTACGTCGAGGCCGACCGGACCGGACTGGTCCACTCCGCCCCCGGCCACGGCGAGGAGGACTTCGAGCGCGGTGTCGAACTCGGACTGGAGACGTTCTGCCCGGTCGGTTCGGACGGCGTGTTCACCGACGCCGCCGGCCCCTACGCCGGCCAGTTCGTGAAGGATGCAGACGAGGATATAATCGCCGACCTCGAGGAGCGTGGGCTGATGCTGGAGGCCGGCGAGACCGACCACAGCTACGGGCACTGCTGGCGCTGTGACACCGGTATCGTCCAGATCGTCACCGACCAGTGGTTCATCAACGTCACCGAGGTGAAAGACGAACTGCTCGAGAACATCGGGGACAGCAACTGGCATCCCGAGTGGGCCCGCGAGAACCGGTTCCGGGACTTCGTCGCGGAGGCCCCCGACTGGAACGTCTCCCGACAGCGCTACTGGGGGACCCCGATACCCATCTGGCTGCCCGCCGAGACGGTCGAGGGTGACTCTCTCGACTGGGACGGCGACATGGACGAGGCAATCGTCGTCAGTACCCGGGAGGAACTCGCAGCGCGTGTCGACCAGGATATCGACCCCGGTTCGGTCGACCTCCACAAGGGAACCGTCGACGACCTGACAATCACCGAGGGGGGAGTCGTCCACGAGCGGGTGCCCGACGTGTTCGACGTGTGGCTGGACTCGTCGGTCGCCTCCTGGGGGGCGATCGACTACCCCGAGACAGAGGAGGCGTACGACGACCTGTGGCCGGCGGATCTTGTCATCGAGGCCCACGACCAGACCCGGGGCTGGTTCTGGTCGCAACTCGGCATGGGGACGGTCTCGGTCGAGCAGGTGCCCTACGAGGACCTCGTGATGCACGGTCACGCGCTGATGCCCGACGGCCGCGCGATGTCCAAATCCAGGGACATCCGCATCGACCCCGACGATGTCATCGAGGAGTACGGCACGGACCCGATGCGGCTGTTCCTGCTGTCGGTCACACCCCGCGGGGAGGATATGAACTTCTCCTGGGAGCGCACCGAGAAGATGCAGCGCCGGCTGAACATCCTCTGGAACGTCGTCCGGTTCCCGCTGCCGTACATGGCCGCCGACGGGTTCGACCCCGACGCCACCTCCGTCGCGGCCGTCGCCGACGACCTCGAAACCGTCGACGAGTGGGTGCTCTCCCGTCTCGCGAGCACCGTCGACGAGGTCACTGACGCGATGGAGCGCTACGAGAACGACCGCGCGGTCGAGACGCTGCTCGAGTTTGTCGTCGAGGACGTCTCCCGGTTCTACGTGCAGGAGGTCCGCGAGCGGATGTGGGCGGAGTCGGAGTCGCCCTCCAAGCGGGCGGCCTACGCCACGCTGTACCGGGTGCTCGCGGACACGGTGACGATGCTCGCGCCCTTTGCACCGCTGGCCACCGAGGAGCTGTACGGCGCGCTCACCGGCGAGACGGGCCACCCGACGGTCCACATGGCCGACTGGCCCGACCCGCTCGGGGACCGGCGAGACGAGAGCCTCGAGGCGGAGATCGCGACGGTGCGTGCCGTCGAGGAGGCGGGGTCGAACGCCCGCCAGCGCGCCGAGCGCAAGCTCCGCTGGCCGGTCCCGCGGGTAATCGTCGACGTGGACAGCACGACTCTCGCGGCGGCTGTCGACGCCCGGCGTGACCTCGTCTGCGAGCGACTGAACGCGCGTGAACTCGACGTGGTCGGCCCCGACACCCGGTGGGACCGGCTCCGCTACTCCGCGGAGGCGGACATGAGCCTGCTCGGCCCCGAGTTCGGGAGCGACGCCGGACGGATCGTCGACGCACTCAACGGTGCGAGTGTCACCGAGCCGACAGTCGAGGCGCTGGAGGCGAGTGTCGCCGACGCGACCGGTCTGTCGGTCGACCTCGACGAGGAGATGGTGACGTTCGTCACGGAGACCCCCGAGGCCGTGACCGCCTCGGCGTTCGAGGCGCTCGACGGCGAGGGCGTCGTCTACGTCGACACCAGCGTGACAGAGGATATCGAGAGCGAGGGGTACGCCCGCGAGGTCATCCGACGGGTCCAGGAGATGCGAAAGGAGCTCGACCTCGACCTGGAGGCCGAGATCCGGGTCGAACTCGACACCGGTGAGGAGCGCATCTCCGGGCTCATCTCCCGCCACGAGGAGCTCGTCGCCCGCGAGGTCCGCGCCGCCGAGTTCGGAACCGTCGAGGACGGCCACCGCCAGACCTGGGCGGTCGAGGACATCGAGATGGATATCGCAATCGAGCCGCTGCCCGAGGCAACCGCGTAGCGAGACAGCAGCCCGTGTCGGACGGAATCGGTGCTGTAGTGCGGCGCGGTGTGGCACCGACGCGGTGGCAAGGTGTTTGTTCGTGGCTCCAGTATCGTGGGTATGGACTGTCCAGACTGCGGGGCTCAGCCGGTGGCGTTCGCGGTGCCGGAGCCGCTCCGGGAGTTCGTCCCCGGCACCGAGACCGTCGTCGGGCTGTGTCCGGGCTGTCTCGGCCTCCAGCCGGCGACGGACCCGCCGGGGGAGCCGGCCTTCGAGCGGATTCACAGGACGTTCCCGACCGACCCCGATGCGGCGGTGCCGATGGCACTCCTGCTCGGTCTGCTCGACGAGCTCGCGGTCTACCGCTCGGAGATCGCCGCCCTGCTCGAACGCGCCGAGCGGGCCGGGGTCGACCCGCTGCTCGTGCTGTCGCGGCTGGCCGGCGACCCCGACACCGACCCGGAGGTCGACCTCGATGCGCGGCGACACCAGCTAGAACAGCTCCTGTGAGCGTCGGTGACTGGCGGGCGAGCGCCGCCTCAGAGCGGGAGCGCGCCGGCCAGCGGTGTCAGCACGGCCGCCCCCTCGGTGTTTGTCACGCCGCCGATGTAGATGAACAGCACGATCATCGAGTTGTGGAACCCGTGCAACAGCGCGACGACGACGAGATTCTGCGTGTACTCGTAGAGCGACCCGAGCACGGTGGCCGTGACGGCCAGCACCGACACCGCGATAATGGTCCCCTGCAGACTCCCGCCGATACCGCCGACGTGGAGCACGGCGAAAAACACCGACGTGATACCGATTGCGGGGGCGGCGGAGAGATGTTCGCGGAGCCGTCCCTGGACGATGCCCCGGAAGAGAATCTCCTCGCAGGGACCGACCACCAGGAACATGATCACGATGGCGAGGGGGACGAACTCGGGGTTGTCCGCGAGCACCTCCGTGATGCCCTGCTCGGCCTCGCCGGGTTGACCGGAGCCGAGCAGTTCGGTGATGAGTTGGGCGCCCACGGTGACGATGATGGCACCCATGATGATGGCCAGCCAGGACAGCAGGACGAGCCCGAGCTGTCGGAGTGACGGTCTGCGGATGCCGAGATAGCCGCGAACGCTCTCCCAGTCGAGTCCGCGGTACCTGAGATACCACACCGACAGCCCCGCGAAGCCGATGTACTGGCCGATGACGGTCCCGCCGAGAAGCACTACCGGCACCGAGAGCCCGGCAGCGAACCCGATGCCACCGGCGACCAGTGAGACGACAGCCAGTATCAGAAAGCCGAGCAGTCCGAGACCGATGGCGCCGCCGACGACACGCCAGGTAGGCGGGTCGACACGTCTGGCCGTGGCCGGCAGGTACGACCGCCAGGGGATGTCCGGGTCGGCCGGCGGTTGCTCGCGGGGTTCGTACCCCTGTCGTGTCGCCTGTCCGCCCGGTCCGCCGTGGCCGACGCCGCCGGCCCCCTCCGGTGTCGGGGTCGGTCCCGTGCGCGCCGTCCGGCGCTCTCCCGCGCCGGGACTGTGCCCGTCGGGGTCCGGGTCCGGGTCCGGCCCCCAGCGGGCGCCAGCCTGTTTCCCGTTCGACTCGCCACAGTTCGGACAGAAGTTCGCAGACCGGCGCATCCGCTCGCCACACGACGGGCAGAACATCTCGTCGTCGTGGTCATCCATGTACTTACACGTAGGGGGCGACGGAAAAAGAGCCTTTGTGTCTGGTGCAGGGTCCGGACACACGTGTACGGTCACAGTACCCGCATCCGCCTGGTGGTCGACGTGGAGACGTCCCCTGGTCGGGACCGGGGGACACGGGGCTCACGGGACGAGCTGTTCGCCGTCGTCGTCGTAGACCCTGATGGCGTCGACAGGGCAGCTCCGGGCGGCGAACTTCGCGTCCAGTTCGGCGTCCTCGGGCACCTCGCGGGCGAACAGGTCCGGTTCGACCTCCTCGCTGTCGGCCAGCACCGCCTTTCCGGCGTCCTCGTCGCGCTCGAACTCGTCCCACGCCGCGACACACTGGAACATCCCGATACACGTATCTCGGTCGTACTCGATGCGCATACCTGTTCTTCGGGGGCTATCCTCAAAGTGATGGTGGTGCCCGGTTGCCCGTCCGACAGTCGACTGGCGCGAGACGCCCGGTGGCACAATCTTTTTATCGAGTAGTAGACAACACACCACATGCCAAACTGTCCGTCGTGTGGAGCGGCGGTGTATCCACAGGACAACTTCTGCCCGGAGTGTGGACAGACGCTGTCCGAGGACGCCGGGGCCGGTCGGTCGAACCAGCGAGGACAGCAGGAGCAGGCAACCCGTGGTCGGCAGGAACGCGAGCACGGTCGACGACTGCCGGAGTCGGGTGCAAAGAGACCGTCAGGCACCGGTCGTGGCCCTGCCACCCGGGGTGGTGCCGCACCGCGGTTCAGCAAGGGGACGTTGACCGGTATCAGCGTCGTCACGGCACTCCTCGCAGTCGTGTTTCTTCCGCCGGTGTTCGGCGGGGTCAGCATATACGCTGGATACAAGATGTACACACAGTACGACGAATCCCGCGGGCAACTCCTGATGGGGGCCGGTGTGGTGGCCACCATCGCGGGGATAGCACTCGGTGCCTACCTCTTTACGCAGATGTGACACGGGTCTCGCTGGTGACCACGTTCTCGCCGATTCGGACCGGGAAACCCCGAGTGGACACGGTCACCACCGCTCAGTTGCTACGTCGGCGCGTCACGTCGCAGTCCTGCGGTTCTGTCACCTGTCGTCGTCCGGCACGCCCGGGTGTCCCGCCCGACAGATTAAAGTTAACACGAACCCTTGCACAGATGCTATGTGCCATGGATACTTCCCACACGACCACGATGAACTGGCTGAGGACAACGACGGCCCGGACGAACTCGAAGCCGAGAGTGACCCGTCGTTCCTGAATGACGAGGCGAGCGTCGAGAGCGAGCTGTTGACCGACGGCGGCGACGACGAGTAACGCGTTGTCTCCGGCGCTCGCCCCGCAGTCTGACCTCCGTCAGTAGACCCCCACATTTTTCGAAGGCGAACACCCGATAGCCGGGGCCGTATCCACAGTCGACGCGGATGCCGCCCTGGAGTCGAGTCATTCAAGCACGCAGGCATCCTACAGACAGTGAGACGTGTCCCGCCGCGAACTGTTCGCGTCGCTGTGTGGGATGGTGTTCCTGGCGAACCTTGCGAGGGTCGTGTTCGCACCACTCATCCAGCCGGCCGCGGCCGATTTCGGTGTCCAGACCGCGACACTCGGTGTCGTCACCAGCGCCGCGTGGCTCGGTAGCGCCGCACCGCGACTGCCGACCGGCTATCTCCTGACCCGGGTCCGCCGACACCGGGTCATCGCGGGAACGGGTGCGCTGCTCGTCGTCACGTCGGCGTTTACCGGGTTCGCAGCCTCGCCGGCACACCTCGTCGTCGGCGCGTTCCTGATGGGGCTGTCTAGCGGCGTGTACTTCATCGCGGCCAACCCGCTGGTGAGTGAGCTGTTTCCCGAGGGTGTGGGCCGGGCCATCGGCATCCACGGCACCGCCAGTCAGGTGGCCGCCGTCGGCGCACCGGTCGGGCTGAGCGCCATCCTGCTCGTGGGCAACTGGCGACACACCTTCTTCGGTATCGCCATCGTGGCCGCGGTGACGACACTCACACTCGTGTACGCGAGTCGGCGGACAGAGCTGCCCGAGGCCGGCAGTGAGGACCGCAGTCTGCTCGCGGCCGCCCGGGCACAGTGGCCGGTCATCCTCACCGGCATCGCCTTTGTCGGCTCCGCGGGCTTCCTCTGGAACGGTCTGTTCAACCTCTACGGCGATTACCTGGCGGTCGTGAAGGGTATCGACCCCGAGACGGGCCGGCTGTTGCTGTCGCTGATGTTCGCCGCCGGGGTGCCGGCGTTTTTCCTGACCGGGGTGCTCGCCGACCGCGTGCCGAACGTGCCGCTGTTGCTCGGTATCGTCCTCACCTTCGCCCTCTCGGTGGTCGCGCTCACACTCGTCGAGGGTGTCCTCGCAATCGCCGGGGTCAGTCTGGTGGTCGGCTACTCGATCCACTCGCTGTTCCCCGCAATCGACACGTACACGCTGTCGGCACTGCCCGACCGCCACCGGGCGAGCGCGTACGCCACCTTCTCAGCGACGATGATGTCGATACAGGCGCTCGGCTCCGGGACGATTGGCCTCGCCGTCTCGCGGGGGTTCGGCTACACGCCCCTGTTCCGTGGACTCGCCGTCGCGGTCGTCCTCGTCAGCGCCGTGATGGTGGGGCTGTACCGCGCCGAACTGCTCCCGTCGGGCGGTGCACCCGGGGAGACACCCGCGGCGTCCGCGGACTGATATCTGAACACGACCCGACAGACGTGCCAGTAGCTATATCCGGGGGGCAATCCAACCGGAGACCGATGGGCGAGCTAGAGACGCTGTTCGCGCCGGACCGGGTCGCCGTGGTCGGGGCCTCCGAGGAGGCAGGGAGTGTCGGTCGCGCGGTGACGGCCAACCTTCTCGAGGCGTTCGACGGAGAGGTGCTCGCGGTGAACCCGAACAGCGAGACGGTGCTCGGGTTGCCCTGCTACGACGATGTCCGTGCGACCGACGCCGACCTCGCGGTGGTGGTGGTGCCGCCGGCGGTTGCTGTCGAGGTGGTCCGGAGCGCGGGCCGGGCGGGCATCGGGAGTGTGGTCGTCATCACGGCGGGGTTCAGCGAGGCCGGCGAGGCCGCCCGCGAGCGGGAACTCCGCGAGATAGCGGCCGAGCACGATATCGACCTCGTCGGGCCGAACTCGCTGGGCCTGCTGAGCACACCCGTCGGGATGAACGCCACGTTCGGACCGCGCAACGCCGACCCCGGCGCGGTGTCGTTCATGAGCCAGTCGGGGGCGTTCGTCACGGCGGTGCTCGACTGGGCCGCCGACCGCGCGCTCGGCTTTCGTCACGTCGTCTCGCTCGGCAACAAGGCGGTCCTCGACGAGAGTGACTTCGTGCGCGAGTGGGGTACCGACGACGGGACAGACGTCGTGCTCGGCTACCTGGAGGATATCGGTGACGGTCGGTCGTTCGTCGAGACGGCCCGCGAGGTGACCGCGGAGACGCCGGTCGTGGTGGTGAAGTCCGGTCGCACGGAGGCGGGCGCGTCGGCGGCGGCCTCCCACACCGGCGCGATGGCGGGCAGTGAGGCGGCCTACCGGGCGGGGCTGTCACAGGCCGGTGTGCTCCGGGCCGACTCCGTGCAGGAGCTGTTCGACTACGCCGCGATGCTCGCCGGACAGCCGCCCCCCGAGACCGGCGGGGTTGCGATTGTCACGAACGCCGGCGGCCCCGGCGTGATGACGACCGACGCCGTCGGGGACGCGGCGCTCGACCTCGCGGAGCTCGGGGGCGACACCCGCAACGGTCTCCGGGAGCTGCTGCCACCGGCCGCGGCCGTCGGCAACCCGGTCGACATACTCGGCGACGCGTCTGTCGAGCGGTTCGCCGACGGGCTGGACATCGTGCTCGGTGACGACAGTGTCGGGATGGCGGTCGTGGTTGCCTGTCCGACCGCGACGCTCTCGTTCGACGCGCTGGCCGAGGCCGTCACCCGACTGCAGCAGAGCCACGGGGTGCCCGTCGCGGCGACGCTGATGGGTGGGTCCTCGACGGCGTCGGCGGCGTCGACACTCGCCGAGGCGGGCATCCCGACGTACTTCGACCCGGCGCGTGCCGTCGGCGCACTCGACGCGCTCGAGACGTACGCGACAGTCCAGAGCCGGGAGTACACCCCGCCCGCGGCGTTCGATGTCGACCGCGAGCGGGCGGCGGCGGTGCTGGCCGACGCCACGGAGCACGGACGGACACTGCTCGGCGTGGAGGCGATGGCACTGCTGGAGGCGTACGGGATTCCGACACCCGAGGGGACCGTCGTCGACAGTCCGGCCGAGGCAGAGGAGGTCGCCGCGAGCCTCGGTGGTGACGTGGTGATGAAGATCGTCAGCCCGGATATCAGTCACAAATCCGATATCGGTGGCATCGAGGTGGGTGTCCCGCCGGACGCGGTCGCGGACACCTACGAGGACCTCGTGGTCCGTGCGCGAAACTACCAGCCCGACGCGACGGTGCTTGGTGTGCAGGTGCAGGAGCTCGTCGACCTCGAGGCGGGCACGGAGGTGATTGTCGGCGTCACCAGGGACCCACAGTTCGGCCCGCTCGTGATGGTCGGACTGGGTGGCATCTTCGTCGAGGTGATGGAGGACACCGCGTTCCGTGTCGCCCCCGTCTCCGAGCCCGAGATCCGCGGGATGTTCGAGGACCTCGACTCGATGCCGCTGCTGTATGGCGCACGGGGACGCGACCCCGCCGACGTGGACGCGCTCGTCGAGACAGTCCAGCGGGTCTCACAGCTCGTCACCGACTTTCCCGAGATAGCGGAGCTCGACATCAACCCGGTCGTCGCGCTGCCAGCAGGCGTCGTGGCGGTCGACCTGCGGCTCACACTCGACCCGGAGAGACAATGACCAGACTACTCGTCACCTCGACCGAGGACGGCACAGGAAAGACCGCAATCGCTATCGCGCTGGCGAAACTCGCGAGCGAGCGCGGTGCGACGGTCAGCTACATGAAACCGAAAGGCACCAGCCCCGAGAGCACCCTCGGCAAGACACGCGACCAGGACCCGGCGCTGGCCCGGCGGGTGCTCGGTCTGGACGCGGAGATGCACGAACTCGAGCCGGTGGTGTACTCGCCGACGTTCGTCCGCGAGGCGATCCGCGGCCGCGAGAGGCCGGCACAGCTGCGTGAGCGCATCGCCGACGCCGTCGACGAGTGTGCGGCCGACGCGGACCTGACCATCCTGGAGGGCGGTGACCGCCTCGCAACGGGTGGTATCGTCGAGCTGACCGACCCCGATGTGGCCGCGTTGCTCGACGCCGAGGTGTTGCTGGTCAGCCACTACAGCGAGCCACGCGATGTCGACAGCATCCTCGAGGCGGCCGGCGCAATCGGTGACCGGCTGGCGGGCGTGCTGTACAACGACATCTCGGCGCCGGCCGTCGAGGAGTTGACCGACGACGTGATGCCGTTTCTCGACGGCCGCGGCATCGACAGCCTCGGCACGGTGCCACACGACGAGAGCATGGCCGGTGTCACGGTGGCCGAACTGGCCGACAGCCTCGGGGCGGAGCTGTTGACCGGCGGTGTCGGCACCGACCGGCGTATCGAGCGGTTCGCGGTCGGCGCGATGAGCGCGAACACCGCCCTGACCGCGTTCCGACGGACCCGCGGTGCCGCGGTCATCACCGGCGGTGACCGCCCGGAGATGCAGACGGCAGCCCTCGAGGCCTCCGGTGTCGTCTGTCTCGTGCTCACCGGCGGCTACCGCCCCTCGAACGCCGTCCTCGGACGGGCCAGCGACGAGGGTGTCCCCGTGTTGCTCGTCGAGGGCGAGACCCGGACCACCGTCGACCGCACCGAGCGGCTCCTGCGCTCCGGACGCACCCAGCGCCCCGAAACTGTCGAACGGATGGCCGCACTGCTCGAGCGAAACGTCGACATCGACACGGTACTCGACACCCCGTAACGTGTCGTATATCCATCAAACAGTTTATTAGCGTAGAGGCATAAGTACTTTGTGGAGCCATATGGCTCCGTAGTGTCACACGCAGGGGCGTTCAAGCCCCTCCTCTCCTGTTTCCACGTGTCAGGCGGCAGGTTCACCGGGGAAGATGCTCTTCCGGACGAGCCACAGCACCAGCGCGGTACCGGCCAGACCCGCGAGCGCCGCAAGCACCGGGGTGTCGGGGAACCGCTGGAGCGTGCCGACGCCGAACGCGATTCCGGCCACGAGTGCGCCACCGACGCCGACGTACTGCTGCTGGCGACGCAATGCCGCCGACTGGGCGGTCGGCTCCGGGACGTCCGCCGCTCCGGTGTCGGTGGACCCGTCGCTGGCGTCGTCGCGTTGGCCGTCGTCGTTGCGCTCGCCCTCGCCGGTATCGTTGCGCTCGCCCTCGCCGG
>CAZFMN010000004.1:0-27848 GCA_964520075.1 uncultured Halobacteriales archaeon | reverse complement strand
GGTGTCGGCGTCGACATCCGTGGTGTCCTCGCCCGGAGACGACCGCCCGGTGTCGTCGCTGTCGGAGTCCGACGCGTCCATATCTGTGGGTCGTCCCGCAGCGTAGTAGGCGCTACGCTTCACCGCGAGGCAGGCGGTCAGGGTCGCACGGCGGCGGGTCGTGTCTCCCGGAGGAACGCGGCGACATCGGCGGCGGTACGGTCGGGTGCCTCCTCCATCGGGACGTGTCCGACACCGTCGTAGGCGACAAAGCGGGAGCCCTCGACCCGTTCGGCGAGGGCGCGGCCGAACGACGCGGGGAGCCAGGTGTCCTCGGCCCCCCACTGGAACAGTGTCGGGACCGACACCTCAGAGATGTCGTACCCGTCGAGAACACTCGGCGAGGGCTCACAGCTCGAGGGGAGCACCGCCCCGCCGGAGGCCGGCGGCGGCCGGGTCTCGGGGAAGTGGTCCTCGCGGTAGTTGCTCGCGAGTTCGATGACCGCCCGGCGGTTGCCGCGGCGCAACAGCAGGTCGTAGTAGCGCTGGACCAGGTCGGCTGTCAGCTTCGAGCGGTCGCCGTAGGCGTCGCGCAGCAGCATCCGGACCGCTATCCGCGGTGTCGCGTACCGGGTCAGGATGTCGGTGCCGAGTGTGCGGTAGTGACGCGCGATGTACGAGAGCAGGGTCGCACCCCCCGGGTCGACCAGGACGAGCCGCGAGACCAGGTCGGGCCGCGCGACGCCCAGTCGCCACGCGACACCACCACCCAGCGAGTTGCCCGCGACGGTGACATCCTCCAGTCCGAGTTCGGTACACAGCGTCGATACCGACTGGACGAGTCCCGCCACCGTGTGGCGGCGCTCCCGGGGACCGGTCAGCCCGAATCCCGGCATGTCGAGCCGAACCACACGGTAGTCTCCGGCGAGTCTGTCGGCCCACCCGTCCCAGGTGTGCAACGACGAGGCCGTCCCGTGTAGACAGAGCAGTGTCGGCGCATCGGGCGGTCCCTCGTCGCGGTAGTGTACGCGGGCGTCGTCGAGGTGGAGAAACGACGAGGACTCGCTCGTGTAGCGCCGCTCCAGCGTTCGCCTCGACCGGTCGGGCTGGAGCGGAACGAGTTCGCTGTAAACCCCGTCCGCCACCGACCCCGCGAGCGCGACACCTGCCGCCAGCGGCGACAGCACCACGCTACTGCCCCCCCCTCTCCACCGGAGCGACCCCCTCCCGACGAACGTCTCCCCCTCTCGCACCAACTCTCCATGCTCGATGATATACAGTGTCACACCCTCCCCGCGAGCGCCCGTGCTGGACAGTCTCTCTCATGCGTCTTTCCCTTGTTATGTGGTAGGTATTATTGAGTGTTTCTACACAGGGAGAGAATATAAGATATATAATCACGACGCTATCACACCGGGTCGCCGGATTGTCGACCCAGCACGCGACCGACAGAGCGTCGGTCACAGGCACGAGGGGACACCTGCCCCAGGCTGTCGGTCGCGGTCGCTCGACCAGGTCGGGCCGCTCGACGGCGAGACGCCAGGCTGCACCACCCAACGAGTTACCCGCGACCGCCACCCGCTCCAGCCCGAGTTCGTCACACGGCGCTCCCACGGTGCGCACCAGGTTCCGCAGGGTCTGCCGGCCGTCGCGGGGACCGGTCAGCCCGAACCCCGGCACGTCGAGCCAGACCAGTCGCACCTCCTCGGTCAGATGCTCGGCCCACCCGTTCCGGGTGTGTAGCGAGGAGGAGGCCCCGTGAAGCGCGACCAGCACCGGCCCGTCGCGCGGTCCCTCGTCACGGTAGTGCACCCGCGGGCCCCGGCGTTCGAGAAACGACGAGGCCTCGTTCGTGTAGCGCCGCTCCAGCGGTTCCGCGCCGCGGTCGGGCTGGAACGGGGCGAGTCCGGTGTACGTCTCCGAGACCACCCGACCGTCGTGAACACCGGCTCCGGCATCGGCTCACCGACGCCCCTCGCGCTCGTCGACCGTGTCGGCCCGCGTGTCGGCGTCGTCGGGGTCGTCGACGGGGCTCCGCGGGTGGTAGTCGGTGTCGTAACTGCCGGGGCGGTCGTCGATTCGGTCCGGGTTGATGCGCCCGCCCAGCAGCATGAAATCCAGGATCGTCACGCGGAGCATCGCCTCCACGACGGGCACCGCACGCGGCATCAACACCGGGTCGTGCCGGCCGACGACGGTGATCTCCTTTTGCTCGTCGGTCTCCCAGTCGACGGTCTCCTGTGTCTTCGGGATGCTCGTCGGAGCGTGCCAGGTGGCCTCGCCGTAGACCGGCTGTCCCGTCGTGATACCACCCTGCAGGCCACCGTGGTCGTTGCCGACGGGCACCGGGTCACCCTCCTCGGCGACCGTCTCGGAGCGTCCGTCGGCGAGCGTCCAGTCCTCGTTGCGCTCGCTGCCCCGCATCTCACGCACCTCCCGGCCCTTTCCGAACTGGAACCCGCTGGTCGCCGGAATCGAGAAGATCGCCTGCCCGAGGCGGGCGGGAAACGAGTCGAACCGCGGCGCACCCAGCCCGCGGGGGACCCCCCGGCACTCGAAGGCGACCGACCCACCGATGGAGTCGCCCTCGCGCTGGTACTCGTCGATTGCCTCGCGCATCCGCTCTGCGGTCTCCGGGTGTGCACACCGCACCTCGTTTTCCTCCGTGTGTTCGAGCATCTCCTCGAAACTCACCGCCGGCGCGCGGATATCCCCGACCTGATTGACGTGGGCTTTCACGCGGATGTCGTACTCGCTCTCCGCCAGCACGCGCTTTGCAATCGCGCCGGCGGCGACCCAGTTGACCGTCTCGCGGGCCGAGGAGCGGCCACCGCCACCCCAGTTGCGCGTGCCGAACTTCGCCGAGTAGGTGAAATCGCCGTGCGAGGGCCGGGGTGCGGTCACGAACGGCTCGTACTTGCCCGAGCGGGCGTCCTTGTTCTGGATGACCATCCCGATGGGGGTGCCCGTCGTGTAGCCGTCCTGTGTGCCCGACTGTATCTCGACCCTGTCCGGCTCTCCCCGGGAGGTGGTTATCATCGACTGGCCGGGCTTGCGACGGTCGAGTTCCGCCTGTATGTCCGCCGCCGAGAGCTCGACACCCGCCGGACAGCCCGACACCGTACAGCCCATCGCCTCGCCGTGTGACTCACCGAACGTCGTGAGCTGGAACAGTCGCCCGAACCGGTTCCCGTTCATTAAGCCTACTTTGCCGTGGACGCATTTAGTCTTTGCATCCCGGGAACAGTGCGCACGTCACCGTGGAGACCGTCACGCGGTATCGGCGACGGCCGTGACACCGGTCGTCCTGCTCGCGGCTGGAAAGAGTTATGCGGCTGTCCGGCGTTCTCTCCGGCAATGCACCGCACGCGGCGGCGGGCGCTCCGGTCCGCGGGCGCGGCACTTGCCGTGGCGCTGGCGGGCTGTTTCGGCAGCGACCCCGAACCGGCCACGTTCACCGTCACGGCCGAGGCCCCGGAGACGGCGGCCGTCAGCGAGGAGGTGACCGTCACCTGGACGGTCAGAAACGAGGGCGACCTCGAGGACACACAGCAGGTCCGTGTCAGCGCCAGTGACGAGCAGATACGGAGCGAGTCGCTGACACTCGACGCCGACGAGCAACGCGAGCGGACTGTCACCGTCTCGGCTGCCAGCACCGGTGCGCTGCCGGTCACCGTCACCACCGACGACGACGAGGTGACCGTGACGGTGCTCATCGAGGGGTCGTCGCTCACTCGGCGTCGAGCCAGGTTACAGTCGGCACGTCCAGCCGGAGCAGGAGGGGAACGGCGGCAACGGCGATCACCACCTCGGAGAGACCCACGACGAGGAACGCGGCCTCGAATCCGGCGGTGGCGGCGACGCTCGCGCCGACGACGATACCGGCGAGGAAGCCGAGACTCCCGGCGATGTTGAACCCGCCCATCGCGGCGCCACGGTGGTCCGCCGTCGCGAGGTCGGAGACGAGTGCCATCGTCGCGGGCGCGACGAGCGCGCCCAGCACCCCCACGGTCACCATCGCCAGCGCCGTCACCCGCAGGGAGGGCGCGTAGAACACCCCGACCACCGCGACACCGTAGACCAGTGACCCCGCGGCGACGGGGAGGACCCGACCGACCGTGTCGGAGAGCCGACCGAGCGGGTACTGCAACAGGGCGAACGGCACGAAGAACGCGCTGAGTAACAGACCCGTGTCGGCGGGACCCAGCCCGAGTCCGAGCTCCGACTGGAAGTAGACGGTGCCGACGAGCGCGAAGAAACCGGCCGTGAGCCGGTCGACGAACCCGAACGCGTACGGCACCGCGAGCGCCGGTCGGTCCCGGACCCGTGTGAGTGCCCCCAGCGAGCTGTCGGTGTCGCCCGGGCTCCGGTCGGTCGCGAGGGCCGCGAGCAGACCGGCCCCGGCCAGCGCCACCGTGGCCGCCTGCACCGGCACCAGCGGGCCGAGCCCGTACAGCTGTCCGCCGACCGGCGCGCCCAGCCCCGTTCCCGCGCCGATGGCGAGCCCCGCCGCACCCATGTTCCGGCCGTGCCCGCCCGGCAGGTCCATCAGGGTGGTGATGGCGAGCGAGAGCGCGCCGATCGTGGCCGCCCCCTGGAGGAAGCGAACGAGAAGCACCACCGCGTAGGGGAGTTCGAGCGCCGCCAGCACCGGGAGCGCCAGGTAACCGACCGCACCGCCGAGCGCGCCGGCGACCACCAGCGGCGTCCGTCTCCCGAAGGCGTCGCTCACGGCCCCCCACACCCCGGCGAACAGGACGAACCCGAGGAACTCGGCGGTCAGGAACCACATCCCGGCGTCGAGCACCTCGTCGACACCGCCGGCCCAGTCGGCCGGTGTCGCGCCGAGCGCCGACACCAGGTCCGGAATCCCGGGGTACAGGAGCACCTGGGCGAACAGCACGGCGAACACCACCGCCGAGAGCACGACCCGGTCGCGGCCACCGCTCGCTGTCACACCTACTGTTCTATCCGGATTGGAAAGTCCGTGTCGGTTCAACACGGGCCTCTGTGCCACCCGGACCGACAATCCCGCGCTGGTCCCGTGCGGGCTGGTCTCCTCTACCCAGAAAAAGTCGGTGTCGGTCCGGTCAGATGGGAGTCGAATCGGGGCAGGGCAGGTCACACCGGGCGCACGAGCACGAGCGCGTCCTCGCCGTCGGCGTAGTAGCCGCCGAGTCGTCGCCTGTAGCTGAACCCGTGGCGGCGGTAGAGGTCGATGGCGCCGCTGTTGCCCGCTCGCACCTCGAGTTTGACCGAGTCGGCACGGACCGAGAGCACCTCGAGCGCACGCGAGAGCAGTCCGGAGGCGATCCCCTCGCGCCGCCGGTCGGCTCTGACCGCGAGGTCTTTCACGTGGCCGAGCGTGCGGTCGTGGCTCTCGACCACGTCGGCGACGATGTAGCCGACGACGGCGCCGTCCTCGGCGACCAGAAAGCCCGGCCGACCGAGGTACTGGTCGAACACCCCGGCGGGCCAGGGCTGGGGAAACACCGACTGCTCGATGCGGTGAATCGTCGGCAGGTCACCGGACCGTGCCTGCCGGAGCTGCAATCCGGGCGACGGGGCTGGCGTTGTCGTCACACGCGAGCGTACGGGTGCCGCACACAAAGCCGTTTTCCGGGGCCGAGTCTCAGCCGGAGACCGAGATGCGGTTCTCCGTGATGTGCAGGAAGGTAACGGGGATGATTGTCAGACTCGGCGGGACGACCTGCTGGTCCTCGAGCTGTGTGTCGAAGTGGACCGAGGCACCGACACCGCCGGACGGCTCGCCGAGTATCATGTCACCGGTGACCACAGCACCGAACACCGTCCCCTTCCGGTCGATGACAACCTCGCCGTCTCCGTCCTCGCCGGCCGGCGCGTAGATGACACCCGTGTACTGCGCCTCGTCGACAACACTACCGGTGAAGTTCTCCTTCCCGAGCACCGTCAGCTGTGTCGCGTTGTTCGAGGGAACGAACACGTCGCTATCTCTCACCGTCAGGTCGTCACCGCTCGTGGTGCCGTTGACGTAGATGTCGACCTGACCGGGGCCCTCGACGCTGAGATTCGACCCCCCCTCCAGGGTCATCGACCCGTTGACAGCGACCGAGATGTCACCGTCGGTCGTGTCGAGGGTCACGTCGTCGCCGTCGAGGTCCATCTCCTCAAGGTAGTACTCGCCGGCGGTCAGGCTGTCACCGTCGTTCAGGCTGATCGGACTGTTGCCGTTGCGGAACTGGGCGACGGCCCGCTCGATGACGAACGTCGCCGAGTCGCTCGGCTCGACACCGTCGATTACCTCGGTGGTGTAGCCGGGTTCCTGTGCGTCCTCGCAGTCGTTCGCTGGACCGGTCTTCACCCGGCAGCCGTCGGTGTAGCTGAAGTTGCCGTAGTAGTCCATCTGGCCGGCCAGCTCCATCTCGCCGCCGGAGACCAGGTCGGCCTGTATCTCGCCGGCGCTGGCCGACGTTGTGATGTCGCCGCCGAAGACGAGTTCGTCACTGGCGCTTGTCTCGTCGGGGTCGTACTGGCTGCAGTACGAGCCCTGACTGGAATTGAACGTGTCGATGTACGGGGGGTGCGAGCCGGAGTTGCTGCAGGGGTGGTGGGGGTTCCCCTGGACGAGGAGTTCGCCGGCGGACTCCTGTCCGGCGAGTGCACCCTCGACGGTGACCTCACCGACCGGTGTGACCAGGGTCAGCCGCGCCGTCCCGGCGGTGTCGTTCAGTTCGACCTCACCCTCCGTCCGGTCGGTGAAGTACTCGCCCCACCCACGGTAGAAATCACTGCCCACGGTGACGTTGACGATGTGGTTCGACAGCGGGTTGGTCAACTCCGCGTCGCTCGGGTCCGGGAACACGACCCGGCTGAAGTTCCGCTCGATAGTCACATCCTCGTTGAGCACGGCGTCACCCCCAACTGTGATGGCCGGCAGTGTCAGCGTCGACTCGCGGTAGTGAAACTCCGGGGGTGACACCATCCCCCCGCCGTTCCGGTTCTCGCTCCAGACACCACCACCCTGGTAGGCCAGCCGCGATTCGGCCCCCTCGTAGACCAGCGCGCCGAGCGTGATGTTCTCGGTCATCACCAGATTCTGGGTGGTCCGGTTTCTGATTGTCAGCTCCATCCAGCCGGCGTCCTCCTCGATAGATATCTCGTCACGGTCGGTCGCACCCGACCCGAAGGAGGCGTCGTGTGAGTCGGACTCGCCGAGCGCCACCAGCGCCGCCTTCGAGTCGAACTGCGTGAGCGCGTTCTCCGCCCGGTCCTCGGTCAACTGGTTCTCGGTGCCGTCGAGCGCAATCGCCCCCAGCGTCGCCACCAGCACCGACCCGAGTATCACCATCCCGATTATCAGGACGAACCCGACTGTCTCGCTCTGTCCCCGCCCGCCGTCTGCGTGTCTCCGCGGCGACAGTCTCATTTCTGTATACGACTACACCCGCCGCGTGCATAACTCACTTGGCCCAGTTCTCAGAAGTTGTAGCCGAGAGTCGCTACACGCCGGCGGCCTCCAGTCGGATCAGACGCTGGCGGTCGAATCGCGCGTCGCTGGCGTCTGGCCGGCACAGATGTCGGCGGTCGAATCGCGCGTCGATGGTGACCGGTCGGATCAGACGCTGGCGGTCGAATCGCGCGTCGCTGGCGTCTGGCCGGCACAGATGTCGGCGGTCGAATCGCGCGTCGATGGTGACCGGGTGTTCATCCGGTGACGCTGATACGGTTCTCCGTGATGTGGAGGAAGGTGAGCCGGATGATGGTCTCGTCGGGCGGGACGACGCGCTGGTCGCTGAGCGCCTCGTCCCAGTGGACGGTGCCGCCAGCGCCGGGACCGGCCCCCTGTGTGCCGCCGACTGTCAGGTCACCGGTCACGACAGCGCCGTAGAGGTGGCCGAACACGTCGACGGAGCCGGTACCCTGCGCGCCGACGGGTGCGTAGATGACGCCGGTGTAGGACCCCTCGATGCGCGCCGTGAAGTTACTCCGCCCGAGCACCGTCAGTTTGCTCGCGTCGTCGTTCGGGGCCGACACACTGCTGTCGACCACCTCGAGGTCCTCGGCGGTGCTCCCGCCCCCGTTCACGTAGACGTTCGCGTCGTTGTCACCCGTGACAGTCAGCGTCGACCCGTCGAGGCTGATACTCTCGTTAACCACGAGTGTGATATCGCCGTCACCAGTGTCGAACTGCACGTTTCCGTTGTTCAGGTCGATCTCGTCGGTGTAGTACGTGCCTGCTCCGAGGGTGGTCTGACCGGACGGCCCGAGGGTGACACGCTGGCCGTCCCTGTACACGCGGGCGGCCGTGTTCTCGATGGTGAAGTCGATTCGTGGACTCGGTTGCACCTCGGATATCTCCTGGACCGAGTACGGTCCGCTGGCCTGTGCGTCCTCGCAGTCGGGACCGCCGCCCCGTGTGACCGTGCAGCTGTCGACGTAGCTGATGTTCCCGTGAACGGGTGCGTTCCCGTGGAGTCTGGCGTCCCGGCCGGTGACGAGGTTGGCCTGGACCCCGCCGGACGCGGACTCGGTCACGATGTCCTCGCCGAAGGTGATGTCACCGGCGGAGTTTATCTCGCTCTCCTCGTACTGTGCACAGTACGAACCTTGACTCGAATTGTAGCTGTCGGTGTAGGGCTCTTTGGTACTGCCGCCACCGCTGTGACAGGGGTGGCCAGGGTTGCCCTGGAATCGGAGTGTGCCGCCGGCGGCCTGGCCGGCGACGACACTCTCGGCGGTGACGTTGCCGATGGGTGAGGCGAGTGTGAGACTGGCGGTTTCGTTCTCCTCGTCGAGGGTCACCTGCCCCTCGGTGCGTTCCTCGAAGTACTCACCCCAGGCGCGGTAGAACTCACTGCCCACCGTGACGTTGACCACACTCTCCCGGATGGGGTTGTCGAACCCGCTCGACGGGTCGGGGAACCGCTGGACTGTCCGGTCACGCGTGATTGTCACGTCCTCGTTGAGGACGGGGTCACCGGAGACGTTGACCGCCGGGAGTGTCAGTGTCTCCCCGCGGTAGTGGAACTCGGGCGGTGATATCATCTGTCCGCCCTGCGGGTCCCGGCGCCAGACCCCGCCGCCCTGGTACGCCAGCTGGACCTCCTCCCCCTCGTAGATGATGGCCCCGAGTTCGTCGATACGCATCACCTCGGCCGTGTTTCCGGTCGTCCGGTCGGTTATTGTCACGTTCAGCCAGCCGGCCTCCGGGTCCATTGTCAGCTGGTTGGTGTCCGTGACACCCTGCCCGAAGGAGGCGTCGTGCGAGTCGGACTCGCCGAGCGCCACCAGCGCTGCCTTCGAGTCGAACTGTGTGAGCGTCTTCTCCGCCCGGTCCTCTGTGAGTTGCTCCTCGGTATCCCCGACGGCGATTGCACCCAGTCCGGCGACCAGCAGTGAGCCGACGATTACCAGCCCGATGATGAGGACGAACCCCACCGTCTGACTCTGTGCACGCCCCCCGGCGTCCTCGTCCCCTGTCGAGCCCATCTGTGTTGTCGCCGCTACGTCTGGCGCCTGTATAAATCGTCCGGCCGAGGCGACCAGGAGTGGTCAGGCGAACTGTATCTGTGGGAAACTGAGTGCGTCGCGCCGGTCGGCGACAGCTCCCGGCGTGACCTGGCTCACACCGCCGTCCGTCGGTTCACCTGTGGAACGGCACGTTCGACGCTGTCGGGAGTCCCGCGAGGTCCGCACCGGGGCGTCGACGGCAGCTCCTCTGGAGTGGCGCACTCTGTCCGGCCCGGAGGACCGTGTTCGCCCGGGGACCTGCTCGAAACCCCGCCTGCCCTGTCGGTCCGGGCAGCCACAGGTTCAGCCGCCGGACCCGTCCTCGCCGATCACCTCGCGGAGCGGGATGCGGTCGACGACCGCACCGTCGATGCGGATCTCGACGACCACCTCGCCGTCGACAACCGCGAGGTCGGCGTCCGCGGAGATGTCGGTCGTGTCGTTCCCGGTGCCGGTATCGGGCGGGCCACCGATATCCCCGTCCGGACCGTCCGAGATGAACTCGACCACCGCCTGCCGGCCACCGACGGTCACGATCTCCCGCTCGTCGCTCCCTGTCTCACCCGCCCGGACGAAGATGTTCGCGTTGTCGAGCAGCGACCCCTCGCCGGCCTCCGCCGCCTTCACGTGCCACCACAGTTCGCCCTCGACGACGGTCACGACAGGTTCGAGGATGCGCGCGTTCCCGTCCCCGCCGTCACCGGTCCCGACCCAGGAGACCTCCGGCATCGCGGAGCGGGCCTTGTCGACCGCTCGCTCCGGGCCTTTCAGTGTCTCGTCCACCCGGAACTGCCGCGGGGTCCCGGTTCGACTGTCGAAGAACCACACCTCCGCGAGTCCGCTCCCGCTCCCCGCCGGCTCCATCGCGTAGATGTACGACAGGCGCTCGCCCTCCATGTCGACGATGAACGGCTGTGAGTTGCCGGTGCCGGATGGCATCGACGCGGGGCCGACGACCCCCTCGAAGCTCCCGACGACCGGCAACTGGTTGAGTATCCCGTTTCGGTACTTCAGCGAGTTGGCGTACCGCTCGGCCATGTAGAGCGGGTAGAGCCGCTGTCCCTGCAACACGGGGTGGTTCCGCGCCTCGTCGGGGCTCAACTGCTCGATTGTCCCGTTCTGGTGGACGAGCGCGACACCGCCCCACTTGGGGGTGGTGTGCGGGACGGGCAACAGGTTCCACTCGTGGTCGACCTTCGGGTACGCCATGTACGCCGACCCGTTGTGGACGAACTCGATTGGGTCGTCACGGTACTGTGTCCAGTAGTCAGACTTGCGCAGGTTCCATATCGCACCCCGGTGGAACAGCATCGCGCGCCCGTGAGTGAACTCCATCTCGTCGAAGGCGGTGATGGCAGTCTCCGAGCGTGTCATATCGGAGAACAACACCCCACGCTGGTTGTTGTTGAGCCGGTTCTGGAACTGGTCCGGCTGTATCGCGTAGGACCACGCCAGTGAGCCGTTCTCCGTTCGCGCCACGTCGGACGGCCCGAGTTCGTGCTGTGGGTAGTTCGTTGCTCCGCTCGCCTGCGTGTCCGACACCGACCGCGGTTTGATGCGCGGGTTCGCCTCGTTCACCTCCGGGAACCGATCGATCTGGTCGGCGTTCTCCATCGCCTCGTTCGCCAGGTGGCTCTCCTCGAACGCCCCGCCGAGTCCGCCCAGCGCCAGCGCGAGAACGATCCCGACTGCAACTGTAACCCCGACGAGGACGATCTTGATACCCGCGGAGCTGTCCTCCTCGTCGCCCAGCGGCGGGGCCAGATACAGCAGTACCGTCACCACCACCGGGAGACCGACCGCGTACAGCCCACCGGGGCTGTACACCATCCGGTAGATGACCGGGTGAAAGAGCGGCCGCCACACGTAGAGCAGTCCCACCACCGGGAGCAAGACGAGTAGCTTCACCAACAGCTGTCTGTTTCCGACCCTGTCCGCCGCCGCCTGCAGGAGTTGCCTCGGTTGTTTGCTCATTGTCACTCACGCCGCTCCGTTCGTGTGTCGGGGTGTCTGGCTCCCGGTCAGACCACCAGGTGTGCCCGTTTCGAGCCTGTTACTGTCTGTTTCAGCCTTGTCCGGTATCTTTCCTGTGGTTCAGAACCAACGTATCACGGTCGTCTGCGCGGTGACGCCGTACCGCAGGGCACGATGTGCTGTCGCTGTCGGTCGGACGGCAGGGAGACAGTCAACTCCCGATGTCTCGCCGGTCGAATCGGGCCGGCGGCGTGACTACTCCAGGTCAGAGGACACCAGAACCGCAGAGCGGGCCGGGCGCGATTTGAACACTCACTCACACGGTCGCTCGCTTCGCTCGCGCTGCGTGTTCCCTGCGTTCGAATCGTGCCTGCCGGTTCGTTCGACGGTTCGCAGTGCTCACCGTCTCCCTGCACGGGCCGGGCGCGATTTGAACACGCGACCGACGGGTTAAGAGCCCGTCGCTCTGCCAGACTGAGCTACCGGCCCCGTGTACACTACTGCGGGAACAACCAGTAAAACGGTTACGAACCAGCGGACACGGTTACGGAGATACAGGGGGAAAGCCTCGCGCTTTAGCGCAGGGATGAACTAAAGGGTCGACAGCGACCCCCAGCAGTAATCAGTGTGATACGTTCCGGAACTGTTATACAACGGTGGCGTGTACTACTACGTGATGTCTACGAAAGTAAAGGTCGCCGTCGCCCTGGCCGCCGTGGCACTGGTGTACGCCGTCGTCATCAGGGACTGACGCGGACACGCGGGTAACCGCCGTCGTCGCCCGTGGCGCGAGGGTTCTCGGAAAGAGTTAGACGGGTCCAGCCACAGGGACAGGTATGCACGGGCGGTCATCCGGTGACCGCGCGCCGACGAGCGCGACATCGTTCGGCCCCGACGGAGACGACCCCTGACTCTTTATAGCTAGTACAGCGCTCTCATCGGAGTCTGGATACCTAGCACGAACAGGGAGGCAAAAGGAGTCACTACACGTTCGCAAGGATGTTCCAGCAGTCTACACAGGTGTTCTCGTCGCGGACCGCCCTCCGCCGTGGCGTCCTCGGAGGGGTTGCTGTAATCGCGCTACTGTTGTTGCTGTCGCTCGGGGTCCAGCGGTACGCCCCGTTCATGTTCGACGCCGAGCGACTCCGCGCCTGGGTCGACCAGTTCGGTGTCCTCGCGCCGGCGGTTATCGTCCTGATACAGGCGGCACAGGTGATCGTCGCGCCGGTGCCGGGGCAGGTGGTCGCGCTCGCGTCGGGGTACATCTTCGGGCCGGTTGCCGGGTCCGCATACAGTTTCGTCGGCGTCCTCGTCGGGAGCGCCATCGCGTTCAGCCTCACGAAGCGGTTCGGTCGGCCTGTCGCCGAGCGACTCCTCCACGAGGATATCCTGAACCAGTTCGACGAGTTCGTCGACCGGGTCGGCATCGCGGGGCTGTTCGTGTTCGTGATGATCCCCGGTCTCCCGGACGACGCGGTCTGTTTCCTGTGTGGCCTCACCGACTGGCGACTCCGGACCTTCCTGGCTGTCATCGCCGTCGGCCGGTTCCCCGCGTACATCGTCACGGTCTACGCTGGCGAGGAACTCGCATCGGGCCGACTCGGGGTTGCACTCGCGCTCGTCGCGGTCGTCGTCGTGGCCTCCGTCGCGGGCTACTACAAGCAGGACGCCATCCGGGACACCGTCCAGCGGTTCAGATGACCCGGCGGAAC
This sequence comes from uncultured Halobacteriales archaeon, assembly GCA_964520075.1. Classification (GTDB taxonomy): domain Archaea; phylum Halobacteriota; class Halobacteria; order Halobacteriales; family Haloarculaceae; genus Halovenus. The sequence continues at coordinate 14,691 of CAZFMN010000004.1, read as the reverse complement.
AGACGGGCACTCGCTGTGCGGACGTGACCAGCCAGACATCGGAGCGGTCACAGCCGGTGGTCACGCCAGCGCAGGAGCTGGTCACGGTCACGCGTATCGGGCGGGAGGTCACGGAACCAGGCGGCGTCGGTTATCTCGCCGTCGGGGTCGTTCACGGTCGGGTCACCCCGCCCGCGGGCCTCGAACAGCGGCAACACCCCCCAGGTCGAGTGGTCGCCGGTGTGGAACGTGACCCGGCCGAGCATCCCGAGACCGTCGTAGGTGGCCTCGACACCCCCCTCCTCGCCGAGTTCGCGCTCGGCGGCGGCGCGAAACGACTCCCCGCCGTCGGTCTCGCCGCCGGGCAGTACCCACAGTCCGAGCGCCTCGTAGCGCACCAGCAACAGCGCGCCGGTCTCGCGGTGCGTGAGCGTGTGTGCGCCGTACGGGGCACCGTTCTCGCGGATGCGTTCGGCGACCGTCCGGAACCGGTCGCGGGAGACGCGTTTCGTCGTCTCGAACTCGAGATACCCCTCGTGGGCCGTCGAGAGCCGGTGGTAGGTCTGTTCGGCCTGCTGGCTCGCCCTGTCGGCGAGATACCAGAGGTCGTCGACACTCGTCATCGCCGCGACTGGGCTGGGTGTTCCTGGCCGGTCGGTGGTGTGCGTGCGGTCATACCCCTCTGTTTGGTCGTCACCAGTATAAGCCTTCGACTACCGACCACGGCGGTGTTCAGCCTCGTCCGACGGCAGTCTCGACCAGCGAGGCGACCCGCTCGTGCGGGATCGGGTGCGAGCTGTACACGTCGCTCAGGTCGTCGGCGAAGACGGTCTGGTCGTTCCGGTCGAGCGTCGGTCGGTCGGTGAGACGGGTCAGGGCACGCGCGAGTCCCAGCGGGGGTGCGTGGTCGGTGGCGAACGCGTCGGCCTGCCACTCCCAGCGGCGGACGACGAGACCGATAGCCAGACTGAACGACGCGAAGTACAGGAACAGCCCGACACCGAACTGGACGGGGGTCGGTGAGAGCCCCGTGAACAGGACTGCAAGCCCCGGCAGCAGGAAGGCAAGAGCCGACACGAACCCGAGCGACCCCGGATAGTGCGAGACGATATGCTTGTACTCGTGAGCGAGGACGGCCCGTAGCTCGTCGTCCCGGAGTCTGTTCGCGTCCGCCTGCGGTACGACGATGGTGTTCGTCCGTGGGACCGCGAACGGCACCGACTCGTGAACCGGGCTGGTGCGGTCCCCGTAGGTTGCGAGTGCTGGCCGCTCGTCGTGGTCGCTGTTCTCGTGAATCTCGGACAGGACCGTCTGTGCGCGCTCACTGTCGAGTGGCTCCATCTGGTCCACCAGACCGCTGGTGCCGAGTGCGGCGAGGAGCTTCCGGGCGCCGAGGGCGGCCCCGAGCGCCAGCACACCGACACCACCCCAGTTGATGAACGCGAGCGCGAAGAGATACGAGCTGAACGCCGTTCCGGACAGCCGCTCCGAGAGACTCCCGCGCTGTCTGAGCGCCTCGACCGCGCTGTTTCGCTCCGTCTTCACGTCGTCGAACGCGACGAGCGCCGCCTGGTCCACGTCGTCGAGTCGGTCGAACCCGTCGATTCCCTCGCCCGGTGTCGCCGTCCGCGGGCCGGTCGTCGCCCCAGGGGCCACACGCGACCCGACCGCACCGATACCGAACAGGACCCCGCCGACGGCAACGACACCGACGGAGTCGACGAACCCGAGCGGGGTCTCCACGACGAACCCCCCGACCGCGGTCAGCGCCCCGGAGAGGGCGAGCACGAAACCCGCTATCCCGAGTCCCCAGAGCAACTGCTCGGCGGTAGACGTGCGCCGGACCGTGTAGGTACCCTCCGTGCGCTCGACGGACACAACCTCGCCGTCTGTGACCCCCACCGTCCACTCCTGCGTGTCCCCCGTCACGACGACGGTGGTGTCGTCGATACCGAGGCTGTCCACGCTGTCGGCCACGGTCCGCAGGTCCGGGATACCGCTCGCGGCGATTCTCACTGTGCCACTCTGGTACGTTCCGCTGTCGACCCACTGCTCGGAGGCGAGTTCGGCCGGCAACAGACTCGACAGGTCATCACCCGACGACATGTGACACTCTGACAACTGCGGAGAGATGAATGTTCTGCCCGGAGAGACGGTCTCGGCCCGTCTGTCCGATCACGGGTCGATTCGTGTCTCCCGGTCCGGGTGCACGCGCCTGTCCGCGTCTCGGGAGTCGACCGGTTCGTGCGCCGGGTGTCGGCCCGGACCGGGGGAGCAGACACGGACCGCACGGGGGACTCACGGTTCGATGCCGCTGTCGGCGAGCAGGTCGAGAAAGGCCGTCTCGGAGAGCGTCTCGACACCGTGTTCCGCCGCGTCGTCGCGTTTTCGCTGGCCGGGGTTGTCACCGACGACCAGGTAGTCGGTGTTGCCCGAGACACTACCCGTGGCGGACCCGCCGGCGTCCTCGACGAGGTCCTCGGCCTCGCTCCGGGTGAGCGAGTCGAGCGCCCCGGTGAACACGAACGTCTCTCCGTCGAGCGCATCCCCGGGTTCGGCCTCGAACGGCCGGGGGTCGACGTGTGCCAGCAGGCGGTCGACGGCAGCCCGGTTGCGCTCGTTCTGAAAAAAGCCCCGGACCGCACCCGCAACCGCCGGGCCGATGTCGGGCACGGTCTGCAGGCGCTCGGTGTCCGGAAGCGCCGCGGAGTCCTCGGTCGGGTCGTACAGCGCGGTGAACTCGCTCGGGTCGTACAGCGCGGTGAACTCGCCGTATTCGCGGGCGAGTGCCCGCGCCGTCGTCGAGCCCACCTCCGGAATCCCGAGCGCGACCAGAAACGCCGGCAGCGGCGGTTCCCGTGCGCCCTCGAGTTCGTCGAGGAGGTTCGCCGCGCTCTGCTGGCCCCAGCCCTCCAGCGCCGTGAGCTCGAACACCGACAGCTCGTAGAGGTCGGCGGGTTCCTCGAGGAGGCCGGCGTCGGTCAGCTGTGCGATGCGCTCCTCGCCGAGCCCCTCGATGTCGAGCGCGTCGCGGCTGGCGTAGTGCTCGATTGCGGCCTCGCGCTGTGCCGGACAGCCCAGCCCCGCCGGGCAGAACGCGAGCGGGCCGTCCCGCTCGACTGGCGTCTCGCAGACCGGACACCGGTCGGGAAACGCGAACCGGTCGTCGCTGTGGGTCTCGACAACCTCGGTCACCGCGGGGATGACGTCACCCGCGCGCTCGATGCGCACCTCGTCGCCGACGGCGACACCGAGGCGCTCGATCTCGCCGGGGTTGTGGAGGCTGGCACGCGAGACGGTGACACCGCCGACCTCGACCGGGTCGAGCAGGGCAACCGGTGTCAGCCGCCCGGTCCGGCCGACCTGCACCAGGATATCCCGGACGGTCGTGCGCTCGCTGCGGGCGGGGAACTTGTGGGCGAACGCCCACCGTGGCGCGCGGGCGGTGTAGCCGAGCCGGTCACAGGCCTCGCGGTCGTTCAGCGTGAGCACCGCGCCGTCGATCTCGTAGTCCAGTTCGTCGCGGCTCCCGAGCAGGCGGTCACGGTACGCGATTGCCGCCTCGATGTCGTCGACGAGCTCTGCCCGGTCGGTGACGCGCAACCCCCAGTCGGGGAGCCGGTCGTACAGCTCGTCGTGGGTGTCGAACGAGGCCGTCGAGTCGAGCACGGAGAAGAAAAACACCGCGAGCGGGCGCTCGGCGACCACCGAGGGGTCGAGCTGGCGGAGCGTGCCGGCGGCGGCGTTCCGCGGGTTGGCAAAGGGGTCGTCGCCGCGCTCGACGCGCTCGCGGTTGTACGCCTGGAACGCCGCCCGCGGCATGTACACCTCGCCCCGCACCGCCAGGAACTCGGGGTACTCCCCCCGGAGCCGGGCCGGAACACTCGGTATCGTGCGCACCTGTGCCGTGACGTCGTCACCCTGCTCGCCGTCACCCCGGGTTGCCGCCCGCCGGTAGACCCCCTCCTCGTAGACAACCTCCAGCGAGAGCCCGTCGAACTTCGGCTCACAGAGGTACTCGACCGGGCCGTCGTGGCCGGTGTCGGCGAGGCCGTCGCGGACGCGCTCGTCGAACGCCCGGACCTCGTCGGCCTCGACACTCTGGTCGAGCGAGCGCATCGGCGCGACGTGCGTGACCGATTCGAGCTCCTCGACCGGTTCCCCCCCGACCCGCCGGGTCGGGCTGTCTGTCCGGTCCAGGTCGAACGCCGCCTCCAGCTCCTGCAGACGGGCAAACAGCGCGTCGTAGGTCCGGTCACCGATCACCGGGTCGGCCTGCACGTAGTAGCGGTGGTCGTGGTACCGGACCGCCTCGCGCAACTGCTCGGCCTGCTCGCGCGCTGTCTCCTCCGACAGCTCCTCGACCGGGTCGAACCCCGTGTCCGGGTCGCGGACGTACGGGTTGTCCGTTGGTGCCTGCTCGGCTGCCATCGTCCGTTGTTGCTCCGGACGGGCAAAAAAACCGCTGACACGAGGACGGCAGACCCGACCCGCCCGCGAGCGACGCGCCCGACCGCCGTGTTCGCGTGTCTGTGCCTACACAGACGAGCGACGGTCCCGGGTACTCGTCCCCCAGAGAGCGGCCGCGTCGGGCGGTTGTCCGGCATCCGCGCACACCAACCAGCAGATTCATTACGTGGTAGGCTAACACGGGTCATGAGCGAGGCCGAGTCCCCGCTGGAGAAAACGACGAGTCTCTGTCCGGAGTGTCTCGAACAGGTCCCGGGTGCATACGTCGCCCGCGAGGAGTCGGTGTATCTCGAACGAAGCTGTCCCGACCACGGCGAGTTCGACAGGAAGGTGTGGGATTCACTCGACCACTGGCGGTGGGCAAAGGAGTTCCAGCCCGACGCGGCGTTCGACCCCGACGGGGACTGGGCCGTGGACAACGACCACGCCTGTCTGGCGGTCGTCGAGGTGACACAGAACTGTAACCTGTCGTGTTCGTACTGTTTTGCCAGCTCCGGTCCGGGTGGCTACGAGCACTCCGCCGGCGAGGTCCACGAGATGCTGGAGACGGTGCTCGACAGCGGCGGCCCCCGGCCGATACAGTTCTCGGGGGGCGAGCCGACCGTCCGCGACGACCTGCCCGCGCTCGTCGCCGACGCCGCCGAGATGGGGTTCGAGCACATCCAGGTTAACACGAACGGTATCAGGCTGGCAACCGAGTCGGGGTACGCCGAACGGCTCGCAGACGCCGGTGTGAGCGCGGTCTACCTGCAGTTCGACGGGCTCGAGTCCGAGACCTACGAGTCCATCCGCGAGGTGGACCTCGTCGCGGAGAAACACGCCGCAATCGAGGCCTGCCGGGCGGCGGGGCTGTCGGTCGTGCTCGTGCCGACGGTCGTCCCGGGGACGAACGACCACGAGATGGGACCAATCGTCGAGTTCGCGCTCGACAACCGCGACGTCATCGAGTCGGTCAACTTCCAGCCGGTCGCGCACTTCGGTCGGGTGGCCGAACACCAGGACCGGTTCTCGCTCGACGAGGCCGCCCGCCGGCTGGCCGACCAGTTCGACGGTATCGAGCCGCGGGACCTGATGCCGGTGCCGTGCTGTTCGTCGTACTGCCAGACCGCGACCGCACTGCTCCCGGGCCCCGACGGTGTCGTCCCCGCGACCCGGTTCCTGAGCGACGCGCTGTTCACGAACGTCTCGGGGATGGTCGACGAGTCCGACTGGATGGAGCTGCTGGCCTGCACCCCGACCGGCAAGAGTTCGGCAACGACGACGGCGAACTGCTGTGGCCCCGATGTCGACGCCGTCACCGGGATGCTCGGCGGGACCGCCTGCTGTGGGGGGACCGACGACGACGCCGTCTCGGGCGAGGTGGGCGAACTGCTGGAGGCGGTGTTGCCGGTCTCGTTCACCGGGTTCATGGACGCCGACGCCGCCGACGCGGGACGGCTCGACAACTGCTGTATCTCCGTCCCGGCGGAGTCGGGCGAACTCGTCCCGTTCTGTGCGTACAACATGACGACCGACACCGGCGAGTACGCCATCCGCAACCGCGAGGGCTGGGGTGGCCGGCCGGCGGTCGGCGAACCGTTCCAGGCCGAGGCCGGGGCCGAGGAGAGCCCCGGGGACGACTGACGGTGATGGGGAAGCTGTTCGAGAGGGCGCTCGCGAACCCGTGGGCCGCGCTGGATTACGTCGTCGACGGGCCACTCCACCCCGGCGGCCGGGAGAGCACCGAGACGCTACTCGACCGCGCCGGGGTCGGCGAGGGGACGCGGCTGCTCGACGCCGGCTGCGGTGCCGGTGAGTCGGTCGCGGCGGCCCGGACCCGCGGTGCCCGTGCGGTCGGTCTCGACCGCGACCCGCCGGCCGACGGTATCCGCGGGGACCTCTCACGGCTGCCGGTACAGAGCGGCTCGGTCGACGTCGTGCTCGCGGAGTGTGTGATGTGTCTGGTGCCGGGCCGGTCGCTCGCGTTCCGCGAGGCCGGTCGTGTGCTCGCAGACGACGGTCGGCTCGCGCTCTCGGATATGGTCGCCGCGGGCGAGGTGCCGGAGCTACCAGCACCGATGAGCGAGGTGCTCTGTCTCTCGAACACCTCCGACCGGGCGACGCTCGTCGACCGGGTCGAGACCGCCGGCTTTGCCGTCGAGGACGTCCGCGACCACCGCGAGGACCTGCTCGCGATGCGCGACCAGATTGCCTCGCGTGTCGACTACGAGGCGCTGCTCGGCCGTCTGGGCGAGCGCGGTGAGCGACTGCTCGCCGCAATCGAGGACCTCGAAGGGCGTGTCGAGTCGGGCGACCTCAGCTACGTCTCGCTCGTCGCCCACCGCCGGTGAGCGGGTGACGCGGTCCCGCTCCGTGAGAAGGAGTCACGACACCTGTCTCCCGGTGTGGAGACAGTCACACGACTGCTGTCTCGGATGACCTGCGTCCCGAACGCAGGCTTTTGAGGCTGGGCGCGCTAGCGTGTTCAGATGGACGGCGAGTACGGACTGCTCGACACGGACGAGACAGCACCGGGTGACGAGTGGACGGAGATAGACTACTCCGACACCGAGGCCGACCGCATCGCCCGCGAGCGCGACCGGAAGTTCAGCGACTTCCGCGACCGGATAACCGACGCAGACCAGTTCAAGGTCGAGGCCTCGGTGTTCGACGACGCCACCTTCGCCGCGCTGTACAAGCTCGTCCAGGACGGACATATCGACGCCTTCGGCGGCCCGATATCGACCGGAAAGGAGGCGAACGTCTACACGGCACTGGCCGGCGAGCAGACCGTCGCGGTGAAGGTGTACCGCATCAACGCCTCCGACTTCGAGGAGATGGGCGAGTACATGGAGGGGGACCCTCGCTTCGAGTCGCTCGGCGGGGACAAGAAGTCGATCGTCATCGCGTGGGTGCGAAAGGAGTTCGCCAACCTCCGGCGGGCGCGTCTGGCCGGTGTGCGTGTCCCCGACCCCGCTGCTGTCGAGCGCAACGTGCTCGTGATGGAGTATCTCGGCACCGAACAGGGCCGCGGGAAGCGACTCGGCGAGGTCCACATCGAGAACCCCGACACCGCCTACGAGGTGGTCCGGGAGTACGTCCGCCGACTCTACGACGCCGGTCTCGTCCACGGCGACCTCTCGGAGTACAACATCATCGTCCACGACTCACAGCTGTACGTCATCGACCTCGGGCAGGCGGTGACCTTCCACCACCCCAACAGCGACGACTTCCTGGAGCGTGACTGCCGGAACGTCGCCAACTTCTTCCACCGCCAGGGTGTCGACACCGGACCGGACCAGCTGCTCGCGTACGTCCACGAGCACGCCGACCCCGAATCCGACGGGTGACACGTCAGTCGGAGCGAACCCAGGCCGACCGGTACTGCCGGAGGTAGCTGCTGGTGGCCGACTGCCCGCCCGCCCGGGTGGAGTGCCGACTGTCACCCCGGCCACCGCCACCGCCCTCGCGGGTCTGTGCTGCATCCAGCGTGATCAGGTAGGTGTGTATCGGGACGGCAACGAACCCGAGCGCCAGGTAGTTGAGCGTGAGCAGATTGACCAGCGCGAGTTTCCGACGGCCGACGTAGTAGTATCCGAGCGGCGAGATGAACACCGACAGCAGCAGCGTCACTGCCGTCGACCTGTCTGCCGGGGATGCGGTGCGTGCGTCGTCGTGCGTTCGGGTATCTTCTATCGACATGTGTCGGGTGAGTGTGTCTGCACGGGGGCCGACAGCACGTGCGGTGCACGTCGGGTCCCGCGCTCACTCTGTATCTGAACTGTGTGGGGGAACCCCCCTAAGAACCCGATAGCCGTCTCTCCCGACGAGTCGCTGTTTCGACGAGAGAAACCGTGTCTCGGTCACAGGTCCGGGTAATCCGGGGATACTATGGGGACCTCTCAGACCGGTTCGTACCAGTGGTTTGTTACATATCGAGATAAAAATCGACTGCACATGCTCTCTCTGGACCCGCTCGTAGACAACACGAACCGGACACTGAAACAGATCTACACGAAAGTCGTTCCGCAGAGCGAGGAGATTCGCATTTCGACGGGCTATTTCTACGTCTCCGGGTTCAATCTCGTCGCAGATGATCTGGAACGGTTGGCTGACCCAGAGACACTCGGTCACGCACCGATGCGTATCCTGATGGGGCGAAAAACAGACCAGCGGACTGCCGACGAAATTGCGGAGGGGTTCAGTCTTCGCGAGCAGTTCCGGACCGAACTGGCCGCTGATATCGAGGAACTGAATCGGCCGCAGTTCGAACGTCTTGCCCGACTCCGGGAGTTCATTGCTGAAGGACTCATCAACGTTCGTATTCGGGTGCCCGAGCAGGGATACTTCCACGCAAAGGGTAGTTGCTTCCGCGGTCCGCCAGACTCTGAAGAGAACCGTGGCGGCGACACGGACCGGCGACCAGCCGTGACCATCATCGGCTCCTCGAACTTTTCAGAGAGCGGGCAACAAAGGAATATCGAGTTGAACATGACGAGCCAGGACCGCCGGGAGGCAGAAGCGTTCGAGGACTGGTACGACAACCAGTGGGCCAACGCCGAAGAGTTCAGCGAGGATATCGTCACGATCATCGAGAACAGTTCGAAGTTTCAGGAGTGGCAGGAACAGCGAGAGCAAGAGCAAGAAGACGACGATGGAGAGGACCAGGCAGACGAACTGGGCACGTACATGGAACCGTTCGAGTTGTACAAACTGCTCGCGTACGACGAACTCGGCGGGACCGTCAGCACACGGGATAGCCCCCTCTATTACTTCCAGCAGCTGGGCTACGAGAGCGCCAAGGGGAAACTGGCCTCGTACAACGGCTGTCTCATCAGCGACAGCGTCGGTCTCGGCAAGTCGTTTATCGGTTCAGAGTTGCTGCGGGATTCCCGTCAGCGCGGCGACCGCTGTCTGCTCATCGTGCCCGCGAACCTGACCGGCCAGTGGACCGACCTGCTCCAAGACGCGACCGACGAGGACGGCAACCCCCAGTTCGGGCTGGAGGTCGACGGCACCCATCTCGACGTGATGAGCATCACGAAGTTCCAGACGCTTCCCTACGAGAAGGTCCAAGAGCTACGCGACCAGTTCGACGTGGTGCTCATCGACGAAGCTCATCGGTTCCGGAACTTCGGCAAGTGGCGACCCAATCCCGACAACGAGGACGACTACAAGGGAACCCGCCGCCACGCCAACCTGCGCCAGTTGCGCGGGAAGACGATGATCATGCTGACTGCGACGCCCATCAACAACTCCGCGACCGACCTGAAGAACCTCATCAGTCTGTTCACCAGTGCCGAAGAACTCCGGAACAAGGCCAGCCTCGACTTCTCGGCGTTCGACGAGTACATCGACCTCGCGGAGCAACGAAAGGAGATTGCCGCCGGGAAAGAGGGGACGATGGACACAGACACGGCACAACTGAACGAGCAACTCCAGCGCTACTCCGAGGAGATTTCTGACATTCTGAACGAGGTGATGGTCCTTCGGACGCGCAAGCACGTCAAGGACAAAATCCGCGAGGAGGAGGAGTTCGAGATGAGTTTCGAACCGCCGAGGCTCACCACGGAGGAGTACTCGCTGCCGCCCGCGTACCAGCCGATCTACCGGATGCTTCCGGACGTGATGGACGCGCTGCATCTGCCCCACATCACAATCCGGAATCCACAGGCCGGAAGTACACTGAAGGCGCTGTACAAGCTGAACCTGCTGAAGCGGCTGGAATCCTCGACGTACGCGTTCGTGCAATCGCTGGAGACGCTCCACGAGAGCGAGCGGGTCCTGCTCGGCCTGCTCGAACAGTTGCCTGACGACGAGAGCATCGACGCACTCCGGGCTCTCCAGACCGACGACGGCCCGACGACACTCGAAGAGTTTGCTGGCGGTGCGGACGCTGTTGCAGACTTGGAGGAGACGCTGGAAGAGTTCGGCTTCGATACGGGTGTCGTCCGTGCCGATGGCGGGGAGAGCGAGAACGAACTGGGGGATGCAACTGTTGGCGAGGTCGAAACCTACATCCGGGAGGACCTGACGCTGCTTGCGTACTTCCTCTCGCAGTTCATCGGCGACGTGTCCCGGGACGCCGGAACCGTAGCGGACCGTGCTGTAGAGACGCGCCAGTGGCTGCATGACCGCGGTGCGTCCGTGCTCCCGGACGTGCCCGACGACGAACTGAACCCGGTTCTCTACCCCACGAGTGACCTGGAGGATGTCGAGGAAGCCACGCGGGAGTTCTACGATGCGGTGTTTAGTCTACGTGATTTCCGGGACACGAAAATTGACCGCCTCGTAGAGATTCTCGGGGAGTACGACAAGAAGGTACTCGTGTTCACGCAGTACCGAGCGACTGCTGACTACGTCTACCGGACACTCCGGGACCACCCAGACTCGCCGCTGACTGCGGAGAACAGCGCAGTGGTCAAGGGTGGCGACGAGAACAAACAGGACGTTATTCGGCGGTTTGCACCCGAAGCAGCTGGCTACCAGCAGACGCTGGCGGAATCCGACGAGACGGAGCTGCAGTACGTTATCGCCACAGACACTCTGAGTGAGGGAGTGAATCTGCAGGACATCAACGTGGTCGTGAACTACGACCTGCCGTGGAACCCGATGCGTATCGTTCAGCGCGTGGGGCGTATCGACCGCATCGGGAGCACCGAGGAGAAGTACGTCCACAACTTCTATCCCGACGGCGATATCGAGGCAGCAATCAAACTGCTCGAACGATTGCAGGCGAAGATCAACGACATCGCACTCATCGTCGGGAAGGAGAACAACATCCTCGACCCGAACGAGAATCAGGTGCTGGAGCGGGCGGGCGTGGAAACCGACAAGACGATTGGTGAACTGGAGGTCAAGGAGATCGAGGAGTCGCTGCGGGAGTCGCGCGCGGCCGACGACATCAACGAACTCGACGACACGAGCACGAACCCGCTCTTGCGTGACGCCGGAAGTGACGAGAGCGCGGCGTTCGAGCGGTTCCTGCTGAAGGAGGAACTCGACGAGGAGTACGGGCTGGATGCGAGCGACTTCGAGTTCGCCGAGGAGTACTTCGACACGTCGCCCGATGACCGGGAGCGCCTGTACACGAACGCCGTCGACCTGGATGGGGGTCCGCGGCCCGGCGTGTTCGGACTGGCACACCTGTGGTTCGATAACGACGAGGAGGCCCCCCTCGGGCGGGTCCGGCGGGCGTTCTACTACAACCCGTTCGGTGACGACGTGAAAGAGCGCCCGGTGCGGATGCTCTCGTTCGGTCCCGGGGTGACTGGTGAAGAACTCACGACCGAGGACGAAGTCTCGCGCGTGCTGTCCGACCGCAAGACAATAGAGGACCTCGTGGAGAGCCGACTGGAGGAGATCCGGGAGACACAGGTCGAGGGGGCATTCCTCCAGGGTGGCGAGCACTCCAAAGAGCAGGAGACGCTGTTGAGCTTTCTGCAGCAGTACGTCATTCCCCGGTACGATGATGAACCGGCGTCGGGCGAGTACGAGACCGTTGGCGAGCGTGCCCGTGCGCTACGCGAGCGACTGGGGGATGTCGGGCTGAAAAACACCGACGAGGACCGGATACTCCGAGAGCGGTTCCGACACAACGACGAGTACGAGGGGTTGACCGACTGGCCAGTCACGGAGGTCCTCGACGAACTGGAGGCGTTCCTCGACGAGTACGTGGCCGAGTCGGCGGAGTATCAGGAGACGCTGGTCGGGGAGAGCGAGGTGCGAGCGCGACTGGTCTGCTGGGGAATCGTCGGGTCGTGACTGGCGCGATACTCGGAAGAGCCACGTCTGCTCACAGACCGGTCACGGGTCGTACGCAACGATGTCGTCGCCGTGGGTTGTCTGGTACTGCCGTGCGAACCGTTCGAAGTGCTCCACGAGATAATCCTCCGCGTCCTCGAACTCGGACACGGGAATGTCGTAGTCGCGGACGTGTTTCGACTCCCCCCGGTACCAGCGGTGGATGTGTGGTCCCGACCGGTCGTCCTGTGGATGGTCACGGTCGTCTATGCGAGCGACCTCGACGACCTGTCCGTCCGACCGCACCCAGAACAGGAGCGCGGCGAAATCGTCCACGCGCCCCCGGCCGTCCGTCTGCAGTCGGACGCCGACCTGGTACTCCCGGTCGTACAACGTCGGAGAGAGACTGTAGTGGTAATCGAAGTCGAACTCGTCCGCTGACACACGAACACCAAACAGGAGCAGTGGATTAAGCGTTGGTGTCCGACGACGGGAGACACCGGCACCGCACAAAGGCTTATTTGAATTGAGGTTGTACACAGAGGTAAGCGAAAAGATATGAGCGAGGTCACAACCCACACCGAACTTGGACCCGACGACGAGGAGCGCAATCGCAGTCGCCAGGAACTGGCCCGTCTGCTCGCCCAGAGCGGGATGGACAGCGTCCAGGTCGTCTCGCACGAGACCGCCCGCGAGGTGCTCACCGACCGTCGCCGCGAACTGTTGTGGGCCATCGAGGAGTACGAACCGGCGTCGATACGGGAACTGGCCGCGGAACTCGACCGTGACGACGGACAGGTGGGGCGTGACCTCCACACACTCGCGGACCACGCGCTCGTGACCTTTGAGCAGGAGGGACGGGGAAAGCGGCCCGTGCTTACTGCAGAGACGGTCGTTGTCGAGCCGCTACGGTGGCCCGAGCGGTGACTTCGGGTCATCCGAGCACTACCGCTGAACCGTCTGACGGGCATCGTTCGCTCTCAATCACGCAAATTCAGGGGTAGCTGGGTCCGACCTACTGCCGGGTCCAACCATGACAGAAGACCTAACCGAAGTGCTGAACGACCTAGCTGACCGGGTCGCAGACGAGTTCGAGGAGTACAGACCGTCAGACGACCTCAAGAATGTGTCGCTGGTCGTCGACAAAGAGGATCCGGCCCAGCCGACGCTGATTGTCCACATCGACCGGGGCGATGCGAGTTCGCTGGCCGACGACATCAAACGATTCCTACAGGTACGGGTACACGAACCGAATCATCGTTGTCTCACGAGATTCGATAGCATACTAGCACTACGGTAGTGCTATAGCTAGCAGAATTAAAACAAAGATTTAATTGGCTAGACGCACTAGTCAGAACTGAGCAGGTGACACGGGAGACAATGATCCCTCCCTGAAGGGGCATGAGACTCCCGCTGTTGCCTGGTAGGATTCTTCGTGTGGTATCTATTCACCAGTAATCCGTAGTTCGTCCAACTGTGAAACTCCACGTCCACAGTCACCACATCTGAGCTGGCGTCCCCAAGTATATGCAGCAACGTCAGCGAGCTGGAGACCCGGTGTTTGCGCACTATCTCGTGTTTCGAATTCCATATTTTCTGGCACCTCATCGATATCATTACGTACTGTCTCGATTCGTTCAACAGGGTTCTGCCACACTTCAGCGTCCAGTACGACCTTAATCTGGTCAATGTGAGTGAGATCAATGACCTCTGCTTGGACAAGCGGATTGAGAATTGTCACTAAGGAAAGTGACTTGAGAACTTCCGGATACCGGGACCCCCCATGTAGATCTGACCCTCCCAGTGTTTCTTTCAGTATCTCAATCCCGAGGTTTGGATTCAGGTCGTGAATCGTAAACCGAACCGGGAGGCTGCTTGTCCACGGTGATTGCTGGTGTTCTACAGAGGAATCATCATATGCTGGCCCGCCATCCCGCAGGCACGCAATCACGTTGAGAAGAACCTCTGTGGGGAGCTGACTTCCTTTGAGTTCCGATACTGGCTGTGTGCGCTCTCGTTGTGAATTCGCTATCTCTGCCAGCGTGTCGACTGTTGATTGTAACGTTCGGCTGGGATTCGGCTCGTTAGAGATACACCACGCTCCCGCGACAACGTAATACTCGTCCGAATGTACATTACCAGATTCGTCGACAAAAATATAGAGATACCTTGGCATGGAATAATGACGGTGTAGTTCTACCCTTTCGGCCTCTCCGCAGCCAGCTCGTCGTACTTCTCAAGCACCATCTCGAAGTACGCCTCGTCCATCAGTCGGGGGTTCTCGACGCGGTGGAAGTCATCGAGCACGAACGCGGTGTCCTCGCGGTCGAGGCCGTAGGCGTGGAACGCGGCGGCGTCGATTTCGGCCTGCAGGCGACGGCGCTCGCCCTCCTCGGTCGCGGGGTCGATACCCCCGAGACGCTCGCGCATCTCCGCAAACGCCTCGCCGTAACAGTTCAGGCGGGCCGCCCTGTCTGCGATGTAGTGGAACCAGTCGTCTCCATCTGTGAGGCGGGGCAT
>CAZFMN010000003.1:59431-69385 GCA_964520075.1 uncultured Halobacteriales archaeon | reverse complement strand
GGGTTACGATTGTGCGGTCACCGGACGACCCGGCCGAACTCGTGTAACCGGTGGAGTAGAAAATCAGTATTCTTATTGAGCGGCATCACATACGCAGGTGTATGGAAACGGGCGCCGGTGCGGAAGACGAGATTCCGGACACGCCGGACGCGGCAAACGTCCTGTTGCTCGCCCCGGTCGACGGGGAACAGGGCGACAGGCTGTGTCTCGACGCGCTCTCGCGGTCTCCACCGGCCGAGACACGCGTCCTCGCGGTCACCTACAGGCACTCGCCGGCCGAGTTCGTCGAGGCGTGGGACGACCACGTCGGGGAGTCGCCGGCGAGTGGCGGTGTCGTGGCGGTCGGTCAGTCCGAGTCCGAGTTCGCGGACGACACCTGGAAGGCGCGGTTCGTCACGAACCCGGGTGACCTGACCGGCATCGGCATCCAGTTGAGCGAACTGCTCTCGGACCTGGCCGCGGGTGCAGGTCCCGACGAGGAGGTGGTGATGTGTTTCGACGCTGTGACGTCGCTGCTGCAGTACGCCGACCTGCAGCGCTCGTTCCGGTTTCTCCACGTCGTCACCGGTCGTGTCCGCAACGCCGACGGCATCTGTTACTACCACCTCGACCCGGACGCCCACGACGAGCAGGCGATGGCGACACTCGACGGGTTGTTCGACAGCACGGTCGAGCGCGACGACGGCGGCTGGACCGTCACGCGCTGACGGCGGATCCGCCACGGTCGGTCCGGTCGGAGACCGGGGCCCGACAGCGCGGTGAAACCCCACAAGCAAAGCCTCCGCCCACGAAGAGGGAGTATGCGCGTCGTACTCGCCGGTGTCGCAGGAGGAATCGGGAGTCGCGTCGCCCGCCGTCTGGCCGAGCGCGGGCACAGCGTCGTCGGTCTGGACCGCCGCGAGACCGACCTCCCCGACGGGGTCGAGACGCACGAACTCGACCTGACAGACGAGACAGCCGTTCGGGAGGTGGTCGCCGGGCGGGCCGTGGATGCAGTCGTCACCGCGGCGGGGTGGTACGAGGTGGCGGCACTCGAGGACTGCCCGCCGGCGGTGTTCCGCCGGCACATCGAGGCCAACCTCCTCACCGCACACACAGTCGTCCACACGGCGTTACCGGCCGTGCGGCGACGGCAGGGTCGGTTCGTGTTCGTCGGGTCGACCGTGGGGAGTGTCGGACTGCCGTACCACGGGGCCTACAGCGCGGCGAAGTCGGGGCTGCACGGCTACGCCGACGCGCTGCGGCGTGAACTCGCCCCCCGTGACGTTGATGTCGCGCTCGTCGAACCCGGTCCCACGCGGACAGGACTCAACGAGCGCGCCGCGGCGGGCGCCGAGGGCGAGGACGAGAGCCCGTACGCGGCGGTCTACGAGCAGTTCCGCGGCTACAGTCCGCAGAGTGTCGCGCCGTCGGCGGTCGCCGACACGGTCGTGGAGGCGGTGACCGTCGAGCGCCCGCGGCCACGCTACCGGGTCGGCCGGCGAGCGCGGTGGCTGCCGCGACTGGCGGGTCTGTTGCCGACCCGGCTGTTCGACCGCATCGTCCGGGCCGGTCTCCCCGGTGGTGTACTCGGCCGACTGATCGACCGGTGACAGTCGGCGGAGCATCCCAGCCGCGGGTCGACAGTCGCTCGTCGACCCCGGAGGTTATGACCGGTGACACACAATGTAGCGTGTGACCGAGTTCGTTCTGTTCGGCGGGAAGGGCGGCGTCGGCAAGACGACCCTGGCGGCAGCCTCCGGGCTGGTCAGCGCCCGCGAGGGGGCACGCACGCTCGTTGTCAGCACGGACCCCGCACACAGCATCGGCGACGCCTACGAGCGGTCGGTCCGCGAGACCCCGACCCGCGTGACCGACGAGGCGAACCTGTTCGCGCTGGAGATCGACCCCCGGTCCCGGTTCCGCGAGCGGTACGGTGACACGTTCGAGAGTGTCATCTCCGACGTGCAGTCGCTCGGTGTCGACCTCTCCTCGGACGATGTCGGCGCCGTCTCGGAGGAGGGGCTGGTCCCCGGGGCCGACGAGGTGGCCGTGCTCGACCTGTTCGCCGAGTACAACGACCACGAGAACTGGGAGGTGGTCGTGTTCGACACCGCACCGACGGGACACACCCTGCGGCTCCTGCAACTGCCGGACGTGATGAACACGACGCTCGGCCGGGTGCTCTCCCTGCGTGACCAGTTCAGCTCCGTGACCAGCACCGTCGGGAGTCTGCTCGGCAGAGGAAACGACAGCGACGACTCGCCGTCCTACGGCGACCAGGCGGACCGACTCGAGCGTGTTACCGAGGAGGTCGGTGAACGGCTCCGCGACGACGAGCGGACCACGTTCCGGGCCGTCACGCTCGCCGAACGGATGTCCCTCGAGGAGACAGACCGCCTGCTCACCGAACTCGAATCGGGTGATATCGCCGTCGACACCGTCCTGGTGAACAAGCTCCTGCAGGACGCCTCCGAGGACTGCCCGACCTGCTGGCCGCGCTACCAGGAACAGCTCGACCTGCTCGGGGAGGCCCGCGAGCGGTTCGATATCCCTGTCCGGGAGGTGCCGCTGGTCGCCGACCAGCAGGGGCTCGACCGGGTCGAGGCCGTCACCGAGTTCGTCGACGGCGCCTGATACGGTCGTGCAGAACTATTTTTATTTAGACTCGGCCCCGGTACGCGTAATACGCTATCGTTGGCGGTAATTTATTTCGCACGAGCGTATGAGCGCGGTTCCGAACTGTCGAGTGTCGCCCGACCCTACCGTGGCTATGCCAGAACGTCTGCAGGTCACGGACTGGAAGCGTCTCGTCGAGGAACTGGAGCGGTTCGACGCACCCGAGCGGACAGTCGAGACAGACAGCGTCCGGCTCTCGTTCGACCGCGCCCACCTCACCGTCACCCGGGACGGGCAGTTCGACGCCGGAATGCCGCTCCACGAGGTGAGCGGTGAGACGGCCGAGACTGTCACCGTCGACCACACCGACGGGACGGTCACACTCACCGGCGACTCGTTCGAGTACACGTTCAGGCGACCCGGGTGAGCAATCTGTCCGTCGGCAGTCCGGCGGTCAACACCGGCGTCCCTGTTCGGGTGTGGGGTCTGCGGTAGTCCGGGGATACCGGAACAGAGCGGTGTGGCTCAGTCGTCGGCGACAGTCACCTTCGGCTCGGTGCCGACACGGCGGTCGAGGAAGTCCGCGAGCAGTTTGAACGTGCGGAGCTTCTGTTCCTGGTCGGAGGAGGCGTGGCCCTCCTCGCCGAGTTCCTCGTACTCGAACCCCTCGCCCCCCTCGTAGCCGGCCTCCTCGAGTGCGTCGCGGAAGATGCGCGCCTGCGAGACGGGGACCCGGCGGTCGTTGACACCGTGGATCAGGAACAGCGGGGCGTCGACGTTCTCGACGTGGGTCACCGGCGACCGCTCGGTGTACAGGTCGGGGTTCTCCTCGGGTGTGCCGAGGTACTTCTGCATCAGTTCGGTCTTGAAGTGTGGCATCGTGTTCTCGAACATGTCCTCGAGGTCGGTCAGCCCGATCCAGGCGATGCCGGCCTCGTAGAGGTCGGGGAACTGGACCATCTGCCAGTACGCCGAGTAGCCGCCGTAGGAGCCGCCGAAGACGACGACCTGGTCCTCGTCGACCCAGTCGCGCGTCTCGAGGACGTGTTCGACGGCAGTCGCGACGTCACCCTGCTCTGCGCCGCCCCAGTCCTCCATCAGTTCCCTGACGAACTCGCGACCGCGCCCGGTCGAGCCGCGGTAGTTCACCTGCAGCACCGAGAACCCGAGCGAGACCAGCACCTGCGTGTAGAGGTTGAACCGCTTCAGGTCGCGTGCCCGCGGACCGCCGTGGGGGTTGACAATCAGCGGCGAGGAGCGACGACCGGAGTCGAACAGCAGCGCACCGATCTCGTACTCCTCGTAGGGGTCGTGCTCGACCGCGGCCTGTGTCGTCTCCGGTACACCGTCCGAGTCGACGGTGAGGTACTCGGCGTCGGCGAAATCCTCGGGGCCGAACGGGCCGTACTCGGCCTCAACGAGTGTCTCGTACTCGTGAGTCGAGACGTTGTACGCCAGCAACTCGGGCCGCTGTGTCGGTGTGGTGTGTGTCAGAACCACGCGGTCCTCGTCGAGCACCGACTCGATGCCGAAACTGGCGACACCGGCAGGCAGGTCGAACTCGGTTGCCTCGCCGGTATCGAGGTCGTAGACGACCGGGACCGACTCGGCGTCGCGGGCGCGACTCCCGAGCACGCGCTCGCCGTCCGGCATGAACGCCTCGGCGCTCTCCTCGAACTCGTCGTCGCCGAGCCACCGGACCTCGTCGGTGTCGAGGTGGTAGACACCGATGCGACCCAGGTCGGCCGAGTTGTCGCTGACGAGGAGTCGCTCGCCGTCCGGTCCCCAGCCCGCCGGTCCCGACTCCGCGCCGGTCTCGCCGAGGTCGAGGTTCCGGGCCTCCGAGCCGTCGGCGTTCGCCACGTAGACGTCGTAGTTGTCGAAGTCGTCCGTCTCGTTCGTGGTGTAGGCAATCTGCTCGCCGTCCGGCGAGAGCTGTCCACCGGCGGCCGCGCGGTCGTAGTCGGTGAGCTTGGTCGTCTCGCCGGCCGCGAGGTCGTGACTGTAGAGGTTCATCTGCCCGTCACGGCTCGACCCCAGCAGCAGGGTCTCCCCGTTCTCACCGACATCCTGAAGTGTCACCTGTCCGTCCATCTCGACGACCGGCTCGGCCTCACCGTCGCGCGAGATGGCGTGGACGTCGTTCTGCTCGTTCCCGGCATCGTCGAGGTGGAAAAACACCCGGTCACCGTCCGCCGCCCAGTCGACTGGCCAGCGCGCGTTCCGGGGGACCTCCCCGTCACTCCACTGTGTGACCTCGCCCGACTCCACGTCGACCACGTGCAGCTCGTTCCGGCCTGTCGTGTCGTAGTAGAAGGCTATCTCCGTTCCGTCTGGTGACGCTGTGGGGTGTGCCAGCGTCGGCAGAGACGCGAGCTCTTCGAGTAACTCCTCTGTTTGTTCGTGTTCGCTCATTACACTCTCGTTTTGCGGTGCGACACATATAAGCTCAATCCGAACAACATTTCTGTAACTGAGAAAACGTATGTGCTCGACATAATTTCCCCGCCGGTCACTGATGCTTCTGGAGAAACCGGGTGAACGCGCTCGCGGAGATATCACACACAACAGGCGGTTTGAACCCGCCGAGATACTCCGTCTCCGGGTCGAGCGCGTCGGCCACACCGTCGCTCATGTAGAAGTGCCCGACACTGCCGGGTTCGCTCAGTCGGACAGCGCGGTCGAGTAGTCCGCCGGGTTCCCGGCCGTCGACGAGAGCGACCCGACTGGCTCCCTGCGGTCTGTCGGGGTCGAACGCGTACAGTTCGTTGTTCGCCGCGAACCGCTTCGCGTGTGCGTTCGACCCCCGGGACCGGAGCAGGTCGCGTCTCTCCTCGGTGCTCGTTCCCGGGTCGAGCACGACCGGGTCCCTGGCGAGTGTGAAGGAGCCGAAGATGTACCGGTGCATGTACCCATCGGTCTCCAGTCCGGTGTAGAACGCGATCACGTCGCCTGTCTCGAGTTGCTCGATCGCCTGCACGTTCTGGTCCTTGCCGCCCTCGCCGTAGGTCAGTGTCCCGAGGTTCGGGTCGTGGTGGACCGGCCACGCCCGGATTCGGTCGTCGTCCGTGACCCAGTCGGCCCCGTCGTGGGGCCGGATGCCCGACAGCAGGTCGGCGAGTGTCCCCTCCCCGTACCGCTGTGGCATCGACCCGAACGTCCGGGACTCGGCTGTCGTCCGTGACTTCTCCGGAATCGGGATGTACTCGAACCGCCGCCCCGGGCCGATCTCGGGTCGTGGCCTGACGTTCCCGCTGTCGGCACCCACACCGACGAGAACGACCGTCATCGCTGTCCCTCCCGGCCGCCCGGCGGGTGCCGTGCTGTGGTGACCGTTCTTGCGTCCATCCGACACCGGTAGCCACCAGATAGATATAAACCCCGGGCACGTTCCGATATCGGGTCGGGCACAGAGATACCGCCACCGGGTCGGGTGGTTCTGTTCGGCGTGTACGCTCTCGTCAGGTACATACCGTCTGCGGCCATAGTATAGTGTATGACAGAGACAGCAACGTTCGGCGGCGGTTGCTTCTGGTGTATCGAGTCGGCGTTCAAGCAACTCGAGGGGGTCGAGTCGGCGGTCTCGGGGTACGCCGGCGGTCACACCGACGACCCGAGTTACCGCGCGGTCTGCTCGGGGTCGACCGGTCACGCCGAGGTGGTGCGGGTCACCCACGACCCCGAGGTTATCGGCTACAACGAACTGCTGGAGGTCTTCTTCACCGTCCACGACCCCACGCAGTTGAACCGGCAGGGACCCGACGTCGGCACACAGTACCGGTCGATAATCCTCCACGAGGACGACGAGCAGCGGGCGCTCGCCGAGGCCTACATCGAGGCACTCGCCGAGGAGGGTGGTTACAGCGACGACATCGTGACCGAACTGGAGCCGCTGGAGACGTTCTACCGCGCCGAGGAGAAACACCAGGACTACTTCGAGAAGAACCCCCGGGACGCGTACTGCCAGATGCACGCCAAGCCGAAAATCGAGAAGGTACAGAAGCGGTTCGCCGAGAAGGCGAAACAGGTCTGAGTCACCGCGGTGTACAGTCCGGCCTGTACTGGGGGCAACTACACGTCGGCCGCGAGGTCAGGTGCAGGGTCGACCGACGGGGACCCACCGCGACACCTCCTCGCGGTAGCGCTCGTACTCCGCGCCGAACGCCGCTTGCAGCTCCGGTTCCTCGCGGTAGACCGTCAGCAGATGATAGACGACCCACAGCAGCGCCGCGTAACCGACGACAACCAGCGCATCGAGCGCGAGTCCGGCACCGCCTGCCGCGAGCACCGTGCCGAGATACAGCGGATTGCGTGTGTACGCGAGCGCGCCACGTGTGACGAGTCGCCCGGGTTCGTCGGCGGGAGAGGGCGGTTCGCCGGCCCGGGCAAAGGAGTGGACCGACCAGCCAGCGAGTGCGAGTCCACCGAGGACGAGCGGCGGGCCGAGCAGTCGGAGCGGTCCGAGAGCGATACCGAGTCCAGCCCCCGGGAGCGACCCGAGCGCGGGTGCGACAGCGAGCACGACGACGACCGGTGCGAGCGCGAACAGGTACGCACGGCGGTCCGCGCCGGCGGACAGGTCGCCTCGCATCGCGGTTACTCCGCCAGGTGCTCGAGCACGCCGCCGGTCGTTCCGGGGACAGGTTCGGGTTCGGTGCCGGCCCTGACAGCGGCCTCGGCGTCTTTCAGGAGGTGGCCGGTGGTGAGACAGACGACGTGCTCGTCGGCCCCGACAGTGCCGCGCTCGCGGAGTTTCCGCAGACCGGCGAGCGAGCACGCCGAGGCCGGTTCGACGCCCACACCCGACTCCGCGAGGTCCCGCTGTGCCCGCACGATCTCCGACTCGGAGACCGCGACCGCCGTGCCGCCGGTCTCGCGGATACCCGGCAGTGCCTTCGGCGCGTTGACCGGGTTGCCGATGCGAATCGCCGTCGCGCGGGTCTCGACCTCCTCCCAGCGGCGCGTCTGCTCGTTGCCCTCCTCGATGGCCTCGACCATCGGGGCCGCACCCGCCGCCTGGACGCCGGTCAGCGCCGGCACCTCCTCCGGCGCGAGCGCGCCGCTCTCCTGCAGTTCCCGCAGACACTTGTACAGTGCCGCCGTGTTGCCGGCGTTTCCGACCGGCAGAACGATGCGGTCGGGGTAGACACCCTCCTCGTCGCGGAACTGCTCCAGAATCTCCAGACCGATTGTCTTCTGCCCCTCCAGTCGGAACGGGTTCAGCGAGTTCAGCAGGTACACCTCGCCGCGGGTGGCCAGGTCCTGGACGATATCGAGACAGGTGTCGAAGTTGCCGTCCACCTCGAGGATGCGCGCCCCGTGGAGACTGGCCTGTGCGACCTTCGCCGCGGCGACCTTGCCGCGGGGAAGCAACACGAGCGTCTCGATGCCGGCCCGGGCACCGTAGGCCGCGAGCGCCGCGCTGGTGTTGCCTGTCGAGGCACACGCCAGTCGGTCGACACCGACCGCCTTCGCGACCCGGACCCCCACGGTCATCCCGCGGTCCTTGAAACTCCCCGTCGGGTTCATCCCCTCGTGTTTGATCCGCAGTCGCTCGACACCTATCTCCTCCTCCAGACGCGGCACGTCGTGTAACTGCGTGTCACCCTCGGGGAGACTCACCCCCTCCTCGAACGGCAGCGCGTCCGCGTACCGCCACACACCGGAGCCCTCGAAGTCTGTCCACGTCGGCAGGTCGCCGTAGCGGACCTCGAGCAGTCCATCACAGTCATCACAGGTGTACCGGACCGCCGCGAACGGGGCGAACGTCTCCCCACACCCGATGCAGGTCAACCAGACGCCGTTGTCCGCGCACGTCGGCGTGTCCGCGCGCAGTTGGAGGTGACTCATTGCCCCCTCCTCAGGTCCGGGCGGTCAAAAATGGGTGGGTCCACTCCACGACTGGGACGCCCTCCGGGGCGTTCGACCCGGTCTGTCCGACCGGGAGGCCCCCTCCGGTGTGTCACCCGTCTCGGGTGCCCGGAGCCCCGCTCGTCCTCTCCCGGTAGCGGAGTTCGTCACCCGGCGTTCGGGGTCATCTCGAACCCCGTTGCCGTGGCTGTGGCCCGTTCGCGGTCGGCTCCGGTTCGCTCAACTCACTCGCCGAACTCGTCGATACGGTCGTGGACGTAGCCGGTCCAGGCGTCGAGGGTGTCGTGCATGAGAGCGCGTGCCTCGGGGAGCGGTGTCGGCGAGTACTGGTAGACGTGGCCCCCGCCGTCGAGCAGTCGCCGCTCGCGGGTCGCGAGACCCTTCTCGCGCAGTGTCGACAGCGACCGGTTGACGTTGCTCCGGTCACGGTCGAGGGCGTCGGCCAACTCCTCGACTGTGCTCGCCGGCCGCGACAGCAGCGTCTCGTAGGTTCGTGCCTCGTGTGGCTGGATACCGAACACACAGGTCATCACCTCCACGAGCTCGGGTTCCTCGCTGAGCATGAGTTCACGGAACTGCTTCGGGGAGGGGTCTGCCTCTGGCATACCCACTGTTGTGGTGCTGTCAGCATAAAGCCACCTGTTTGTCCCCTGTCCGACACTCACTGTTCGGCCGTGCGCCCGTCGAGTTGCTGATCGTAGGTGTTGCGGAACTCCCCGATGAGCTGTCCCATCTTCGCGTACCAGTCGTTGAGCATCCGCTGCATCTCGTCTGCCACCTCGTCCGGGTCGGTCGGACGGAACACGTGGTAGTAGCCGCCGTGGTCGTAGTTGACCTGCTCTCTCTGCACGAACCCGCTGTCGACCAGCCGCTGTACCGAACGGTACGCCGTCGACCGCTCCCGGTCGACCTCTGCCGCCACCTCGTCGACTGTCAGCGGCTCCCCGTGCTCTGTCAGCACGGTGAACACTCTCCTGTCGAGCTGTTTGAGACCGTGGATACACTCCAGCAACCCCTCACACTCCATGTCCCGGTCGAGATACTCACTCATCGATTCTGGCATCGTTACCGGAACTAATAGCCCCGCGAATAAAAGTATTTGTGCGAACTGCACAATACATCCGCGAAACAGTGGCCACGACATCCACGCCGACAGCCGCGGAGCATCGGCCGCTGTCCGGGTCTGCCAGTCTGCACGACCCCGGTTCGGTCGCGCCGGTTCCGGCGTGACTGGCGGTCACGCTCCGCTCTGTCCGAGCCACGAGACACAGGTTCGAGACGAGGCTCGTCGTGGCCGCCGTGGCTCCACGAGGCGAGGACGGACCCGACGACCGTGGGCGGTCGGGGTTCGTGCCGTGTGACCGACAGGACACCCCGGGGTCGCGGCACGCGCCTGTCCCGCGAGTCGCCGCATGAGTATTGTACTGCACACACACTCCGGTCGGGGACCTGCCCCCCACCCTTCCGTCCGCACGGGTTCGACCC
>CAZFMN010000003.1:54908-59331 GCA_964520075.1 uncultured Halobacteriales archaeon | reverse complement strand
ACACACTCCGGTCGGGGACCTGCCCCCCACCCTTCCGTCCGCACGGGTTCGACCCATCGGGCCACTCACTGGACGGCGCCAGTCGAGAGACCCATCGGGCCACTCACTGGACGCGCTGGTACACGCCCGACACGCGGTTCCGGTGATGTCTCACTCTCCGACAGTTCCGAACGTGCTTGCGAGATTACTGCGCCACTCCTGGAGCGCCGCGATATCCGCCTCCACGGACTCCCAGTCGCCCGTGACACTGTCGAGCCGTCTCTCGAGTCCGTCGAACTGTTCCGCGAGTTCGGCCAGCCTCTCGTCGAGTTCTCCGGTGTGTACTCCGACGTCGCTCGCCCTCTCGCGGGCGGCCTCGGCGCTGTCCTCGACGCGTTCTAGCTCCGTTCGCAGGCTCTCGAGCTGTGTCTCGACCTCCGCCACGTCGGTTTCGAACTGTGCTGTGGTCGTGTCGAGTTCGTCACCGAGTGCTGTGACCTGCTCCCCGAGACGTTCGATGCGGCTCTCGTGTTCCTCGACGGTCTCGACGTGCGTTTCGAGCTCGCTGACACGCTCGTCGAGCCCCTCGAGTGCCGTGAGCCGCTCGTCGAAGGCATCGAGCACCGCCGCCGGATTGCCGTGTTCGTCCAGCAGTTGCTCCATCGGGTGGCCGAACGCCTCGAGGTCACTCACCCGGGTCTGGAGACTCGCGAGACGCGCCTCGTTGGCCCCGCTCTGCTCCCCCGTGACCCGCTCTGCCAGGCGCTCGCGCGCCGCCGGCGGGAGTTCGTCACGGTCGAGTCTGCCGAGTAGCTCCTCGACGAGCGCGTCCGCAGACTGCTCTGTAAACTCGCCCTCGCCGGTGTCCGTGTCGTCCACAGCGGACCCCCCGCTCCCCGACGACACGGGCTCTGCCCGGCCGGACAGCTCCCCACCGGCTCCCTCCGCGCCTGTCACCCCGGCGTCGGTGCTCCGTGCCCGTTCCCCGGTCGCGCCCGCGTCATCCCGCTCGCTTCCCCGTGGCTGGAGCAGCTCACCTCCGTCGCCTGCCGTCGTCTCCGCCCTCTCGCCACCCGTGGAGCCGTCGGTGGTGGGTTCCTCGACCGGTGTCGGGTCCGCCGCGGGCGCCGTGGCTGCCTCGCGCTGCTCGGCTACGGCGGTGTCACCGAACTCCAGGTCGAGCGAGGGAGCATCCCGGTCGGAGGCGGTGACCCGCTCGATACGGAGACGCTCCATCGCCCGCTCGAACACCGCCTCGTCGTCCGTGTCGAGCGCGTAGAGCGTCGTCACCGTCTCGTCGGGACCGACCGTCGCCTCGAACACGAGGCGACCGTCACTGATCGTCCACGCGTCGCTTCTGAACCGCGGGTGGAACCCTACCCGCCTCGCCTCGATATCGGTCACCACGAACCGTACCTCGACCGATTCCGCTCGCTCCGTGGCAACATCGAACACGACAGACGGGAGGTCGAACGTCTCACTCGCGTAGTACTGCTGGACAGTCACGCCGTCCGCCGATACGGTGTGCCCCGCGCTCCACGCTTGCCGCTCCATACCGCCTATTTTCGTGGAGCTGTATAACACTGCGGGTCAGATGCACCAATATCGATGCTGATACTCTCCGGGAACCGGACAGTAGTCGGAGTTCAGTCGCCGGCCGACTCGGCCTCCGCGGTGTCGAGGCTCTCGAGCGCCTCGACGGCGGTCCGCCGGTAGTTCTCGACGGGGAGGTCGTACTCCTCGCGGGCCATCGTCGCGTACTCGCCGCCGTCCTCGAACGCCTCTATCCGTTCGAGTGTTCGCCGTGCCGTCTCGACGACCCAGCGGTTGTGGACAGCCTCGTCGACCACGGTGATAGACTCGGGGCGCATAGAGACGTTTATATCGCCGCTGTCGGTTTCGAACGTGTCGGGCTTGCCAACGGCCGAGACGTACTCCGGCGGTTCGAGTTCGCGCAGCACCGACGCCGGGTCGGGTTGGTACTGACCGGCGTAAGTAAAAAACGTGCCGCCGTCGGGGTCGACAATACGCCCCTGCCAGATCTCCGAATCCTGACCGACATCCTCTGTCTCGGTGAGCGTGCCGACGACGAACACCCGGTTCGCACGCTTGCCCGTCGGCAGGAGCGCGTATCTGGGCGCGAGTTCGTCGTCGCTCTCCTTGAACGTGTACGTCGCGTCGTTGAACTCGCGCGCGAAGACACGCCGTGCGACCTCGCGGCTCGGTGAACTAGACATTATATCGACCTCGCTTTGATCAGCACCGCCTCGTGGTCTGGCTGGTCGGGTTCAGTTACCTCGTCTGCCAGCACGAACCGGTTGAACGCCGGCCCGGTCACCCGGTAGTACCGACCCAGGACGCGCTGTTCTATCTCCTCCTCGACGACGGCCGTGTCCAGCGCGTCCATCGCCATCTCCTGTGCCCGCTCCAGGGTGATGTCGGTCAACTGCTCGGTCATCTCGCGGTCGAAGATGACCTCGTGGACGCTCGTCCCGTCGTCGATGACACCCTTTATACGGAGGTCGAACTCGCCGTCACCCTCGCCGTGTTCGGTACACCGCCCGTTCTGAAGGACCCGTGTACAGTCCTCCTCCGGACAGCGTTTTATCAGCCCCGACCCCGACTGGATGGCGACGAGAGCGCCCTTTACCTCTGTGTCGTCGTTGCTGACCTCGAACTCCCTGTCGACCTGCTCGATAGTGGTCGTACTGTTGAGTTTCACCGAAAACTGACCCTCGTACTCGTCGGTGACAACGTTACCTAGGCGGTACACCTCCCCCTCGCTGACAGTGGGGAGGTCCGATTTCGCCCACGAGACGAAGTCCACTGTGCCGGTCTCGTCGCCCAGCGTGCCAGCCTGTGCGATTGCGTCGCTGTCCGGGTTTCGCAACTCGACCACCTTCGCCGTGACGTCGACCCACTCCTCCGGGCTGTCTATCTCCGCGATGTCGACGTGTTCGTCACCCTCCATCAGGTCGTCACGGTCTATCCCCGCCTCGTCGAGGTAGGTGTTGGTGACGCTCCGGCGCGCCTCGCTCAGCGGCACTCTGTACTCGGTGACCAGCGTGTCGAGGCGCTCCTCCACCTCGTCGACTGTGATGTCGAGCTGGTCGGAAAACTGCTCGTGTATCTCTGTTGCCTGTGTACGCAAATCTGGTTCTGTCATCGTGTACTCACTGTCTCCGCTCTGTTTTCTGTGGGAGACATACGTCTGTTGGTGCCCGATGAGTTAAAAAGTTAGGCACGCGCGGTGAAAGTGGTCGACCGGTCGACCGTCCGGATGCCGTCTGTCGATTCCCGGCTGTCCGGCGGCTCTGGTGTCGGCGAACCCGGGTCCGACGGGTTCGGGTGACGGGAGAAGCAACCGGTCAGTCTGTCTGCTCGTCGAGATACCGGAGCACGCCCGCGACGTTCATGCGCTCCTCGCCACGGGCGTGTTCGGGGCTCCAGACGCCGGCGGTGTCGGTCTGTCCGGCGAAGTGAGCAGCGACGGCCTCGTCGTCGCCGAGTTCGGCGCGCTTGGCCGCGACAGTCTCGACCCAGGATTCGAGCGCCTCCCGGTAGACCGTGAGCCGTTCACCGGTCGGCTGGTCGCCGAAGTGTCCGTAGTAGAGCGTGTCTGGGTCCAGCGCCCGCAACATCGCGACATCCTCGAGACAGCCCTCGAGGTCGAACCCCGGTGGCGGGGAGGTCGGTCGCGGTCGACCCAGTGCCGGGACGTACACGCCGGCGGCGTCGGCGGTGAACACGCCGTTGCTCGCCCGGTCGTGGTAGACGACCTGGTGGAACGCGTGTCCGGGTGCCCGGTGCACGTCGAGACTCCGGCCCCCGAGTTCGACCGTGTCGCCGTCGTCGAGTTCGACGAGTCGGCTGTCGGGTATCGGGTCGGGTTCGCGGTAGTACTCGATGCGGTCACCGACGACGGCTCTCGTGCCCGCCCAGATGCGTCCGGGGTCCCGGAGAAACTGTGCGCCCGATTCGTGGACGTACACGTCGGCGTTCGGGCAGGCCGAGACGAGCGGGCTCGCGCCGCCCGCGTGGTCCAGATGGACGTGGGTCAGAAGGATGGCCGCCAGCTCCGAGCGGTCGATACCCAGGTCGGCCAGCGCCTCGAGTACTACCTCGTAGCTGTGGCCGGTGCCCGTGTCGACGAGCGCCGGCTGCTCGCCCGCGAGCACGTACACCGAGCCGTACTCCGGCGTGTCGAACAGGCCCACGTCG
Organism: uncultured Halobacteriales archaeon; assembly: GCA_964520075.1. Classification (GTDB taxonomy): domain Archaea; phylum Halobacteriota; class Halobacteria; order Halobacteriales; family Haloarculaceae; genus Halovenus. The sequence continues at coordinate 55,131 of CAZFMN010000003.1, read as the reverse complement.
ACGTAGTGCAGCGCCGACGCATCGCCGGCGGTCACCTCGTGGATGTCACCGCGTCCCATGACTGTGAGTCGTCGGTCCCGGAAAAAAGTGTTCGGACCCGCGCTCCTGGCTCGGGTGCTGTCAGACATCAGTCGGGGTACCGTCGACGGTGCTCCGGTCGTGGGGCGGACCGGCACATACGGAAAGAGTTAGGTCCGGCGAACACCGACCTGCTCGCAATGAG
>CAZFMN010000003.1:41518-54808 GCA_964520075.1 uncultured Halobacteriales archaeon | reverse complement strand
ACCGGCACATACGGAAAGAGTTAGGTCCGGCGAACACCGACCTGCTCGCAATGAGTCGGACAGCGGAGTACGAGGTAGTCGTCGTGGGCGGCGGCATCGCGGGGTCGTTCGCGGCGGCGACCGCGGCTGCCGAGGGCGCAGAGGTCGTCCAGTTGGAGCGCAAACCCCGCGAGCGGGGTGGCTACATCGCCTGTGGCGACGCGATGAAGAGCCCCGAGGACCCGAAGAAGTACCCCGGACCAATCGACATGGAGCGGATCTGTGCCGACGAGTCCGTGCTCGTGGACGGCGAGATCGACCAGATCGAGTGGTGGGACCACGAACTGGACGAGCGGACGGTCCTGCCGTACGCCGACCACAGCAACGTCATCGACCGCTACGAGTTCGGACAGCACCTCCTCGACCAGGTCGCCGACCTGGGGGCGGACCAGCACTTCGACACGGTCGTCCAGGGGGTTATCCAGAACGGGCGGGTCTCGGGTGTCGAGGCGATCCGGGACGGCGAGCCGGTCACGTACGAGGCCGAGGTGGTCGTCGACGGTGCCGGTGCGCAGTCGATTCTGCAGGACATGATCAGCTTCGAGGAGCTCTCGGCGGTCGAGGCGGTGAGCTTCGAGCAGCCACACTACACGCACTTCGGGTCGGCGTACCGGGAGGTCGTCGAGACCGAGGAGCCCGTGGAGTTCTCGAACGCCATCGTCGGCAAGCCGCTCGAACAGCTCGGCTACGTCTGGTACTTCCCGCGGACGCCGACACTGATAAACGTCGGGCTGGGGTTCCAGATGAGCCAGCAGCCGGTCCCGCTCGCCGACCGGCTCGGGCGGGACATGAGCTCGGAGCCGGCCCTGCCGGACGCACAGGTCGCAGAGCGGTTCGGCAGCCCGAACAAGCTGGGCTCCTCGATCGCGCTCCGGCGGCCGCTCGACTCGATGGTCGCGCCGGGGTATCTCGCCGCGGGCGGCGCCGCGGCAACAACACACCCCATCTCCGGAAAGGGTATCCGCGGTGCGGCAATCTCCGGCTACTCCGCCGGTGTTCACGCCGCCCGGGCCGTCCACGCCGGCGACACGGGCGAGGCGAGTCTCTGGGGGCACAACCACTACCAGTTCGTCCAGCACGGCGAGGCCGCGAAACTCGCATCGCGGGACGCGTACAACATTGCCGCGAGCTCACAGTCGATCGACGTTCTCCGGGCCGTTGCGGCGCTGCTCCCACAGGACGAGATAAAGAGCATCGTCGGCACCAAGTCGAAGATCGACGGACTCGGTGATCTCGCCTCTGTCGTGGTCGGGGCGGCAAAGAACTTCCTCGGCCACTACCGCGGGGGCTCGTTTGACCACCTCGGTGTCTCCAACCGTGACCTCTACGAGGTGTTCGAGGGGGTGTGGACCGCACGAGGCTACGCCAACCGGTACGAGACACACTACGAGGCCTACCCCGAGACCCGCGGCGGGTTCTCCCTGTGGCGCGAGGACCGGGACCAGCTCGACGAGGCGTACTACGACAGCCTCGAACTCGACGCGGCCGACCGCAAGTACTGACCGGGAGAGGGGGCTGGACCGGAATCTGACCGGATACGAGACGATTCGGCCGGAGTGTGACCAGATCGGCCAGGAGAAGCCAGGAAGCGCCAGACATATTCACGCTGGAGAGCAAAACGGACATATGACAGACGAGGGCGTGTGGGTGGGGCTGTTCTCCGGGGGGAAAGACTCCTCGTGGGCGCTGTACAGGGCGCTGGAGCGAGGGTTGCCGGTCGAGCGGCTGGTGACGGTCCACCCCGAGGGTGACTCCTACATGTACCACGTCCCCGCAACCGACCTCGCCAGGTTCGCCGCCGAGAGCATCGGTATCGAACTGGTCGAGGTCCACCCCGACGAGTTCACCGGTGTCGACTCGACCCGGCGGGGCGATGCCGAACTCGAACCGCTCGAGTGGACACTCCAAGAGCTCGGTGACGAACTGGAGATCGCGGGGCTGACTGTCGGTGCGGTCGCCAGCGAGTACCAGCACTCCCGGGTGAGCGAGATGGCAGACAGACTCGATGCCGAGGTGTTCGCGCCGCTCTGGGGGGCCGAGCCGTACGAGGCCGCCGACGCGATGCTCGATGCCGGGTTCGAGATACGCATCGTCGCGGTTGCCGCCGCCGGTCTCGACGAGTCCTGGCTCGGCCGACAGCTCGACGCGACGGCGCTCGCCGAGCTCGAGACACTCGAGGCGGAGTACGGGGTCCACCCGCTCGGCGAGGGTGGCGAGTTCGAGACGCTCGTCACCGACGGCCCGCACATGGAGCGCCGGCTCGAACTCGAGTACAGCACAGCCTGGGAGGGCACCCGCGGCCACCTCGACATCGAGAGCGCGCGTCTCGCTCCGGAGTGAGTCCAGCTACTGCCACCCGCGAGTCACGATTTCGGCCGTCGGGACGTTCAGACTACGCCGTCGATACCGTCGACTGGTGTCACGGAGTAGTCGAGCGAGAGCGTATCCTGTGTCGCCCGAACACTGCCGACGAACGCCGATATCTCCTCGAGTTCACCTTCGAGCACAAACAGCTCCATGCAGTAGTGGTCGCCGACGTGGTTGTGGACGTGGGAGATGACCTGCTCCTCGTACTCGTGGCGGAGCTGCATCATCTCCTGCTCGACGTCGCTCGACTCGAAATCGAACAGGACTGTCACGGTGCCCATCAGGTGTCGGCTCTCTAGCTGGTCGTCGTCGAACTCGGTCAGCAGGTTCCGCGCCGCCTCCCGGACAACCTCACTGCGGCCGGTGTAGCCGTGCTCGTCCGCGAACCCGTCGACGCTGTCGAGTAACTCCTCCGGCATCGAGACGCTCACTACTGTCATACACTAGTCCAACACCCCGCACGCAATAGAATCTTGCTGTCCGTGGAGTCACAGCCTGTTCTCCACAGCAGACAGTGTCTGTTCGAGAACGTACCCACGTCGTGCCGGTGAGAACCGGCGAGACCTGCCCTCCGGAACCCAGGTGTGGGTCGACAGAGTCCCGGTCCGGGCGAGAGACAGGGACGAACAACAATCCTTTTTTGCTCCGGAAGATATCTTTCAGTAGGAGCAATCTCAGCATGAGCACCGAGGAGCAGATACTTTCAGCGCTGGAGAAGGACGCGAAGGCGTCCTACGCCGAGATAGCCGAGCAGGCAGGCGTCTCCAAGCCGACTGTCAGGAAGTACATCCGCAAACTCGAGGACGAGGGTGTCATCGTGGGGTACTCGGCGGATGTGGACCCGAAGAAGCTGTCGGGACAGTCGATCGCGCTGGTCGGTATCGACGTCGAGAGCGAGCGCTACGTCACGGTCACACGGTCTCTCCAGGAACTGGCCGCCATCGAGTCGCTGTACACCTCGAGCGGCGACCACACGCTCATGGCCGAGGTACGCGCCCCGGACGGGGACACGCTCGGGGAAATCATACACGAGCAGATAACCGCACTCGACGGCGTGAGCGCCGCACACCCGTCGTTCCTGCAGGAACGACTGAAGTGAGTGGGGAGACAGGAGACACCACACAGCCATGGTCGACCGGCTGATTCTGGGGGGTGGGTCGCTCGTCTCGACCGTCGCGACCGACTCCGGGGGCCCGGTGCTGGTCGGCACGGCCGACGACAGTCTCGTCTCGTCACTCCAGGAAGAGGGGGTCCCGGCAGACCAACTCGACCCGACCGACCCGCGGGCGCTATCGGGGCTCGATGCGGACCTCGTGTTCGTGCTGACGGAGACGGAGAGAACAGCACTCGCGGTCGCCCGGGCGGTCAGGGAGGCGCTTCCGGGGGTGTATCTGGTGGCCCACGCGGACGCCGGGTCGGACGAGGAGGCCGAGACCGCGCTGGCATCGGTCGCGGACAGGGTGCTCGACCCGGCCGGGGCAGTCGCGGGGCGTATCTGTGACTGTGTGTGCGAGCCGGTGCTCCCGGGGCTCTGGCGGGCACTGCGTGGTATCGACCGTCTCGCGATTGTTGCTCACGACTCGCCGGACCCGGACGCAATCGCCAGCGGTGTCGCGCTGGCACGTCTCGCCGCGGGCGTCGACTGCGAGGCCGAGGTCTGTTACTACGGGGAGATATCCCACCAGGAGAACCGTGCGTTCGTGAACGCGCTCGGACTCGACCTGCGGAATCTCGACCCCGACGCCGAGCTGTCGGCGTTCGACGGTATCGCACTGGTCGACCACGCACATCCCGGGGTCAACGACCAGCTCCCCGCCGAGACGAGCGTAGACATCGTCGTCGACCACCATCCGCCGCGCGCGCCCGTCGAGGCCGACTTCGTCGACCTCCGGACCGGTGTGGGTGCGACGAGCACGCTCCTGGTCGAGTACTTCGACCGGTACGGCCAGGAGATCGACACGGCAGTCGCAACAGCACTGCTGTTCGGCATCCACGTCGACACAGACGGGTTCAAGCGAGGCGTCTCCGCGCAGGATTTCGAGGCGGCAGCACAGCTCGTCGACGTCGGCGACCTGGAGACACTCGAACGCATCGAGTCGCCGAGCATCGACCGTGGCACCTTCGACGTGCTGGCGCGGGCAATCGACAACAGGCGCGTCGAGGGGAACGTGGTGCTCAGTTTCGTCGACAGCATCGAGACGAGAGACGTCCTCCCGCAGGCTGCCGACAGACTGCTGTCCCTGAACGATATCACGACAGCACTCGTCTACGGTATCGTGGACGGGACCGTCCACGTCTCGGCACGGTCGCGTGCCAGCGGGCTGGACCTGGGTGAGACGGTGCGTGACGCGTTCGGACAGCGCGGCACCGCGGGCGGGCACGCCGACATGGCCGGGGCACAGCTCGAACTCGGTGTGTTTGCCGAGTCCGCGGAGTCAGAGTCCGCGTCCGCGCTCGTCGACTCGCTGGTCGCCGACCTGTTTCTCGACGCGCTCGAACGTGGACCGCGGCCGCCGTCGACAGCGGGTGAGTAACGATGTCGACCCCGCGGTGGCCGTCTCGACCGGTCCGCGGAGCCACGACGGACCCGGCAGTCGGGAGACTTTTTATTCCACCGGCCATCCTGTCAGACGATGGTCGAGGAGGACACCCCGACAGTCGAGCAGTACATGACCCCCGACGTCGCGACGGTCTCGCCCGACGACACCGTCAGAGCGGTCGCACAGCGCATCGCGGAGAGCGAGGACCACAGTGGGTTCCCTGTCTGTGATGGCCGTCACGTCGAGGGGTTCGTCTCCGCACACGACCTCCTGCTCGAGCGGGACGCCGAGCCGATATTCCGGGTGATGACGACCGACCTGCTGGTCGCTCACCCCGAGATGGAAATAAACGACGCGGCACGGGTCATCCTGCGGTCGGGTATCCGCCGGCTTCCGGTCGTCGACGACGCGGGCAACCTGGTCGGTATCATCTCGAACGCGGATGTCATCCGCAGTCAGATCGAGCGTGCCACCCCCGGCAAGGTCGACAAACTCCTCCAGACACTCGAGAACATCCACGATATCGACGCCCACGAGGAGCGCCGGGACGTCGAACTGCTGGAACTGACCCCGACACAGGGGACTGTCTACGCCGACGAACTCGAGGGACGGCGGTACGAACTCGAGCGGGGGCTGGCCGAGCCGCTGGTCGTCGTCGAGACACCGACCGACCAGCTGCTCGCGGACGGACATCACCGGAGCAAGGCCGCGAGCCGTCTCGGCATCGAACGGATGGACGCGTACGTCATCGTCATCGACGAGCCGGTCGAACTCGGTATGGCCGAGACCGCCCGACAGGAGAATCTCCGCTCCATCGAGGACGTCGAGGCGGTCGACTACGCCCACCACCCGCTCGTCGAGACGACTCAGCGCCTGCGGAACGGCCGATGACCGCCGACGAGTCCGAACCCGCCCTCGCTGGTCGTCTCCTTCGAGGGCCGACCCGAGACGCTGTCTCGAACCGACGGTCGTACCGGTTCCTCGACGCGTCCCGACACGGGGTGTGTCAGGGGGCCCGAGACCGACAGTTCCGGTAGACAAAGGATTAAACGGCTCGCACCCCTACCGATATTTAATGGCAGACCTCAGCGAGGAGGACCGGCAGATCCTCGAGTACCTGCGCGACAGCGTCGCGCGCGGGGAGCAGTACTTCCGCTCGAAGAACATCGCCAACCAGCTCGGTCTCTCGGCAAAGCAGGTGGGCTCGCGCCTGCCGAAACTCGACGAGGAAACCGACGACGTCGAGATCGAGAAGTGGGGGCGGGCGCGCTCGACCACGTGGCGGGTCAGCCGGTCGTGAACGGCACCGTGTCCCGCATCGACGCGTGCAACGACCGCCGCGACCGGAACTGTCTTGACTGTCCTTGCCACAGACTAGCACGATGACAGCAGGACGTGACGCGCGACTGGCGCGTATCGGGACACGCGGGCAGTATCTCGTTGTTCCGATGGACCACGGTATCACACTCGGCCCCGTGACAGGGCTCGCCGACATCGAGTCGACAATCGACGCGGTGACCCGTGGCGGTGCGGATGCGGTGCTCACGCAGAAGGGCATCGCACCGCGGGTTCACGGCAACACGAACGGTGCCGGGTATATCGTCCACCTCAACGGGTCGACGACCATCGGGCCCGACCAGCGTGACAAGCGCCCGACCGGAACCGTCGAGGACGCAATCCGCGCCGGGGGCGATGCTGTCTCCGTGCATATCAACGTCGGCAGCGAGCACGAACCGGAGCAGTTACGCTTTCTGAGCGAGGTAACAGGCCGGGCCGCCGAGCTCGGTCTGCCCGTGCTGGCGATGACCTACGCCCGGGGACCGGATGTGCGCGACAGGAGCGACCCCGAGGGGTACGCCGACGACCTCGCTCACGCGGTCCGACTCGGCGAGGAACTCGGTGCGGATCTGGTGAAGACCTCCTACTCCGGGGACCCGGAGACGTTCGAGCGGGTCGTCGATGCGACCCGCCTGCCGGTGCTCATCGCCGGCGGCAGCAAGGGCACCGACAGGGAGACGCTCTCGATGGTCCGGGGTGCCGTCGACGCCGGTGCCGCCGGCGTCTCGATGGGTCGCTCCATCTTCCAGCACGAGGACCCGGAGGCCATCACCGCCGCTATCGCCGCCGTCATCCACGACAACCTCGGGCCCGCCGAGGCCGTCGAGCGCGCGGGCCTGACCGTCGAGCGGTGAGACGATACGACCCTGTTGCTCCTGACAGAGAGGTGTCCGGACAGTCGGCCTGACCGGTCCCGAGCGTGCACGTCTCGCAGACGACGAACAACAGTAGCATCGTCCGGACGCCGGCAGGTCCGTTGCGCGGCGTCAGCCGATGTACCGCAGGTCCTCGTCGGAGGGGGTCGGGGTGCCCTGTTCCATCTCCTGTATCTTCCGGACGACTTCCTCCATCTCCTCGGCACGGCTCTCCAGCGAGGCGAAATCGACCTCGAACCCGAGCAGTTCCTGCAGAGCCTCGAGGACAGCCTGTGCGCTCTTCGGGTCGACGAGGTAGCCGCTGGTCTCGCCCATCAGACAGGCCGCCGGGAGGTCACGGCGTCCACCGAGCCCCAGCAACAGGCCGCTGACGCCGACGATACCGCCGGCGGGCTCCTCGTCACGGAACTCGACACCTGCCGCTTCGAGCGGGTCCCGCCGGTCGGTGGTGTTCACCGCCCCGATGACGTCGTACTCCTGGATGAGTTCGCCCGTCGGGACACCGCCGAGGGTGTAGACCATCCCGGTTCCGAGCCCCTCGGCCACGTCCAGAACGGTCGCCGCCAGCCCGTAGTGACCGACGCCGTCGCCCGCCTGGTGGTCACCCGTCAGCACGAGCAGGTCTGTTCCGTCGGCGTCGACCGCGTGAATCTCGGCACACGCGAGCTGTGTGACACCGTCCTCGACGCTCACCTGGGGCGGGAGATGCGTCGAGTAGACCCGCCGGACCAGCTCGCTGTCGAACTCCTCGAGCAGGTGCTCGGCCGCGAGTTTGCCGACGTGACCGACGCCGGGCAGCCCCTCGACGAACGCCGGCTGGTGAACGTCAGGCTCCGCAACTATCTCTATCTCGAACTCGTCCATACCTCTTATTCCCGGTTGCGCCGCTTAAGTGCACGTCGATACCTCCCGTACGGGTCTGTCGGGGAGAACGGCGCTGGCGCGCTGTTCACGGCCGTCTCACCACAGACCGGGCACTCCTCGGTCAGCGTGTACACCGAGCGGTCGTGTTCGTCGGCGGTGCAGACGAGAATATCGGATTTCATACAGTCGAACCCGGCGGGGGTCAGCCCTCGCTCTCGCTCCGGGTCCGGTGGTAGCCGGTGGTCCCGCCGTGGTCGGTGACCACGTCACCGGCACGGTCCGCGCTGGACTCGAGCTGGGCCTCGGCCGTCTTGTAGTCGGGGGCCTGCACCTCGATGCGGTACTCGGGTGCACCGACGTAGGTCACCTCGAGGTCGACCTCCTCGGGGACGTCACCGTTGCCCTCCGCGGCCTGGAGCGCCTCGCGCACCACGTCCACACCGGCGGCGCCAGGACACTCCAAGTCGACGTAGCCCGTGACGGTCACGTACGGTACCGAGACGTTCTCGCGGGCGGTCTCGACGATAGCCGACACCTGACTGTCGGTCAGGCCGACACCGTCGAGCGCCTCCCGGCCGTGGATGGCCGCCTGCTCGAACCCGTCGTACAGCGAGCCGAACTCCGCCACGAGCCTGTTCGCCACCTCGCCGAACTCCTCGTCCGGGAGGTCACCGAACGCGATCTCCATCCAGTTGTCCGCCTTCTGCTCGTTTTTCCAGTCCTGTATCTTGTCCTTTCGCTGGTGGTCGTTGACGTCCTTCAGCGAGAGGTCGATCTGCTGTGCGCTCCGGTCGATGTCGAGCACCTTCGCGACGACCCGCTGGTCGGTGCTGACGTGGTCCCGGACGTTCTTTATCCAGCCGGCGGCGACCTCACTGACGTGACAGAGGCCGCGCTTGTCCTCGTACTCCAGCAGGTCGACGAACACGCCGAAGTCCTCGATCTCGTCGACACGACCGACGACGAGTTCACCCGTATCGGGCCAGCCACTGAACTTCATCGTGCCTCGACGGTCTCGATGTGCTCGCCCTCGAACGCGGCCTTCCCGCCGGTGGGACGGACCAGCGTGTGCCCGCAGACCACACACGACACCGACGAGGCGGCCTTCTCGAAGACGACCTGTTCGTTCTCGCAGTCCGGACAGCCAAGCAGGTGGAAGCTTCCCGCCATCGTTACTCCTGGAACGTGAGACGGCCGGCGCGCCAGCCCTCGCGCTGGTGTGCCCGACCGCACTCGCCACAGCGGTAGGTGAGCTGTGTCTTCTTCGTCGGCTTGTCGCCACCGGGCACCTCGGAGAACTTGCCGTCGTTTCCGATACCCGACTGGCGCTCGCGCTGGCGGTCGTTCACCTTCTTCATCCCCGAGGAACGGCCCGTCCGGACCTTCTCGACCTCGTGTTCGTGATGCTCGTTGCAGTGTGGACAGTACGTGTTCATCCGGCGTGGCATCTCCATGTATATCTACCTGACTGTGAGTTCGGCACTGACGCTTAAAACGCGCACGGTTCGCCGACTCCCCCGGCTGGACCGGGTCGCCTCACCTGCTGTCTGACCGTGTCTCTCCGTGCAGGCTGTGCATCTCCCGGTGGGAGACCCGGGGTGGGCTGTTCCCCGGTCTCTCTCCCGTTCGGTGGCGGCGTGTCACGCGGCCGGGACGCGGATGGTCGGCACCGTGCTCGATGACACCACTCGTCGCCCCGGACCCGTCCGTCGGGAGTGGACTCTGGTCGCACGTGTATCAGTCTACCGTGCAACCACCCGGGGGACACAGCCCCCCTCCTGTCGATGCCCGGGTCAGTCGTCGGCAGACGCGGTCGAGGGTACGTCGGTGTCTCTCCCGGTCGACAGTTCGTCGAGCGACTTCGGGTAGGTGCGCAGTCGTTTGTGAACGGCGATACCGGCTTTCGCCCCCTCGCCCATCGCGATTGGAATCTGGTTGTTGCCGGGTGTGATGTCGCCGACGGCGTAGACACCATCGACGCTGGTCTGGCCGTCCTCGTCGACAGCGAGCGTGCCGTCGTCGGTGCGCTCACAGCCCAGCTCCTCGGCCAGCCCGGCGTTGTAGTCCGAGCCGTACATCGCGAACCCGCCGCGGTACTCGCGGCTCGTGCCGTCCTCGAACTCGAACCCGCCGAGCCACGAGCGGTCCTCGGGGTCCTTGAACATCCCGTCGATGTCGGTCTCGATTATATCGACCGGGTGTGCACGGAGCTGCTGGTCTGTCTCGTCACTCCAGGCGGGCTCCTCACCCCGGAGCAGCAGGTCCACCTCGTCGGTGAAGTTCAGCAGTATCATCGCGACGTGGGCGGCCCCCTCGTCGTGCCCCATCACGTACACCGGCTCGTCGCGGAACATGTACGCATCACAGTGGAGACACCAGTGCAGACCCCGGCCCGTCCGGGGCAGCGGCGGGTCGGGCCGGATGTCGTTGAACCCCGTCGAGAGGACGACCGCGTCAGCGTGCAGGGTTGTTCCGTCTGTCTCGACGAGGAACCGCGGCGACCCCTCGCCCGTGCGCTCGATACTGGTGACGGTGTCACGGTATATCTCGGTTCCGTAGTGGTCGAGCTGTTCGAGCGCGGTCTGGAGGAACTCACCGCCGGAGGTTTCCTCGGTGACGCCGATCACGTTGTGCGTGTCGAGCATCATCGCCGCGCGGCCGCCACCGCGGTCGACCAGCGCGGTGTCGTGGTTCAGCCGCGTGGCGTACAGCGCACTCGTCAGTCCGCCCGGACCGCCCCCGACGACGACCACCTCGTGGGTCTGTGCTGGCGTCTGCTGTGACTCGTTTTTACTCACGCGTCAGACTACGAGGTGCAGCAACTAATACGATTGCCCTGTGTGTGCCGACTCCGTCCAGTGGCTTCCCCGACCTGTCTATCCGTCTCGGCCACGTCTCTTTGCACTCGACAGGCAGACAGTGCGGGGCGTGACGACAGTATCATTGTGCTGGCAGTCGATAGCCCAGACAGCATGTCTGACCTCCTCTCGGACAGCGAAATCGATGCACAGCTTTCCGACGGCTGGGAACGGGACGGCGACGAGATTGTCCGGCTCTTCGAGTTCGACGCGTACCTCGACGCGCTCGGGTTCGCGGCCGGCGCGGGCGGTATCGCCGAGGACGCCTGGCACCACCCCGAGATGATAATCAACTGGGGCGAGGTGGAGGTGCGGTTCACCACCCACGACGCCGGCGGCATCACCGAGAAGGATATCGAGCTCGCCGAGCGGTTCAACGGCGTCTACGAGTGAGCTCCGACGCGTCCGGTCGCGGTTTCGCGTTCGTACCTGGCACACGGGCGGGACAGTTCACGGCCGCTGTGTGACAGTGACCGGCCAAGATTTATTCCCGGCCATCCGGAGTATGGGCGTATGGCCGATAATTCGGATGACCCGGTGGACACCGACCAGACCGACGCGTTCGACATCCTCGGTCACGAACTCCGCCTGAGTATCGTCGAGACACTCGGTGCCCGCCAGCGTGCGAACTCGTGGTCGCCGGTGGCGATGGAGTTCGAGGAGCTACGAGGTGTGGTCGGCTCACAGGACTCCGGCCGGTTCAACTACCACCTCGGCAAACTGCTCGGCACGTACGTCCACCAGACCGACACCGGGTACGTTCTCACCCCGGCAGGCTTCGAGGTGTCGAGTGCGATCCTCCGGGGCAGTTACGCTGACGTCTCCGCCGGTCCGGTCGAGGGACCAATCGACGGCGACTGTCCGACGTGTGCCGCCGACGTGACCGGCGTGTACGAGGACGGACTGTTCCGTATCGTCTGCCCGGAACACGGGACCGTGTTCAGCAACACCGTGCCACCCGCCGTCGCGATCGGCAGGGATATCGACGCGATTCACGCCGCCGCCGGGCGCGACATCAGGCAGATGTTCGAACAGACACGCGACGGCGTCTGTCCCGAGTGCTCCGGTCGCATCGAGATGACGATACCCGCCGGCGAGCCACAGCACGACGAACTCACGGCGGCGGACTCCGACGCCACCGTTTTCGCCGACTTCGAGTGCCGGCGCTGTCGACTGGTGTTCGACGCCGAACTCCACTGGCTGGCGTTCGACCACCCCGCTGTTGTCGCGTTCTACCACGACCACGGCATCGATATCCGCTCTCTGCACCACACCGGTCTCGGTGATGCCTCCCACGCCGTTGTCTCCGAGGAGCCACTCCGCGCACAGGTCACCTTCCACGCCGACGACGAGCGCCTCGCGGTCGTCCTCGACGGGGAGGGGAGAGTCGTCGAAACCGAACGCCTGTGACCACACCGGAGGCCCCGACCCAGCTCCCTCGCGGCCACCCGTAGCCCTGCGATGGTTCGGTGCACACCTCCCGACGGTGGACCGACATCTGACAGACACCCACCGGAGGCCCCCGCATTCAAGTAGGAGGGGCAGTTCACTCGTATCTGGAATGGCACACTACGAGGTCGACTGTCCGGCCTGCCCGTCGACGGCGACGGTGGCGCTGGGTGACGACGTCGCCATCTACCGGGTCGAGGCGTTCGACTCGGAACCGAGGGACCTCCCGCTGGTCTCGCGGTCACCGGCGGCGACGCTTGGGGAGAAACTGTATCTCGACCGTGACGACCGGTGCCGCCGGACAGCAACCTGCGGGAACGACCACCATCTCCGGGTGCTAGCCGCCGAGTACGTGATGGTGCCCCGGAGCAACTGCCTCTACGAACCGGCGGCGGTGCCCGCCGTCGAGTGTCCACACTGCGCGTTCCGCTACGGGACACACGGCGAGTTCGTCCACGAGGCCGACACCGACCGCCCGGCATCGACACACGTTCTCCGCGCGGTCACCACCGAACCCGAATCCGCACACGACGAGGTGCCGGCCATCACGCGACAGGCCTGTGTCGACCACGACCGCCTCACCGTGCCGCGGTCCTGCCCGCACTGTGGCCGGCGGACCTACTTCAACTACCGGACCCTCGATATCGACCCCACGGTCCACTTCCTCGACATCGAGGACGCGTAACCGGAGAACTGCGTGACCCCACGGTGGTTCGAGACGCTCCGCGTCTCGTCATCACGGAAATCGAAGTTCTCCGAACGACCCCGGAACAGCCGCCTCGGCCACCTGTACACAACCCGCGTCCCGTGGACTGCCAGCCACTAGACCTGGCTGTGTCTGTGTAGGTAGTATGAGAGCCCAGGTGCGTGTCGCCCGTCTGTACAGACACGATGCCACCGACTACCCACGCGCCGACCCGAACTGCCCGCGAAAGCTACAGTACCCGTGGTCTGCTGACC
>CAZFMN010000003.1:27021-41418 GCA_964520075.1 uncultured Halobacteriales archaeon | reverse complement strand
GGATAGATGCCTGAGTCGAGCGTAACCGTGGCCGGTCAGTCGTCTCGGTTATCAACCCGTGGCAGTTCGATTCGGAACGAGTCTCGTGCCGAGGGGTCACCTTCGGCGAGAACATCGCCACCGACGCTGGCAAGTGTCAGGTACGCCCGTGCCACCTCGACCGTTTGCCCGTGTTCGAGTGCTGTCTCTGTGCCGTCTGTAATCAGTGTGGCCCCGCCTGCCGGGAGCAGTGGTGTCTGGTTGGTGAGCTGAATCAGGACGTACTGTGGGCACAGTTCGACCGTGAGCTGCAGTCCGGCGTGGTCTGTGTACTCGATAATCTGTGTGAGCAGCCGTGACACTGCCCTGTTTGCCTGTTCCGGGGTGGTAATCTCACCAACTGTCCCGTCGTGACTGTTCGTAACTGTGACAGCCACACTGTCTGGTGTTACTGAGTTGATACTTTCGATGAGCGTCGTCACATCACATGAAACCAATCTGTCACTCGTTATTTCGTCTTCGGTCCGTGTGGCGTGGTCACTGAGAGTACTCAGCTCCTCGGCTGCCGTGACAATCCGCTCACCAGTCTGTTGAACGTCAGAGTGGTCTGGAATGTCACCATCGGCCAGCAATCTGCCGTACGATTGGATAATCGATAGCTTGTTTCGGAGATTATGACGCAGGAGCCGGTGAACAACATCGAGCTGTTGTTCGCGCCGTTTTTTCTCCCGGATATCGACCCCAGACGCGATAACACCGGTTACTCGCCCGTCCTCGTACAACGGACTGGCATAGATTTCTGTCGCGATGCGTGAGCCGTCACGGGCACGCAACGAGACCTGCGCCCCCTCTATCGTCTGACCGCTGAGAACTTGCTCGAACATGTCCTCGAACGTGTCTGTGTCGACGAACAGTGAGTAGCTCTCTCCAACCATCTCATCCCTGGGGTAACCAAACGTCTCCTCGGCGGCTTGGTTCCACTGCTCGACACGTCTATTTGTATCGAGCACAGCAACGGGGAGTGGTGCCGAGTAAAGTAACGCGTTCAACCGTGTGGTTGTCTGCTCCAACTGTTGCTTCCGTTCGAGCTGAGCAGTAATCTCCCGGAACACACCGATTACAACTGTCTGACCGTCCTGCTCGACGCGCTGTGCGTTTATCTCGACCGGCTTTCGTTTGCCAGCTGGCGTCTGAATGTACACTGGACTGCCATCCTGTAGCCGGTCGACCCGCTCGTCTCCTGTGCCGCGATCAAATGCCTCTCTATACAGCTCAGCGTCCTCCGGCGGGTGTAGTTCCAACTGATTGCGCCCCGTCAGCTCCGCGGCAGGGCAATCGAACAGCTCTTCGGCCGCATCGTTGACAGTGAGTATCTTACCGGTTGTACTGTCCGCGATAACGACTGCATCTGGTAGGCTTTCGATCAACACGTCGGCAGAGAGCTGGGGTGCCTGTGCTGTACTGTCTACCCTCTCTCGTTTACGAGACATTACGTACTAGCTACTAGGAGACACAGCAACCTTACTACATTTCCAAACATGTTAGGTACGTCTGTGGTCAGTTTCTACTGTTACGGGCGAGTGTGGTGCGTGCCGTCTCGGGGCGAGTGTTTCGAGCGAGGCATCAGCACCAGAGAGTTGTGCTGTGACGGACACCGCGGTGTCACAGACTCAGGGTGATGCCGTCGAAGTGGTCCGGATCACCGACCGAGCGTCTCGCGGGTGCGGAGGCTGAGGTGGCCGCCGGATGCGACGAGCAGACCGACGAGGTACAGCACGGTCAGCACGACCCCGATGGCGGTGCTCCGAACTCTGGAGTCGGTCGCGGCCTGCGCGTCGGACAGCGACGCACAGGTGTCGACGAGCGAGCGTGTCAGGGCGGCCTCCCGACTGTCGGGGTGTCGGTGGAGTGTGCGGGCGATGGGTGGGCTGATCCGGTAGTACAGTCCGGCAAGCCCCCGCCCGACCGGTGTCGTGGCCATCGACTCGTCGCGGAACCGCCGGAGCGAATCGAGTGTTTCGGTGTCCTCGGCCGTCGCGGTGGTGACGAAACAGAAGTCGAACCCGTCGTCGGTCTCGAACGAACCCGTGCCGCCGCTCGTGCTGTCGAGGCTCGTCTCGGCGTAGGTCACGAACTCGTAGGTCGTCGCACTTTCGAGCCCCGAGATGTCGGCCGAGAACGACCCCGACGAGGACAGCGTCTGTGTGTCGGTCTGGTTGGGCGTACCGCTGCCGAGCGGCCCCCACTCGAACCAGACGTCGGCGCTGTCTGCCTCGCCCAGGCCGTCGAGTGTCCCGGTCAGGGTGGCGCCGGTCTCGCCGATGTCGGTCGCCCCGCCCGTCGACACCGCCAGTCCAGGGTCGGGGTCCGGTGGGCTCTCGCCCTGCGGGTCGTCGAACGTGTACAGACCGCCCTCGCCGTAGTCGGACGCGATGTAGAAGTTGCCCGCCTCGGCGACCTTCGCGGTCCAGAACTCCGGGCCGTCCTCGCGGAACGAGGCAACCTCCGTCGGTGACGACGACTCGCTGATGTCGTGGACCCGGACACCGCCCGCGTACCACGAGGTGTACAGGTAGTCCCCGCTGAAATCGAAGTTGTGAGAGGTCCGCTGGCCGAACTCCGGGTTCTCCGGCGGGTCGATCTCCGCGAGAAACTCGGTGTCTGTCTTGTCGGAGATGTCCCAGAGTTCTACCCCGAGATTCCCGAAGCTGATCTGCTCTTTCCCGATTGCGAGCAGGGTCCCGTCCTCGCTGGGCATCGTGTAGTGGTCGTTGTTCGGGCTCTTGGAACTGCCCTCGCGTGCGAAACCGATCAGCGACGGGTTCGCGGGGTCCGAGACGTCGACCATCGCGGTGCCGGAGTTCCAGTAGGCCAGATACGCCACGCCGTCCTGCACGAACAGGTCGTGCAGTGTACTCGCCCCCGACAGCCCCCAGCGAGCAATCTCGGTCGGGTCGTCGTTCGCGACGTCGACCATCACCATCTCGGCTGTCGCGTTGTCCACCAGATAGACCACGTCACCCTGGTGATAGCAGTTGTGTATCGCGTAGTCCGTCGAGAACAGGGCGACCTGCACCGGGTTCGCGGGGTCGGAGATATCGTAGAGTCCGAACCCGGCAGTGGCACTCGGTGTCTCCGGGTCGTCGCCGGGGTGTTCGATATCCAGCGCGCCGCCGTTCGCCGGCCCGGGAACGGTCAGTCTGTCTGTCTCGGGTTCGATATCGAGGTCGAGGATGCCGCTGATCTCGGACACCGTGCGTGTGGCCTCGACCGTCGGGCTCCCCGGGTCCGAGATGTCGACTGTCACGAACCCGGTGTCTGTCGCGACGTAGGCCCACTCGCCGTTTCCGCCCGGGACCGTCTCGGCCGCGCTGTCGATACCGACCGACCCGAGTGGCCCGCTGGCACCGGACAGCCGTCCGCGGTCGCGGTCCGCCGACACGGCCCCCGTCGCCGCCAGTCCGGCGACCGCTCCGATTGCCTGTAACACTGTCCGCCTGTCGGACACCTGCCTGTCACCCACCATACGTTGCGGTTCTCCGCGGGTTACTTATTGGTTGTGCAATGCTCTGACACGGGAACGGGAGTCACACCCCGTCACTGCTCGACGGCGACCGGACCCCCCGGGGCAGGTGGTCGGCGAGCGCCCGCACGTCGTCCGGACACTCCAGTGACCGCTCGGGCAGTGTGTCGACCGGGCAGTCACACATCCGTTCGAGTTCGTCCGGGTTGGTGCGCTCCGCGACCGACTCACCGGTGTACCGGTTCAGCACGACGCCGGCGACGGGCACCCCACGTCGGCGGAGCGCCTCGACTGTCAGGGCGGTGTGGTTCAGCGTCCCCAGTCCGGAGCCTGCGACCACGAGCGCCGGCACGCCGAGGTCCACGACCAGGTCGACTATCTCCCGGTACGGCTCGTTCGACAGCGGCACGCGCAGTCCGCCGGCACCCTCGACGACCCCGCCGGTCGCCATCGCTGCCCGCGTGTCGGCCAGCAGGTCCCCGTAGTCGATCGGGTCACCGGCCCGCCGCGCCGCGACGGCGGGTGCGAGCGGGTCCTCGCGTGTGCGAAGCCTGACTGCCGCCGACTCCTCCCCGCAGACCCACCGCACGTAGCCCGCGTCGTCGTCCTCGGGATAGCCTGTCTGTGCGGGCTTTACCGCCCGCGGCGGGTCACCATCACCGTCGTGTTGCTCGCGGAGACGGGCGACGAGGGCGGCGGTCACGACGGTCTTCCCGATACCGGTGTCGGTGCCGACGACCGCGAGACTCACAGCAGTCCGACCGTCCGTCCGGCTGTCTCGAAGGCCGACACGACCCGGTCGATCTCGGCCTCGGTGTGGGTCGCCTGTGGTGCGAGCCGGATACGACTCGTTCCCTCCGGCACTGTCGGCGGGCGGATGGCCGGGGCGAGGACGCCCGCCTCGCGCAGTTGCTCGTCGAGTGCGAGCGCGTCCTCGCGGTCCCCGACGAGCACCGGCAGGATGTGGGTCTCGCCCCAGACCTCGTAGCCCGCGGTCTCCAGTCCCGCCCGGAGTCGCCCGGTGTTCGCCCGCAACCGGTCACGTCGCTCCGGTGCGAGTTCGAGTGCACGCTCCGCGGCCGCGGCCGCCGGCGGCGCCAGCCCCGTCGAGAACACGAACGAGCGGGCGGCGTTCAGCAGGTGCTCGACCAGCGTCTCTGACCCGGCGACGAACCCGCCCTGTGCGCCGAGCGCCTTCGACAGCGTTCCGAGCTGTATCTCGACCCGGTCGGCCAGCCCGCGCTTTCCGACGATACCCCCCTCGTGGACCGCCGTCGCGTGTGCGTCGTCGACCATCAGCCAGGCGCCGTACTCCTCGGTGACGGCACAGAGCTCCTCGAGCGGTGCGACCGTGCCGTCCATCGAGAACACCGAATCCGTGACGACCAGCCACGACCCACCCTCCTCGCCGGTCCGGTCGCGCTCCGCCATCGCCCCCCGGAGCGCATCGGGGTCACGGTGGTCGTACACCTCGACGTCGGCCCCGGAGAGGCGCACCCCGTCGATGATACTCGCGTGGTTCAGCCGGTCCGAGAACACCACGTCGGGGTCGAGCGCGGTGATGGTCCCGGCGTTTGCGGCGTACCCGGAGGAGAAGGCGAGCGCCCGTTCGGTCGATTTCTCGGCGGCGAGTGCCCGCTCCAGCGAGCGGTGGGCGGGTGTGTCACCGACGATGAGCCGCGAGGCACCGGCCCCGGTTCCAATCTCGTGGGCGGCGCTCGCGGCCGCGTCGGCGACCCGCTCGTCACCGGCCAGCCCGAGGTAGTTGTTCGCCGCGAACACGAGCGCCTCGTCCCCGAAGACAGACTCCTCCCCACCCGGGTCGGGCGCCGTCCGGGCGCGTCCGGCGACGCGGTCGACCGGCGCGAGGTCCCGCCGCAGGTCACGCTCCTCCCGCTCGCGCAACCGCCCCGCGAGGTCGAACCCCCGGTCGTGTCGGGGACTCATCCCCGTGGCATCAGCTCTGCCGGGCCGAACACACCGTACTCGCCGGCACGGTTGCGCAACACACCCGCCTTCGTGTAGCCCAGCGCCGGCCCGTTGACGTTCGCCTCCATGCTCGTCGCGTCGTCGAGCTGGAACGTGTTCGTCCCGCGGTCGCCGTCGAACGTGCGACCGGTCACCCGGACGGTGGTCGTCGTCGGCTTCTCGTCCGAGCGCACGTCCAGGAGTCCGCCGACGGTCACGTCCGCCGCGTCACAGATGCCCGCCCGCTCCAGCAACACGTCGTCGGCGTGCTCCATGTCTGTAAACTCGATGACACCGTCGTGCTCGTCGACTATCGCCTCGATCTCCGCCTCACCCAGTTCCCGGGCAGTCTCGATGTCGTACCCGTCGAGGTGGGCGATATCCTCGCGCACGGTGCCGCGGTTGTCCTCGTAGCCGGATTTCAGCCCGACACCCCACCAGATCTCGACGTCCTCGACCTCGACGAACGACTGTGCGGCAATCGCCGCCGCACCGGTCAGGAACCCGGGGGTCGCGCCCGCGCCACAGACGAACGTGATACCCGACTCCTCGAACGCCGGCGACCGCTCCTCGAGCATCCCGATGACCCGTGACCGCTTCAGCACGTCCACCAGCACGCCCTCGTAGCCCGCGTCGGCGAACCGGTCTGCCACCCGCGGGATGAAGTCGTGCTCCAGATTGGGGAGCGCGAACAGCACCGCGTCGAGCGTCTCCGAGACCGCGATGATGTCGTCGATCGGTGTCTCGGTCTGCTCGCCCTGCCGGGAGGCCGCGACACCGCGGTGCTCGCCGGACTGTTTCACCGCCGTTCCGCCGTCTGTCACCCCGTCGTCGGGCCCGCTCGCGATGTTGCCCTCGGTTGCCGCGAGCAACTCCTCGACGTCGAGACCGTCCTCCCGGACCGCCACACCGTTGCGGTCACACGCCGCCACCGGTGTGAGGTCTGTCTCCGCTGTCGCGTGTTCGAGTGTCCGTCGTCCGATACCGCCCGTGCCGAGTACGCCGAATCGAATCTCGTTCATCGTGTTGTGTGTTCCGTGTCGTGCGTGCCGTGGTCTCTGTCCTCGTGCTCGTCTCTCTGTGCTACACTCGTCTCAGTCGTCGTCGGTCGCGTTGCTCGTTGCGGTGCCGGCCGCGGTGTCGGGACCACCCGTGTCGGCACCCTCGGCGTGTCGCCGTTTCACCGCCTCGGGGTCGAACTCGTTTGCCGAGCGGTTCGGTTCGAGTCCGGCCCGCTCGATTATCTCGATGTCGTCGGCGGGGTCCTGCCCCTCGGTGGTGAGGTAATCACCCGTGAGCAGACCGTCGGCGCCCGCCTCGAACGGCAGGTGCTGCTCGTCGGGCGCGAGGTTCACCTCCCGGCCACCCGTGAGTCGAACGCGCGCCCGTGGATGGAGGAACCGGTAGACGGCGACCGTCTTTATCAGCTCCGTCTTCGAGATATCCGCGTGCTCCCGGTCGCCGAGCGGCGTCCCCTCGACGGGGTTGAGGATGTTCACCGGGAGCGACGACACACCGATCGCCTGGAGCTCCAGCGCCGCCTCGACCCGGTCGGTCGGTGTCTCGCCCATCCCGAGGATGACCCCCGCACAGAGGTCCATCCCGACGCTCTTTGCCCGCCTGAGCGTCTTCAGGCGGTCGTCGAACGTGTGGGTGTTCACGATCTCGGGGAAGTAGCGCCGCGAGGTCTCGATGTTGTGATTGTAGTGGTTGAGCCCCTCCTCGGCGAGTATCTCGGCCTCCTCCTCGGTCAGGAGCCCGAGCGAGGCGTCGACCTCCACGTCGGTCTCGTCGCGCACCAGCCGGATTGCCTCGACGATCTCGGCCCACTCCTCGGGGCGGTTCTCCTTCGAGACGCCCTTCTCGGCGACGACGATACCGAACCGCTGTGCACCGTCGGCCTCGGCGCGCTCCGCCGCCTCCAGCACCGTCTCCGGGCCGAGGAAGCCGTACGTGTCGATGCCGGTATCGAAGTGTGCCGACTGCGCACAGAACCCGCAGTCCTCCGCGCAACTGCCCGCCTTCGCGTTGACGATACTGCAGGCGTCGACCGTCCCGTCGGAGAACTCCCGGCGCAACAGGTCTGCACCTGCCGCGAGCTCCTCGACTGGCTGTGCGAGCAACGCTATCCCGTCGGTCCTGTCGAGCATCTCGCCGTCGAGCACCCGACCCACCGCCTCGTCGACTGTCCGATTACCCGTTTCGTAAACCACGCTAGCTGGCGCGGTTTACAGGATAATAAAGCTACCCCTCGCGACTCGTCAGCACGGACCAGACCGGTGGGCTGGTCCCTGTCAGACGGCAGTGTCTCGATGACACATCGCCGTGCGACGGTGTCCCGGCGGTCCCCTGTTGGCTACGGCGCGCCGGCGATGACCATCAGACTCTCCGCCGCGAACGACAGCTGTCGGCTGGAACCGGGGTCGACCCGTACCGCATCGCCCACCTCGACGGTGAACGTCTCGCCGTCGACGGTGAACGTGCCCTCACCCTCGAGTAGTACGTACACCTC
The DNA here is from genome assembly GCA_964520075.1 of uncultured Halobacteriales archaeon. Classification (GTDB taxonomy): domain Archaea; phylum Halobacteriota; class Halobacteria; order Halobacteriales; family Haloarculaceae; genus Halovenus. The sequence goes on along the minus strand of CAZFMN010000003.1, from coordinate 33,436 downwards.
CTCGTGGTCCTGCTCGTCGTGGTCGTGTTCCATCCCCTCCCAGCCCTCGCCCGCCTCGAGGACGGTGACACCGAGGTTCTCGCAGTCGAGGGCATCGCGGAGAAAGTGCATCCCCGGGGCGCGCGGTTCGACGTCGTCGTAGCGCTCTCTGGTGTAGCTCATGCAGACCGGCGGTTCGCCCGCCGACACAAAGATTGTTGTGACCTGTTACCGTAGCGGCCGGTCCCGCACAGACCGGGTCAGGTGGTCGGCGACGGTTGGGATTCGAGCCGTTCGAGGCGGCCCCGGGCGCGCTCGACGGTGGTCGGTTTCGCCGCGACCCGCACTGTCGCGATGTCGGAGCCGTACTCGACATCGACATCGGTGGCCTCGTCGTGGAGCCACGAGAGCGCCGTCATCCCCTCGTCGGTGAGCGGGACGGTGAGTTCGGCCCGGACGAGCTCGGGGAGCGCCGCCGCGAGCCGCGATTCGAGCCGTTCGATACCGGTTCCCTCCGCCGCGCTGAGCCGGACCGGCTGTCCGGCGAGCTCCTCGACGGCGGCCGCACGCCGCGTCAGTTGCTCCGGCCCGACGAGGTCGGTCTTGTTCAGCACGGGGACCAGCGGTGGGTGGTCGTCCGCGAGCGTCTCGAGGACCGTCCGGAGCTTCCGGGTCACCTCTCCCGCGGGCTGGTCGGCGTCGACGACGACCACGGCCGCGTCGGCCGTCTCGACCGCCGAGAGCGTCCCGCGGAACGACTCGACGAGCCAGTGTGGCAGGTCGTCGAGGAACCCGACTGTGTCGGTCACGAGTGTCGTCCGACCCGCGACTGTCGCCCGGCGGGTCGTCGTCTCCAGGGTCTCGAACAGGCGGTCGTCGGCGGTGGCCGACTCCTCGATGTCGTCGTGGCTGTCCGGCGAGAGCGACATCCCGTCGGCGAGTCGGCGCAGCAGTGTCGACTTGCCGGCGTTCGTGTACCCCGCGAGCGCGACGAGGTCGAACCCCTGCTCCCGTCGGCGCTGGTACCGCTCCTCGACCGGCGGCAGGTCGTCGAGTTTCCGCTCGAGTTCGTCCATGCGGTCCAGCAGGTCGTAGTACGGGGTGCCGCTCTCGGTGTAACGGTTGAGCGCCCCCTCGTCGCTCCGCGCTCTGACCCGGGGGAGCCGGTAGCGGAGTCGCGCGAGTTCGACCTGTAGCTGTGCCCGGGGTGAGCGTGCCTGCCGGGCGAAGATCTCGAGCACGAGTCGGTGCCGGTCCACGACCCGGGCGCGGGTCTCGTCCTCGAGAGTGACCGTCTGTTGTGGTGTCAGCCCGCCGTCGACCACGACGGTGTCGGCACCGGTCTCCTCGACCAGTTCGGCCAGCTCCTGTACCTTCCCGGCACCGAGGTCGGTTGCCGTGTCGGCCCGACGGCGCTGGGTGACCTCGCCGACCACCCGGGCACCCGCGGCCTCGGTCAACGCCCGTATCTCGTCTGTGTTCGGTTCGCCGTCCGCAACGCGCTGTGCGAGTATCGCTGTGTGTAACATCTGTCTGGTGCGGCTGTCAGCCGCAGAGTGTGGTGTCTGTGTTCGGTACCCGCCAGCCACGGCTGTGACTGGCTGTGTCGGGCGGGCCGCGACTGCCGCTGTGACCGCGAGCAGTCGCCCCGTCAGAACGAGAGAACGAGCAGCATTCTGACCGTATCTGCCCAGCCCAGACGAATAAATCCTCCGGTCGGTCTCACGGACAGCACCAGTCTCGACTCTCCTCTCCAGTCCGGGGTGAGCGCGGACGCGCGTGGTCGAAATCGTTTTGCCGTCGAGTGAACAACGAGTAGGTATGAGCGGTGAGCCTGACGACGACGAACTCGAGCGGATCCGCGAACAGAAAAAAGAACAGCTGAAAGACCAGGCGGGCTCGCAGGACGGCGATGCAATGGAGGCACAGCGCCAGCAGGCGGAGGCACAGAAGAAGGCGCTCCTGCGCCAGCACCTGACAGACGGTGCGCGAAAGCGTCTCAACACGGTCAAGATGTCCAAGCCCGAGGCCGGCGAGAAGGTCGAACAGCAGGTGGTGGCGCTGGCCCAGAGCGGCCGCCTGCAGAACAAGATCGACGAGGACCAGATGAAGGAGCTGCTGCGGGAGCTGACACCGGACTCGAAAAGCTACGACATCCGGCGCCGGTGATCGAATGGAGGTCGGGGTGCTGTACAGCGGGGGAAAGGACTCGACGCTCGCGGCACTGCTTCTCGACCCGCTCTGTGAGGTGACGCTTCTCTGCTGTACGTTCGGTCTCACCGACGACCACGAGCACGCCCGTGAGGCCGCCGCCGCGGTCGGATTTCCGGCCCGGACAGTCGAACTGGACCGGGCTGTGGCCCACGAGGCGGCCGGGCGCATCGTCGCCGACGGGTTCCCGCGAAACGGTATCCAGCAGGTCCACGAGCACGCGCTGGAGGTCGCGGCCGGCCTCGGCTACGACGCCGTCGCCGACGGCACCCGCCGGGACGACCGCGTGCCGACGGTCGACCGCCCGCTCGCACAGAGTCTCGAGGACCGCCACGACGTTGCACATCTCGCACCCCTCGCCGGTATCGGCCGGACGGCAGTCGACGCGCTCGTCGCCGGGTCGCTCGTCGTCGAGACCGGCCCCTCCGAGACCGTGTCGAAAGGCGACTACGAGACGGAGCTGCGCGCGCTCGTCGCGGCGGAACACGACCGGGAGACCGTCGAGGCGGTGTTCCCGGACCACACCCAGTCACGGGTTGTCGACCGGGTCTGAACCTCCGGCGCGTCGGCGATTGCTGGACAGCCCGTCGCGTCGGCGAGGCACAGGTGTTAACGGGTACAATCCCCAACGATACACAATCAGATGAGCGCCGAAGACCGGCTGTCGGAACGCGTGCAGACGCTCCCGGCGGCAAAGTACGTGTTCGCCGGTATCGTCAGCCTGTTGCTGGTACTCGCGGTCGGACAGCTGTATCTCCTCGGCGGGGTCGAGGGGCTGTATCTCGGGGTCCCGCTGTGGCTCTGGCTACAGCTGGCCGTCCTCACAGCTATGCTCGGCATGGCGTGGGTCGCAACGAGCGTGTGGACGGTCGCGAACAGGGAGGAGACAGGCGGTGACGACGGTGGGAGACAGAGATGGTGACGACCGCACAGCTGGTGTTCGGGGCGTACCTCCTCGGGGTGTTGCTCGTCGGGGTGTACGCCTCGCGGTTCACCGAGCACACGCCCACCGATTTCTACGTCGCGAACCGGAGCGTGGGGACAGTGGTGCTGGCGCTGACACTGGCGGCGACGGTGCTGAGCGCGTTCACCGTCTTCGGCATCGGCGCGGACACCTCGACAGTCGGGCTGGGGACGTTCTCCTTTCTGGCAATCGCGGCGGTGTTTTACACCCTGTTTTTTTCGACAGTCGGGGTCGCACTGGCCGGGATCGGTCGCGAGCGCGGAATCCTCACGCCTTCCGAGTACATCCGCGAGCGCTACGACAGCCGACTCGCGGGCACACTGTATCTCGGTGTGACCGGGGTGTTCATGATCGCGCTGATCGCGGGACAGCTCATCGGTGGCGGTGTCGCGCTCGAGGTGTTGCTGGATATCCCGTTCCGTCCGGCGGTGTTGCTGATGTCGGTGTTCATGCTGGTGTACATCCACATCGCCGGCTACCGGGGGGTCGTCTGGTCGGACGCGATTCAGTCGACGGTGCTGTTCGGGGTGCTCGCCGCGGTTGTCGGCTACGTCGTGCTCTCGCTCGATAGCACCGCCATCGCGACAGACGCCGCCGCCGAGACAGAGGGGCTGTTCGACATCGTCGGCCCGGCCGGCGTCTGGTCGCCGCTCTACGTCATCACCATCGCCATCGCGTTCGCGTTCGGGGTTCCGGGCTACCCGCACAACATCCAGCGGTACTTCTCGGCCGCCGACCCCGACGTGATGCGCAAGTCCGGGTTTCTGTTCGCGGCTGTCGCCATCCCCATCTACCTGTTCGGTGCACTGCTTGGTGTCTGGTCTGTCGGTATCATCCCCGAACCCGCGAACGTCGACTACGTCATCCCGCTGGTCGTGCAGGAGTTGCTCAGCCCGGTCGTGTTCGGGGTGGTGATGGCCGGTGCGGTCGCGGCGATCATGTCGACGGCCGATTCGGTGGCGCTCACGATGAGTTCGATGCTGAGCCGCGACGTCTACCGGGAGTTCCTCGACCCCGAGGCGGGTGAGCGCCGGCAGGTGCGTGTCACGCAGGCGCTGCTGGTCGCGCTGGTCGCGCTCGCGGTTGGGCTGGCGCTGGTCCAGCCTGCCGGCATCTTCGACCTCGTCGCGTTCGCGGTCGTCGGGTTCGCGACCACCTCCGCGCCGGTTTTCCTGGGTGTCTACTGGGAGCGCGGTACCGCCGTGGGCGCGGCCGCCTCGCTCGTGGCCGGTCCCGGACTCACAATCCTGCTGTTCCTGGAGGTCATCCCGCGGACGGTGACGATGGGCACCCACTACGGGTTCGTCGGCGTGCTCGTCGCCTACAGCGTGTTCGTCGCCGTCAGCCTCGCCACGAGCACACCGGCCGACGACACCGTCGCCGGCCACTCCCGGCGGTTCTGGAACCGGGCGGACTGAGTTCCGGTGACCCGTCGACGACCACTCCCGGCAGTTCTGCAACCGGGCGGACCGTCTCCTGGATGAACCGACGGCGATACGAACCCGGACGAGACGTCGGTGTGCCAGCGACGACACGACCCCGACAGAACCGTCCGCGTGCCGGCGGCGACACGGTCCCGGACGGTGTCGGTGTGCCAGCGACGACACGACACCGGACAGACTGTCGGCGCATCCTCGCGGAACGACCGACTGGTGTGCCGGTAGCTGGTAACAGACCCCAGATGTATCCACAAAGGGTCCTTTGATACCTTAGACGGTTCCTGTCGGTTTCCGTCTGTTAGCTTGTAACTGTCACACATGAATGCGCCACATATATTAGCTCCCACACGAGATAGCAGATGAGAGGCAACAGGGATATGCCAAGTGGGTCAGAGAACACGGTGGTGGAGGAGCGACCGGTGGAAGGTATCTTCGTCGGTGGGCTACACGGCAGCGGCGCACACCTGGTACCGGGACTACTCGACCAGCACACGAGAGTCGAATCGCTCAGACTCGAACACGACAGTGACGAGGAGGCGGAGGAGGCACAGATCGCGAAGGGAGAGCTGTTCCAGTCGGTGTTCGAGCCGGACGGGTACTACGGCGGTCCGGGTGCGTTCGGCTTCCACCCGTCGGCGCGAGCCGACCCCTCGGCGGAGCGGTGGACAGAGGCGGATATCGAGCAGTTCAGAGCGGAGCACAGCCAGCTGTGGGACGACCCGGAGGTACTCGGCGTGCAACACTCCCCGGCGAACGTGTTGCGTGCGAAGTTCCTCGCCGAGGCGTTCCCCGACAGCCCACAGCTGTACGTGCACCGTCATCCCGTGCTGGACGCGTACGAGACCCGCGAGCGGACCGACGACAAGGGGTATCCGGTCGGACCGCTGGTCCAGCACTGGCTGCGGGCCCACGAGCAGCTTCTCCAGGATATCCAGGCGCTGGACAACTGTTTTGTCGTCTCGTTTCACGAGCTTCGCCGCAACCCGAACGAGATACTCGGGGCGGTGCTGGAGGCGGCAGGGCTGGAGCCGGAGCCAATCGACGCCACCGACCTGCGCTCTGTCGGCCGCGAGGGGTGGGCCGCCTGGCGGGAGTGTCCCGAGGAGAAACGCGAGCGGGTACTCGAGTTCGAGGCGGAGATCGAGCGGTTCGGCTACACGATGTCGGAGCCGGCACCCGCCGGGGAGCCAGCCGTCGAGGCGGTCGTCGACTCGCCGACGTCGCCCGAGCGGCTCCGCCCCGAGGAGTACGACCTCCCGCCGACCCGTGCGGAGATCGAGGCGGAGCTACAGACACCCGAGACGCCGGAGCAGTTGCTGTTCGTCTCGTTCGGGACCCGCGGTGACGTCCAGCCACACGTCGCGCTGGCCCGCGGGTTCCAGGAGCACGGCTACGAGGTGACAATCTGCTCGAACGAGAACCACCGCGACCTGGTCGAGCGCCACGGCATCAGGTTCGTCAGCCCACACCCCGACGCGACGGTCGAGGTGCCGGTGCTCCCCGGCGCCTCGGAGACCGAGCAGATGGACGCCTTCTTTGCCGAACTCGGGGCCTTCTACGAGGCGTACGCGACAGACATCGTCCGGACAGTCCAGTCCGAACTCGCCTCGGCGGACTGTGTGATGACCGGGACGGCGGTGTTTTTCAGGGGACTGCTGTCCAACCAGTTCGAGGTGCCCACGGTCGACGTGCGACTCGCCCCGCTGTACGTGGACGGCAACGACGACCGAGACCAGCCGGCTGTGGCGAACTTCTTCGAGGAGATCATCACGGTCAGCTACGCCACGGTGAACTTCAAGATAAACGACGCACTCGACGAGGC
>CAZFMN010000003.1:0-26921 GCA_964520075.1 uncultured Halobacteriales archaeon | reverse complement strand
TCACGGTCAGCTACGCCACGGTGAACTTCAAGATAAACGACGCACTCGACGAGGCTTACGAGGCCTGCGACATCGACTACCGGTACGGCGACGAGGGGCTGGTGACGGCGATGCCGCGGATGAAGAGCACGCTCAGACTCCGCGGGTACAGCCCGCGGGTCAGCAGCGACAGTGTTCCGGGTATCCCGGACGCCACGACAGGGTTCTGGCAACTCGAGGACACGGGGCTGGCCGAGCGGCGCGGCGAACCGGCCCCGACGGCCAGCGACGGCGGCGTCGCGACGACGGGCGATGGGTCTGTCACCGTTCCGCCATCGGACGCGACACTGCTCGGGGAGTCGACCCGGGAGTTTCTGGAGTCTGGCCCGGCGCCGGTCTGTCTCACGTTCGGCAGTGCGTCGGTGTTCGGGCCGGACGGCCCGGACTGGGTCGAGCGGTTGCTCGCGGCGCTGCGCGAGAGCGAGCACCGGGTGCTGACTATCGGGTCGGACGTGCCCAGGTCGGTCCGTGAGTGGAGCCACCACGTCGACGCGGTGCCACACGAGGCTGTGTTCCCGCACTGCCGGGCGGTCGTCCACCACGGCGGCGCGGGCACCACGGCGACGTGTCTCCGCGCGGGGACCCCGGCTGTTATTCCGCCGCCGATCACGTGGGCGGATATGCCCCAGTGGGCCGCGTGGGTCGAACAGGAGGGGGCCGGAATCCACGTCTCCGAGCCCGAGACAGCCAACTTCGCGGCGCTTCTCGACCGCATCGACGACGAGAGCTACGCCGAGCGGGCGGCCGCGGTGGCGGAGGCGTTGCAGGCGGAGAACGGTGTCGAGAACGCTATCACACAGTTCGAGGCGCACTTCGACAGCCCGAGTCCCGAGCGCGCCGAGCGCCGCGAGACGATCGAGTACATCGACTCGCTGCCGACCGCCTCCTGGCGAACACTGACGCTGGTCGGGGTGGCCATGCTCTCGGAACCGGACGCCTACGGCGGCGAGACGGTCCAGCGCCGGGATACGTACCTCGACGCGATGGAGGAGACCTCGCGGGAACACCCGATCTACAAGGAGGACTGGCCCCACAAGGGGAAGCCGCTGGATCTCGAGACACACGACCTGCCACACGACAGCTCCGGCACCGAGTGGTGGTACTTCCACGGTCACCTCGAGACCGAAAGCGGTCGGGCGCTGTCGCTGTTCTCCTCGCTGTTCGAGCGGGACGTCAACGGTGAGAATCTCGCCCACGTGAACGCGGGTGCGGTCGACACGGCGCGGGACAGAAAACACTCCCGGGCGATTAGTGACCCCCGCACACCCGAGGAGGTGGTGCCGGAGCTCGCGAACGTGCCGGCGACAGATTATTTCAAGCGCGCGCTCCGCGAGGTGTACGAGAGCGGCGAGTCACCCCGGCCGGACAAGCTGGCGGACGAACCGCCGGAGATACCCCGCGACGAGTACGGCTACCGGCTGGGCGACCACGTTGTCGAAAAGGACGACGAGGGCTACACTGTCCGTCTCGACCCAGAGGATACCGACGACGCCTTCGGGTTCGACCTCCGGTTCCGCCCGGAGAAAGGCCCCACACTCAACTACAAGGACGGTGTCATGCGGGGGGTCACGAACGACGCGTCGATGTTCTACTACTCGTTCACGCGCATGGATGTCACCGGGACAGTCACCCTGGACGGCGAGCAGGAGCGGGTCAGCGGGTCGGGCTGGTACGACCACGAGTTCGGCGGCGGCACCGACACCGTCGCGGCGCTCGGTGGCTTTCACTCCTGGCTCTGGAAGGGGATCCAGTTCGACGACGGCTCGGAGCTCGTGTACACCACAGTCACCGACAAGGCGAGCGGTGAGCGCATCCACGACGACGACATCGTCTACATCGACCCCGAGGGAAACCGCAGTCTCCACACCGGCACCATCGAGGAGCAGCGCACCTGGTCGAGCATGAAGACGTTCATCGAGTACGGTGTCGAGTGGGAGCTGTCGGTGCCCGACCTCGACCTCGAGCTCCACATCGAGGGTGTCCGTGACAACCAGGAGGTCCAGACGGTGATCGCCGGCCCGGCCTACTGGGAGGGTCGTATCGCCGTCGAGGGTGAACGCGACGGTGAGCCGATAACCGGAACGGGCATCTGCGAGCAGTACGGCCGGGGTGGCAACCGGTCGCACTACCGGTCGTTCCTCGACGACGTGAGCCGCGAGGTCCAGCGCTCGGTCCGGGAGCTGCTCCCCCGCGAGGGGCTCTCCGACGAGAAGCTGGTGGAACTGATCGCGAGCGAGGAGCAGTCCGGACTGGTCGAGGGTGTCGACACGGAGGCGTTTATCGATTCCTCCATCGAGCCGATTCGGACGATTGTCGACCGGGGTGGAAAAGGCTGGCGGTCGATGTGTGCGATCCTGTGTGCCGACGCGGTCAGCGGCGAGGCACAGAAGTACCAGCCGGTGCTCGCGATTCCGGAGCTCGTGCACTCGGGTAGTCTGATGGTAGACGACATCCAGGACAACTCGGACTCCCGCCGTGGCGGACCGACCATCCACAAGGAGTTCGGCGAGGCCCACACGATAAACGCCGGGACGATGAGTTACTTCCTGGGTTACGAGTCGATGCTCGAGGAGGTCGACGTGAGCGACGAGCAGTGGCTGCGGGCCTACCGGCTGCACAACCTGATGATGCGGGCGGCACACGCCGGTCAGGGGCTCGATATCCACGGGTTCCAGCACAAGATCGACGACTGCATCGAGCAGGACGACTTCGACGAACTCTGGGAGAACCTGAAGGCGGTACACGTCCTGAAGAGCGCGGTCCCGGCGATGATCGCCGCCCGGATGGGCGTGGTCATCTCCGGCGGCGACCGCGAGATAGAGAACACGATCGGCGAGTACTTCGAGGCGCTGGGGCTCGCATTCCAGATGGTCGACGACGCCATCAACCTCCGCGGGTTCGAGCACGACCTGAAAGAGCACGCCGAGGACCTGCTGGAGGGGAAGGTGACCGCCCCCATCGTGCGTGCGTTCCAGGTGCTCGACGAACCCGAACAGCGCGAACTCGCCGCACTGCTCCAGGCCGAACCCGAGGAGAAGGATATCGGCCGGATACTCGACCTCGTTGAGGGTTGTGGCGCGGTGGACTGGTGTCACGAGTACGCCCGTGACCTCGTCGAGGACGCCTGGGAGCCCGTCGACGAGGCGCTGGAACCCTCCCAGTCGAAGATGATGCTCCGCGCGTTCAGCTGGTTCGTCGTCAACGTGCGGGACTACTGATAATTTCGGACGAAAATTCGTGGAATTTTCGCCCGCCAGTATTGAATCAGGCTCCCGGCGTGTTCGGGCGGCTCACGGGTCGCCCCGCTCCCGGTTCGCCAGTCGAGGGCTTCCGTCGGTGCGGCCTCGCACCGCTCACTGGTTGCTGAGCTCCCCGTTCGCCAGTCGAGGCCTCCGGCCTCGCACCGCCTGTCACCGGACTGTCGTCCGGTTCCTCGCGGCCCGCTGCCACCAGTGACGTGTCGGGTCCCGTGTTCACGTTCGTCTGTCCGCCAGTATGACCCAGCAGTGAATAAAAGATCGCGTGTAGCGGACCCGGCCTCAGTCCTCGGCGGGACCGGTTTCGACGGGCGCACGAATTGTGTTGCCCCACTCGGTCCAGGAGCCGTCGTAGTTCTCGACGTCACCGAACCCGAGCAGTTCGGTCAGGACGAACCAGGCAATCGAGGAGCGCTCGCCGACCCGGCAGTAGGTGACGACCGACTGGTCCTCGGTGATACCGGCATCGGCGTACAGCTCCTCGAGCTCCTCGGCGTTCTTGAACCGGCCGTCCTCTTGGAGCACGGACGCGGTGGGGACACTCTTCGCACCGGGGATGTGGCCGCCACGCTGGGCGGTCTCCTGCAGGCCCTCGGGGGCGATTATCTCGCCGGTGAACTCCGCGGGACTGCGCACGTCGACCAGCGGGATGCCGCTCTCGATTGCCTGTTCGACATCGTCACGGTACGCGCGAATCCCCTCGAAGGGACCACCCGCCTCGTAGTCGACAGCCTCGAACGACGGCACCTCGTCGGTGAGTTCGTAGTCGTTCTCGACCCAGAACGGCTTCCCGCCGTCGAGCACGCGCACGTCGCCGTGGCCGAAGTACTTGTACTCCCAGAAGGCAAACAGCGCGAACCAGTTCGGGACACGTCCGCCTCCGTAGAAGACGATAGTGTCGTCCTCGTCGATACCGTGTGCACCGTTCAACTCGGCGAACTCCGCCTTGTCGAGGATGTCACGCGTCGTTCCGTCGCTCAGGTCCTCCTCCCAGTGGAAGAACTGTGCACCCGGGATATGCCCCTCCTCGTAGGGTGTGTACTCCGAGTCGTCTGTCACCGTGGGGTTGTTCACCTCCAGCAGGCGATAGCCGGAGTCCTCGTCCTGGAACTCCTCGAGGTGGTTGTCGACCCACTCTGCCGATACCAGCACGTCGTTTGCGTATGTCCTCTCAGTCATACATCCGCAAGTAGTGGGGCCGGCTACTTGGTGCTGACGTCATGGACGCTCCTTACCGATGTCTGGAACGCCGGTGCCGGCCGTCGACCCGGGGGTATCCGCCGAGAACCGCACCGCGGCACCCCGGTCACGTCGTCCAGCCGACCCGCGAGGCGGCTGGGACTGTCGTAGCTACCAGCAAAAATTGCTGTTTATCGCCGGCCGATAGCAACAGGCGGCCCGACAGGGCTAAGTTGCTCCCTGCCGCAGAGAGGAGTATGAGCGTCGGGATGTCGCTGGCCTCGGACCACCAGCTGGCGCGACTCCTCCAGATTGGTGTCGTGCTGGAGGAGGTTGCCGAGGCGCGGGCGGCAAAGCACGCGAGCGAGTCCGACGCGCTCGACGCCGAGGTGCGGGAGCTACTGGAGAGTGCTGCCGAGGAGTCCGCCGCACACAGCGACCGGTTGGCGACACTGGTCGACGAACTCGACGCGGAGACGGTCGGGTTCGAGGAGGTCGAACGGCTCGTCGAACAGCAGTACGAGACCGGCGAGGCGTTCGACGGTGTGCTGTACGACCAGCTGTGTACAGAGGAGACGGCGTACAAGTTCTACGACGACCTCATCGAGGCAATCGAGGGGTCTGACGCACGGTTCAGCGTCGACCGGGACACGCTGCTCGGGGTGTTGCGCGAGGTTCGCGCCGACGAGCAGGAGGGTGCCGAGGCGATCACCGCGCTGATGGAGCGAGAGGAGTCATGAACACAGCAGACCAGTATCTAAAGGCGATCTACCTTGTACAGCAGCTCGAGGACGGTCCGGCCTCGACCGGTGCCGTCGCGGACCAGCTGGATGTCAGTCCAGCGAGCGCGAACGAGATGATCGGCAAGCTCGAGTCCCGCGGGCTGTGCCACCACGAGAAATACGAGGGTGTCGACCTCTCCGAGGAGGGGATCACCCGGGCGCGGGACGCGCTCCAGCAGTACTGCATCATCGAGCGGTTCCTGCTGGAGGTGCTCGAGGTGGAGGCGTTCCGGGCCGAGGCGACACAGCTGGAGCCGGTCATCGACGAGACCGTGGCGGAACGACTCGACACCATCATCAACCGTGCGCCACAGTGTCCGGACTGTTTCGCACACGAGGAGGATGTCTGTAGCCTGCTCGCACACGAGCACGACCTCGCCGACGCCGACTAACACACCGACCGTTCGACTATCTCACCCCGCACGGCCCCACAACGGGACACCACGCCCGGTCTCGCGACAGGCCGTGCTCGCGGTCACCAGGCCGGCCGAGAGCGTGTCGAGGCGGTGTGAACCGCCTCTCCGGGTGACGGCACCCTCGTCGCGGCTCGCGTCGGATGTCGAAGGGTACAAACATCTCACATACGTACCACACAACCATGTCTAAGCAGAGTACCGGTGACGAGGACGCGGCGTTACCGGCCGTTTACGATCTTGCCTCCGGGTGTACGCTCGACGATATCGACGAGGGCGAGCGGTACCGCGGGACGGTGAACGGAGTGGTCGACTACGGCGTGTTCGTCGACGTCTCGGCCTCGGTGTCAGGGCTGGTCCACAGTTCGAACCTCGCCGGCGACCACGAGGTCGGCGACACGCTCGTGGTCGAACTCGACGAGGTACGACCAAACGGTGACGTCGGGTTCCGGGAGATACAGCTCGACGGCTACGAGACGCAGACGGTCGGCCCGGGGAGCCGCGCGACGGCCGCCGACCTCGATTCGTTCGCCGGTCGGTCGGCACACGTCGAGGGGCGTGTCGTGCAGGTGAACCAGACCGGCGGTCCGACCGTGTTCCAGCTGCGCGCCGAGGGGGGTGTGCTCCCGTGTGCGGCCTTCGAGGAGGCGGGTGTCCGGGCGTTTCCCGACATCGAGCACGGTGACATCGTCCGTGCGACCGGGACCGTCGAGTCCCGCGAGGACCACGCACAGCTCGAGGCCGACCACATCACGGCCCTGACTGGGTCCGCCGCCGAGGCGGTCCGCGAGCGACTCGAGGCCGACCGTGCGGAGCTGGTCGAGCCGGCGGGGGTGGAGCCGCTCGTCGACTGGGCGGTGCTCGAGACACTGCGCGAGGACCTCGCCGACGTGACACGGCAGGTCTGTGGGGCGTTGCTCGACGGCCGGCCGGTGAAGATGCGACACCACGCCGACGGTGACGGGCTGTGTGCGAGTGTCCCGCTGCAGTACGCGCTCGAACAGTTCATCGACGAGACGTGGCTCGACCCCGACGCGGGCCAGCACCTGCTCGAACGCCTGCCGAGCAAGGCGCCCTACTACGAACTCGAGGACGTCACCCGCGACCTGAACTACGCGCTGGAGAACCGTGCCCGCCACGGACAGCGGCTCCCGCTGTTTCTGATGCTCGACAACGGCTCCACCGAGGAGGACACCCCGGCGTACCGGCACCTCACACACTACGACGTACCGGTGCTGGTTCTGGACCACCACCACCCCGACCCGGAGGCACTCGAGGGGCTGGTCGAGGCGCACGTCAACCCCTACCTGTACGGCGAGGACTACCGCGTGACGACGGGGATGATGTGTGTCGAGGTGGCGCGGATGATCGCCCCCGAGCTCACCGGGGAGCTCCGACACGTTCCCGCGGTTGCGGGGCTGTCCGACCGCTCGGAGGCCGACGCGATGAGCGCGTACCTCGACTTGGCGGGCGAGGCCGGCTACGACCGGACAGACCTGGAGGATGTTGGCGAGGCACTCGACTACGCCACCCACTGGCTCCGGTACAGCGACGGGCGCGAACTGGTGTACGACGTGCTGGGCGTGAACTGTGACGACCCCGACAGGCACGAGGCGGTCGTCGACCTGTTCGCCGATGGGGCCGCCCGCGACGTGGAGCGACAGCTCGACGGCACACTCGAGCACGTCACCCACGAACCGCTCGACAACGACGCACAGCTGTACCGCATCGACGTGGAGAACCACGCGAAGCGGTTCACCTACCCTGCACCCGGCAAGACAACCGGTGCGGTGCACGACCGGAAGGTCGCCGAGACCGGTGACCCCGTCATCACGATCGGTTACGGGCCGGACTTCGCGGTGTTGCGCTCCGACGGTGTCAGGCTGGACATCCCGGAGATGGTCGAGCAGTTGCGGGAGGAGTTCCCCGGTGCGGGTGTCAGCGGCGGCGGTCACCTCGTCGTCGGCTCCATCCGGTTCGTTCCCGGGCGGCGCGAGGCTGTCGTCGACGCGCTGGTCGAGAAGATGGCCGACGCCGAACTCGACGCGGCGCTCGGCAGTGCGGCGGCCGTGCCCGACGACGTCTGATGGAGGTCTGCGTGTTCGGTGCCGGCAGTCTGGGGAGCCTCGTCGGCGGACTGCTCGCGGAGGACCACGAGGTGCATCTGGTCGGCCGGGAGCCACACGTGAGTGCGGTGCGCGAGGAGGGGTTGCGCGTGACCGGCGCGTTCGACCGCCGGGTCCATCCGTCGGCGTCGACGACACCGCCGGCGACGTCGGACCTCGCACTCGTGACGGTGAAGAGCTTCGACACCGCCGCGGCGGCCCGGGCACTCGCCGACTGCTCGGTCGGAGCGGTGCTGTCACTGCAGAACGGGATGGGCAACGAGGAACGGCTCGTGACCCACCTGTCGGTCCCGGTGCTCGCCGGCACCTGCACGTACGGTGCACGGCTCGCCGACCCGGCTGTCGTCGAGTGCACCGGGGCCGGCGAGGTGACGCTCGGACCACGGGACGGCGGTGAGTCGACCGCAGCCGAGCGGGCCGGGGAGACACTCTCCTCGGGGCTGGAGACGACCGTCGCCGCGGATATGCCACGACGGCTCTGGGAGAAACTCGCCGTGAACGCGGGGATAAACGCCGTGACGGCGCTGTCGCGTGTCCCGAACGGTGCCCTCGTGGACGGTCCGGCGGCCGGGGTGGCCCGGGACGCCGCCCGCGAGACCGCGGCGGTGGCCGCCGGTGCCGGTATCGAGATTCCCGACGCGCCAGCGCGGACACTCGCCGTCGCGGAGGCGACAGCGCCGAACACGTCCTCGATGCAACAGGACGTGCTGGCGGGTGGTCGCACCGAGATTGACGCTATCAACGGCTACGTGGTCGAACGGGCCGACCAGCCGGTGCCTGTCAACGCGACGCTGACGGGGCTGGTCCGGGCCTGGGAGCGACGCCGGGGTCACCGGTGACCGCAGAACCGGCGCGAGAGCCCTCAGTAACGGCGAACGCGGCGCGAGAGTCACCAGTGACAGACAGTTGTCGACCGAGCGCGGAGCCACCGGTACTATAAGTCCCCGCGCCGGACCGTATGGCATGAGTGCAGATACCGCCATCACAATGGCCTCGATGTCGCGGTACGCAATCCTGGGTTGTGGCAGTGTTGGGCACGCTGTTGCGGAGAAACTGGTCTCGGAGGAAAAGGATGTGCTGATTGTCGACCACGACGAGAGTCGTGTCGACGCGCTGCGCGACCAGGACCTCGACGCCAGAGCGGACGACATCAGACACGACGACGTCGCGGAGGCGGTGTTAGATGTCGATGTCGTGTTGATACTCTCGTCGGACATCGACGCGAACACGACGGCACTGGAGAACCTCCGCGAGCGCGGCGGCGACCAGTTCGTCGTGGCGCGGGCGTCGGACCCCGTTTCGAGTGACCAGCTCACGGAGGCCGGCGCGGACGTGGTAATAAACCCCTCGTCGGTCATCGCGGATTCTGCGTTGCGGGCACTCGAGTCCAGCGAACTCGAGTACCGGTCGCGTCAGTTGACCGACGTCATCGACGGGACCGTCGGGCAGATGGCCATCCGCATCCACCGGAGTCCCGACCCGGACTCGGTCGCGAGCGCCGTGGCCCTGCAGGCGATTGCCGACTCCCGCGGGGTGGAGGCCACCATCGTCTACGGCGGCGAAATCGGTCACAAGGAGAACCGGGCGTTCGTCAACCTGCTCGGCATCAACCTCGTGGATGCCGAAACCCAGGACCCGGACACCGAGTACGACACCGTCGCGGTGATTGCCCAGAAACGGGGGGGTGATGTCGAGTACGAGGGCGGTGCCGACATCATAATCGACCACTACGAGCACGAGCACGAACACGACGCCGCTTTCACCGACATCCGACCGAACCTCTCCTCGACCTCGACGATTCTGACGAAGTACATCCAGGAGTTGGGTCTGACCCCCGACGAGACGGTTGCGACGGCACTGCTGTACGGCACCCGTGCGGAGACGATGGAGTTCAAACGCGACACGTCACCGGCAGACCTGACCGCGGCGTCGTACCTGTACCCCTTTGCCGACCAGGACACGCTCGAACAGGTCGAGTCACCCTCGATGTCCGCGGAGACACTCGACGTGCTCGCGGAGGCGATCCGCAACCGCGAGGTCGGTGGCTCGTCTCTGGTCTCGAACGCCGGGTTCGTCCGCGACCAAGACGCTCTTTCACAGGCCGCACAGCATCTGCTCAACATGGAGGGGGTGACCACCACCGCCGTGTTCGCCATCGCCGACGGGGTGATCCACCTGACCGCCCGGTCGAAGGATATCCGCATGGATATCGGCCGGGTGCTGGAGGAGACGTTCGGCGAGAACGGCGAGGTGGCGGGGCACTCGACCGAGGCGACGGCGACGGTGCCGCTCGGCATCTTCACGGGTATCGAGGTCAGCGAGGACAACCGCGACACCCTGCTCGAACTCACCGAGAACGCGGTGAAGTCGAAACTGTCCGACGAGATGGGGTTCGAGAGCGGGAACGGGAACTGAGCCTCACGCGACGGTTTCGCCCTCGTCTTTCTGTTCCTGGATGCGCTCGACGATGTCGCTGACGACGACCACGTCACCGACGGACTGGACCCACCGGTAGGGGACGATGACACCCCGGGCGGTGGCGAGTTCGTCGGCGAACAGTTCCCTGTTGAGGTCGTACAGCGCCAGTCCGGTCACCTCCTGACTGTCGAGGTCGAGCTGGAGGTCCTCCACCTCGCCGAGGAACACGCCCGTGTTCGTGTACACCTCGCGGCCGACCAGACTCGTTATCTCCTGTGGCACAATCTTCTGTCCCATACAGGACACTGGCAGGCAACTCGGTTAAACTCTTGTGCTTATCGCAACACTCATTCGAGACCGGTCGCACGTACGGGTATGCCGTCGACGGTGGTGCATCTCGCCTTTGGGGGACTTGTCGCCGCGGCACTGCTCGCGGAGTTCGACCGTCGGGCGCTCGCGGTGGTGCTCGTGGTGGTTGCCGTTCCCGACCTCGACTCGTTTCTGGTCACGACCGATGCCGGCCACCGGACGGTGTTTCACAACCTCTGGGTGGCTGTCGTGCCGGCCGCGCTCCTGCTGGTGGACCTGCGCGTTCGCGAGGAGTCACTGCTCCGGCGCCGGTGGGGGGCCCGCGGGGTCCGTGTCGCCTGGGTCGCGCTGCTCTGTTACCTGGTCGCCCACCTCGCGCTCGATATCGCCGACGGCTACGTCAACCTCCTGTGGCCGGTGTTCGACCAGTTCTACACCCTCGACGGGAGTATCGAGCTGTCGAGCCGGCGGGGGGTGGTCAACACGTTCAGCGACGGCGGGGTGCCGCTGCTGGAGGCCCGCGGCACGAGCTCCGAGACACAGATAACGACCGGTGTCGACCCCGGAGAGGGCCAGACAGAGCGGCTGTTCCCGGTCGTCCGGGCCGGGTGGCAGCTGGTCGTGCTGGTCGCCGGAATCGGGGTCACCGCCCTGCGACTCTCGACTGACAGTCCCGACTAGAGGAGTTCGTCGGCGTCGAGGCGCTCGTCGACGACGCTACCGCGCGCTGTCACCTCCTCGCCGAGTCGGAGCGTGGCCTCCGTCTCGACCGGCATCGTCTCCGTGCCGTCGTCGAGCACCACCGGTTCGCCGGTCTGGACGACCGTGCCGGTGAACTCGACACGGTCACCACCGGTGTCACCCGCGGTCGTGTCCGTGTCACCCGTCCCCGGTGACTCGCCGTCGGCGAACGCGTCGAGGCCCGTTTCGCCGCCGTCCGAGACCGTGTCCGAACCCGCCTCCGAACCCGACTCCGTCGCGGAGACGGCGGTCCTCTCCGCCTCTCCCCCCGTCGAGTCGACGCTCGCATCGTCCAGCACGGCCAGTGTCGAGCGCCACCCGGCGGAGGCCTCGAGGTCGTCCTGCCAGCCGTCCTGTATCTCGGCCTCCGCGACGAGCAGTTCGTCGCCGGGCCCGATATCGCGGTCGGCCTTCTCGCCCCACAGGGCCACCCGGATATCGCCCGAGCCGTCCTGCAGGCGGACGTTGCGGACCTGCCCCTCTGAGCCGTCGTCGCGCTCGAAGGTCCGCTTCGGGTCGGCGGACCTGACCACCCCCGCGATGTCGGCGTTCTCCCCCAGTTCGAGCTCCGATATCGGGGTCGACTCCGGCTCGTATGTCACACTCGCATCTACCTCGTCGATCCGCCCCCGGTCGCCGACGTGTAGCTCGATGTCGCCGTCGCGCTCCCGGACGTACCCGTCGACGATCTCGACGGTGGTCCCCGGCGACAGCTCCGTCGCACGCGGTGCGCGCTCGTCCCAGAGGGTGACACGGATGCGGCCGGTCTCGTCACCCAGCGTGATGTTCGCCACCTGCCCCTCGGAGCCGTCGTCGCGGTCGAACGTTCGGACCTCCCCGGTATCGAGCACCTGTCCGGTGAGGGCGACGTCGGACTGCCCCATCCGCAGTGCGTCGACCGTCGACCCACCGCCGGGCGATACGTCGACCTCGATGTCGGCGGGCTCGGCGTCGCTGACGCTCACCTCGACACCACTGTACCCGTTACTGGGGCTGCCCCCCACGCGCAACACCTCCCCCCTCTCGAGCTCCTCCGCTGCTGCCACCGCCCGACCGTCCCAGAACGCCAGCCGGACGCTCCCGGTCTCGTCTGCCACGTCGACGTTGAGCACCCGCCCCTCACCGTCGTCACGGTCGAAACTCCGCACCTCGCCGACCGACACCACCTTCGCGACGAACTGTACCTCGTCCATCCCCGCCTCGATATCCGCCACCGTCTCGACCTGACTGCCCGCGAGCTCCTCCGCGACGAGCATCGCCGCCGACTGCTCGTCCATCAACCCGTCCATCTGCTCGAGCTTCTGCTCGACGGCCTCGCGAAACTCCGCCTCGGAAACATCCGTCTCGACCTCCGCGTACGTGTCCTCTATCGC
Organism: uncultured Halobacteriales archaeon; assembly: GCA_964520075.1. Lineage (GTDB taxonomy): Archaea > Halobacteriota > Halobacteria > Halobacteriales > Haloarculaceae > Halovenus. Next base: position 14,284 of record CAZFMN010000003.1, on the reverse strand, counting down.
TCCCATTGCTATCTGAACTGGACGGCTGGATGCCGGTTAAACGTTACCGTTGGCTGCCTGTGCCCGCCGTCTGTGCGTGTGCTCTCTCCCATCGTCTCTGTCTGGTTCGTCTCACTACATAAACCTCCTCATACTGACGGAGGAACACTCGTGGAATCTTCGCCCGCCAGTGTCGAATCAGGCTCCCGGTGTGTTCGGGCCCGCTCGCGGTGGTCCGGGGCGAGACCGTGTGGTCCCTCTCGGGCGGGGGGAGGGGGGAGTGACCGACGGCCGGGTGGTCTCAGAAGTCCGAGAGCGAGCGCTGGGGGCCGTCGTCGCGCTCGAACTCGGAGAGCGCGGCCTGTCCTCGCTCGGCGAGCACGTCCTGTGAGGTCTGCCACGACGCCCGGGCACAGTCCGGCAGTCGGCCGTGCTCGCCGACGAACCCCCGGAGGAACTCGCGGGTCGTCGGGTCGCCCGGATAGCCGCTGCCCACGTCGCCGTACTCCGCGGCGAGGTCGGCGACGTGTGCGTCGCGGCTGACCTTCGCCAGGATGCTCGCGGCGCTCACCACGACGTGGTTCTCGTCGGCCCGGTGTTCTGCCCGCAGTTCGGGTGGCCCGTCGAGTCTCTCCCCGACCCGCCGCTCGAACCTGACCGCGTTCGTGTCGGCCGCGTCGAGATAGACCGTCACACCGCTGTCGCTCTCGCCGTCCTCCGCCGGGCCGCCGGTGACACCGGCGAGCGCGTCGGCGTGGGCGGCGACGGTCAGCCCGTTCATGTCGGTGTCCGGGTCGTCGATACGCCTTACCGGCACCTCGACGACAGTCGTCGCCGCGGCCTGCTCACGTATCGCCACGGCGAGTCCCTCCCGGCGCGGGGCCGTCAGCGCCTTCGAGTCCGCCACGTCCGCGGGGAGTTGCCCGGGGTCGGCCCTGACCGCGGCGGCGAACATCGAACCGAGCACCGGCCCCTTCCCGGCCTCGTCTGTCCCTATCTGCACAGTCTCTCTCCTATTGAGTCGAGTATAAACGTGTCGCCCGACACGGCCACGGACCGTCCGGAACTGCTGGACGTGGCATCACTCATCCGACTCGACAGCGTCGGCAGCGCGCGCCCGTTCGAGAACGGTCTCGGCCTGTGTGACCAGCGGGGCGTCGATCATCTCCCCGTCGACGGTGAACACACCGCGGCCCTCGGCCCGTGCCTCCTCGCGGGCGGTCAGCACGCGCTCGGCCCAGTCGACCCGGTCGCTGTCCGGTGTGAACGCGCTGTTGACGACCGGCACCTGCGCGGGGTGAACGGCCATCTTGCCGTCGAACCCCAGTTGCCGTGCGAGGCGGGCGTCCTCGGCGAGCCCCTCCGTGTCCTCGAAATCGGTAAACAGCGTGTCGATGGCGTCGATGTCGGCGCGTGCGGCGGCCAGGACCACGCGCTCGCGGGCGTAGAGAATCTCGTCGCCCTTCGCGGTCCGGGAGATGCCCGCGGCGGCCGAGAGGTCCTCCGCGCCGAGCAACACGGCGTCGGTGGCGTCGACATCCGCGACGGCGGGTGCGTCGAGCACACCCCCAGGTGTCTCGAGGAGAGCGAACACCGGGACGTCGAGGCCGTGCTCCGCGAGCGCGTCGTCGAGCGCCCGAACGTCGTCCGGTCCCCTGACCTTCGGCAGCATGATGCTGTCGGGAGGGTGTTCGAGCGCCTCCAGATCCGCCCGTCCGCCGGCACCCAGCGGGTTGACGCGCACACACACCTCGCCGGTCCCCGTGTCGGCGACGGCGTCGGCGACGGCTCCGCGGGCCCGGTCTCTCCGGTCGGGGACGACCGCGTCCTCGAGGTCGAAGACCACGACGTCGGCCCCCGTCTCGGGAGCCTTTTCCAGCAGGTCTGGCCGGTCACCCGGCGAGAACAGCACGCTTCTGCGAACCATACCGGCCGATTCGACCCCCGGTGTGATAGTCGTGGCGAGGTCTCCGCGTCTGGGACCCACCGTGTCCGGACGCCGGCACCCGCAAGCGGTCGGACAGCTGCAGGCCTGGAGACGGTCTGTCGCTGTCTCTCTGATATCCGGAGTCCGACGAGAGCCTGTGTCCTGTGTTCGGACTCCGCCAGTCCGATCACCGGCGGTGGTCCCGGCCGAGAAACACACACGTGACAGTCACAGCACAGAGTCCGGCGAACCCCGCGGGGTGGCTGGTGACGTGCCCGCCCAGGATACCCGCGAGCACCACCCACGGCAGTCCAACGGCGAACCAGAACGCGACCGCACGGACGCGAGCGACGGCACGACGACGGCACGCCCGGACGAGAACAGATAGCCCCGTCCGGACGGCGGTCGTGGACTCGTCGTGGCTCATACACTACCGTTACACCGGGGTAGAAAAACCTCTGTTCGAGAGTCAAACGGTGGTTTGAGTCATCCAGGTCGGGGTGGGGAGTGCCGCTCCATAACTGGTCCTGGCATCTCCGCCGTGACATCGGTTGTCACCGTCTCCGAACGATCACATCCGGCAGAGTCTACCGCTGGTCCCCGTCGCTGTGGTCTCTACCTCCGGTTCAGGGTGTCGGGTGGTATCTACTCGCACACTACTACCACCTCCCCCACACTTTGCCGAACACACAAAGTACTTAACGTACGTGGGTAAACAGGGAGGTGACGGGGAATGGTATCTCCATCCCCCCGGATGCAACCCGGAAACCCGAAACAATGAACAATCGCAAACTACTATCGGTGTCTCTCACCATCCTGCTCGCAGTCGCGCTGCTGGCGCTCGTTGCGCCGGCGGTGTCTGCACAGGACCAGGGACAGGGCAACGTTACTGTTGCCCTCGAACCAGCGGATGGTGAGGCACAAACAGGAGAGGTACAGACATACGACATCAATGTCGTGGACGCCGACAACGGCATCGGCGCCTACGAGTTCAACGTCACCGTCGGTGACACCGGCGTCGGCGTGATCGACGGCTACGAGTTGACCGCCCAGAACGTGAACGATGGGCCGTACGACAACTCGGAGATCGTCGGCGACGACACGCTGGCGCTGGAGGTCGCGCTCGGTAACGCCTCCCACGACGCCGCCGACACGGACGGGACGGCGTTCACCGTCGCGACGGTTGACGTGAACGCGACCGGTTCGTTCGGTGACTCGACGACAGTCGCAACCGCGACCGGTCCCGGTGCGGCGACCGTCGCGGAGCCGACCGTCGGCCAGAACGAGACCGCGAACGAGACCTACACGGTGAACTCGTTCGGTGACGCCAGCTTCTCGGTGGTCGCCGACCCCGCCGATACAGTCGACATCGGTCTCGAACCGGCCTCGGTCACCTCCGGGCCCGGCGGCGTGACCACCTACGAGGTTGTTATCACCGGTGCCACCGAGGGCATCTCGGCGTACGACAACATCAGGGCCGAGATTCAGGACCCCTCGGTCGCGCAGTTCACCAACTTCACCGAGAACAAGGACGTTGGCTTCGGGAACACCACGATTCTCGACGGCAACGGTAACAGTGCAGCGGAGGGTCCGGCCTTCCTGCTGCAGCGCGTTCTCGGTCAGGACACCATCGCTGGTGCCGAGGAGATAACCCTCGCCACCCTCGAGACCACGGCGACCGGTTCGGTCGGCGACACGACCACCGTGGAGATTGCCCAGACCGACCGTGAGGGCGATACGCCGGCACTCTCGGACAGCAACAACGACCCCTACCCGATCGGCAACCTTACGAGTTCGAGCTACGAGATCAGCTTCGACATGAGCCTGGACTTCAACGCCCAGGAGGTCGCGCCTGACGACACCGTCACCGTCGAGAACGTCGAGTCCGACGGTGAACCGGCAGCAGTCGTCGTGACCTACCCCGGCGAGAGCGGTCTGGTCATCGCCGGTCTCTCGACTGGCACGTACGCGGGTGACGACGTGGCCGTCGAGATAGCGGACTTCGGCGGATTCAGTTCCACCGGTGGCGAGGACCCCAGCGGCGAACACACCGCCCACATCATCCCGGTGAGTGGACTCAGCCAGGGCTACGAGGCTGGTGACATCGTCTCCAGCGAGACCGCGGGCGCCATCATCGACAACGAGGCCGCAACCGTCGTCAACCCCGATATTCTGCCGATCGACACGGGTGACGGGTTCGGCATCAACGTCGGTGACGACCTGAGTATCGCCGACGACTACCCGCGAAACCAGCGTGGCGCGTTCCTCAGCGCGAGCAGCCTCTACGGGCCGTCGATCTTCGACCTGCCCGAGGATGCCGCGATTCCGGAGGACGAGCGCTTCCTGCCCATCGCGACCGGTAGCCACGTCGGCCCGACCGGTCTCCCGATTCAGGACGAGATCTACCAGTGGTTCGACGTCGACAGCGACTACGTGAACGACACCGGTCCTGTCCGTGACGGGACGCTGCTGAACTTCCAGAACAGCAGTCTGTACGACCCGCCGACCCAGCTGGTCTCGCTCGGCTTCTACACCGAGGGTGACTTTGCCGAGGTCAGCAACACGGTCACGCTGAACTACAGCGAGGCGGCCAGCCACGGGCTGGAGATCGACCCGTCGCTGACCGGTCCCGGTATCGTCGACAGCACCGAGAACTTCAATATCGACCCGGCCAACGTGACCATCGACCGCGTCAGCAACGAGGTCAGGTTCACGTACGGTGACGGTGAGATCCTCGGCGACGACCCGATCGTCCAGTTCGCGCTGACGTTCGTCGCGGACGACCCCGTCGAGGGGCTGGACGTGCCGGGCACCATCGACTACGAGACCGACCACAAGATAGAGCAGAACGTTCGCCAGGCCGGTGACGACGACTTTGTCACCGCGAGCTTCCAGGAGAACTTCGTCACGTTCGAGGCGGGCGCGACCGCGCTCTCCGCGGACGCTGTCACGGCAGGCAGCTTCCTCAACGAGACGGTCTCGGGAACTGACCTGCTCGCAGATATCGACTCCGATGCGGCCGTCGACGGCGAGGCGAACCCCGGTTCGTTCCTCGTCCGACAGGGCCAGATCGTGACGCTGGAGGCGGACACGCCCGGTGACACCATCAACGTCTTCGAGGTTGGCACCACGACCAACGCCGAGGGCGAGGAGGTGTACACGCTGGGCGAGAACGTCGTCGGCTTCGACGACACGGCACCCGGCCGAGTCGCGAACCTCGACACCAGCCAGCTCGACGCCGACACGCGGTACTTCGTCACCTTCGGTGACGATACCAGCAACGCGGCAGTGCTGGACGTTCGTCCGCTCAACCTCGACGCATCGCCCGAGACGGACACGATCGGGTTCAACAACCAGGACCAGCAGTTCGAGGTGAGCGTCACCTCCGACGACTCGACGGACAACGCGTTCATCGAGACCTGGTTCCACTTCAACGGAACCCAGATAGATGACGTCGTGCACGTCGAGCGCGAGACCCTGACCGGTACCGGTGACCGTGTCGTCGAGATCAACCCGGCACTGGACCTGGTCGGTCCGGGCGACTACACGGTGACGGTGCTGCACAGCGAGTCCGGCGTCACCGAGCAGTTCGAGTTCGAGATCGCGGACGAGCCGGTCCCGACAGTGGTCGAGGCCGACGACGTCAACATCCTGTCGCCGGACCTGTTTAACGTCACCGAGCCGAGCCTGTTCGACCGTGGTGACATCATCCCGATCGAGCTCGAGCTCATCGACGGTAACGCCGCGACGGTCACCTTCGGTGACCTCGAGGACCAGAACATCGAGATTCACGCGACGGTGTTCGACCCGACATACGACACGCAGGATGTCGCAAACGACGCCGACACCACGGTGACGGTGTACCTGAACACCTACCAGATCGGTCAGGGCTTCGTCGAGAACGCGAGCGCGCCCGGTCTCGACCTCCAGCCCAACCGACCGAGCTGGATCGCACCCGGTGACTTCGTGAACCGGAACCACGGGTTCTTCACCAACCCCGCGGACAGCGGTTCGGCACTGCTGAACGCGTCTGCACTGCCCCGTAGCCAGAACGTCTACGCCACGAACACGACGAGTGGCGGCATCGATATCTACGGTGGCTCACAGGGTGGTGCGGTCCTCTCGCCCGGTGACATCAGCGACGGACCGGCCGGTGAGTTCCCCGGTCTGCGATACGACCTGCACGCGGCCGGCAACTTCTCGCCGTACACGGCGATCGGTGAGAACCGCGAGGACGGCCGTGACGACGTGAACGCGCTGGACATCGAGCAGCGCTCGACCGACGAGTTCAACTTCTGGACCGCACCCGGTGACGGTTCGAACGAGCTCGCGGTCGGCGACGCGCTCGACACGAAGGTCGGTGACATCCAGAGTCTCATCGACGCTGGCATTCTCACCGAACTCGACGCGAACATCGACGAGAACGGCAACGTCACCTTCACCGACTCGGTTGCCGAGGACGACTTCATCGTCGTCCAGGCACAGTCGACGGGTCTCGAGGGTGTCATGCACGAGGGTGTCCTGCGAGAGGGCCTCTCGGTTGCCGAGTTCCTCGACCGTGACGAGGACCACGTCTACACCGACGAGTTCACCGAGACCACCGGTGAGACGCTCCCGCGAGCTATCCCGGGAGAGCCGAACGACAGGCTGATCGACTTCGGGTTCGACATCATCGAGAACTTCTCGTCCTACCAGGCACGTCTCGCTGACGCGGATCCGAACGAGGAGCTCGTCACCCCCGAGCGTATCGATCCGGACCTCGATCTTGAGGCCGTGATCGCCGGCGTGAACAGTGACGGGAACCTCGCGGAGTACTTCTTCCCGTACCGCGTCGACGAGGACCTTCCGGTCCAGACCGGCACGGACACGGTGACCCCGAGCCTGACGTTCGACACCGACACGATTCTCGAACCGCGCGGTGGCGAACAGCAGCTCGAGGGCACAATCTACGCCGGCAACAACAAGAACGTCCCGCGGGACGTGAACCCGTACCTGAGCACGAACAGCCTCGGTCTGAACGAGAGCAACGAGCTTGATTACGTCCAGCGCTCGGTCGCGATCGACTCGGTCCACGTCGGTCCGGCCGGCCTGGAGGTGCCCACCGAGGAGAGCTACACCATCACCGGCACGAGCACGATGGCACCCGGCACCGAGCTGGACCTCTCGCTGCTCAGCCGAACCGGTGAGGGTACTCCGTTCGCGAAGGAACAGCTGAACATCGAGACTGTCGAGGGCGAGGGCGCCGCACCGGCGACCTGGGAGGCGACCATCGACTTCGCAAACACCCGTGATGGGGTCTCCATCCAGCCCGGGACCACCTTCACCGCGGACATCACCGTCGCGGGCGGTGACCGACCGCTCGGCGGTGCGGACCCGACGACCGGGTTCTTCACCAACGGTGAGGTGCTGGCAGACCCGGCAATCGAGCAGTTCGTCTTCGACGATCAGCAACGCAGTAACGGTGACGTGGTTACCATCGAGGCGTTCGATGCCAACCGGGTTGCACAGATCACGCTGACCGACGAGGACGGCAACGAGATTGGCACGAGCGGGGTGCTCGACCGCAGCCTGCAGGAGCAGTTCAACATCGTGCTCGACGAACCGCTCGATGCGAACACCGAGGTGACCGCGACGGCGACCATCGTCAAGCCCGAGGCCGGCGAGAGCTTCCCCGACGATGAGCGCACTGCGAACATCCTGGTCGAGGACCAGCAGGAGGCCTTTTTCGACGTGAGTGGCCTCTCACCGACGAACGGTCAGGTCGAGCAGGGTGCGACGGTCACCGCGGAGGCGACCGTCGAGAACCTGGGTGACCTCGAGGGCACCGGGTCGGTGACGTTCTCGGTCGTCGGCACCGACATCAGCGTCTCCGAGACGGTGACGCTGGCCGGTGGCGACAGCACGACTGTGTCGTTCGACCTGGACACGACCGACGTGCCCGCGAACGACTACACCCACCAGATCGCGAGCGAGGACGACACGGTGAGTGGTGGGCTGACGGTCCAGGCACCGCCGGCTCCGGCGGCGTTCGAGATCGTCAGTCTGAGCCCCGCTGACGCGAGTGTCACGCAGGGCGACGAACTCGTCGTGGACGTCTCGGTCCAGAACAACGGCGAGCAGGAGGGCACCCAGGACGTGGTGCTTTCGGTCTCCGGGCTCGGCGAGGTCGGCAGCCAGTCGCTGACGCTCGCCGGCGGTGCGGCTGACTCGGTCAGCTTCACCGTCGACACGACCGACGTCGAGGCAGGTGACTACACGCACAGTGTCTCGGTCGGCAACGCGTCCGCCGAGGGCTCCCTGACGATCATGGAGCCGGCACCCGCCGACGACTCGGCCGACGACTCGGCTGACAACGACACCGACAACGGTACCGACAACGCCAGCAGCGACGACGGGAGCGGACCCGGCTTCGGTATCGTGGTCGCCGCACTCGCACTGCTCGGTGCTGCGCTGCTCGCAATGCGCCGACAGGTCGAGTAAGACCGACCACCGCTGCTGTACCGCTGACTGACGCTTTTTTTTTTTCACGCCGCCGAGTGGCAACACCGGGCTCTGTGAATGCATAAAACACTTATCGCATCTTCGTGAACGGGGAGCCACGGGGAACAGTCTGTGAATCTCTTGCGGGCTGGAATCCATCATACAACTATGACAGGTCGAACACTGCGTTCAGTCTCGCTGGCCGCTGTACTGGTAATCGTGGGGCTCTCACTCTCGGTTGCCGTACCGGCCGCGGTTGCACAGGAGGGTCCGGGGGACGGCGAGGTGAACGTCTTCCTCGAGACTGAGACGACCGAGGAGGGGCAGCAGGCGTACGAGTACGAGGTGGTCGTCGAGGATGCCGACGACGGGATCGGTGCCTACGAGCTCAACGTCAGCCTCGGGGACACCTCGGTGGCGGAGATCGTCGACTACGACCTGACCGCGGCGGAGACAGGGAACGGGCCGTACGACGGCTCCCGCATCACCGACAACGAGACGCTGACACTGGAGGTGGCCCTGGGTGAGGCGGCACACGAGGCAAACGAGACAGACGGCAGCGAGTTCGTCGTCGCGACAGTCGACGTCGAGATGCAGGAGGTCGACCCGGAGGAGCCGGCGACACTCGAGGCGACAGCGGTCACGGAGGGTGAGGTGGTCGCGTCGCCGGAGGTCGGACAGGGTGGGATGGACGAGGCGGGGTTCTACAGCGTGCTCAATCTGCCGGCGACGGCCACCGTGCCGCCGACACAGACCGAGATCGAGCTCGGACTCGAGCCGGCCAGTCTCAGTTCGCCGCCCGGAGACCAGACCGTGTTCCAGGTCGTCGCGAACGGCACGACCGACGGTGTCGGTGCGTACAATCTCTCGGTCGAACTCGAGGACGGGTCGGTCGCGCAGTTCGTCGAGTTCACCGAGACCGGTGTCGACGAGTCCGACTCGGAGATCCGCGACGGGAACGGCACCCCGGCGGACGCGGGACCGGTCGTCGCGCTGGACGCGAGCCCCCCTAGGGGGGCGTTCGAGGGTGAGCCGGACCCGGTTCTGGCGGAGCTGGTCGTCGAGGCGACCGGTGACATCGGCGCGGAGACGAGCGCGAACATCACCGCGGCGCGCGAGGGGGCGGTTCTCGAGCCCGACGGGAACGAGTACCTGACCCGGGGAATCAGCGGTGCCGACTACCTCGTGACCGCGGAGATGAGTCTGACGTTCCGCGACCAGCGCTTCGGTGACGCCCCCGGGGGTGCCAGGGTGACAGTCAGGGATGTCGACACCGACGGCCAGCAGGGGACCGTCATCCTGACCTACGAGGACGGGAACGACACGGTCGTCGCCGGGGTTGTGAGTGGTGTCTTCGACGGCGAGGACGTCTCCGTCACGGTCGAGGACTTGGGTGGGTTCACCGAGACCGGCGGGTTGCTCGTCGGCGAGCACACGGCACACATCACCCTGACCGAGCAGTTGAGCCAGGCATACGCGCCCGGTGATGTCGTCTCGGCGGAGACGCTATCGGCGATAATCGACCGGGAGACGGGCACGGTCGAGGAGCCGGCGATCCCGGAGCTGGCGGGGCTCGGTATCGAGATAACAGACGGGTTCAGCATCGCCGACAGCTACCCGCTGAACCAGCGCTCGCTGTTCGAGCAGGCCGAGAGTCTCTACGGGCTGTCGGGTCTCGACCTGCCCGCCGGGACCACAGCGGAGGACGAACGGTACGCGCCGATTGCCGACGGCCAGCACGTCGGACTCGGCGGGCTCCCGGTCCAGGACGAGGTGTACGACTGGGCCGGACCGCTGCTCGACTTCCAGACACTCGCACCGACACAGACCGTCGCTGTCTCCTTCGACGGCGCGGAGTCCAGCCCCGTTCGGCTCAACGTCAGCGAGGCACAGGCACACGGGCTTCAGGTGGCGGAACTGCTCACGGTCGCCGGGGAGAACATCGCACCCGACGAGTACGACGTCACACTGGACAACACCACCGGTGACATCGTGGTGAGTTTCGACGAGAGCGCCGTCGGCCCCGACAGCCCGACACTGCTGTTCGAACTGGCCTGGGAGGCGAGTGACCCGGTCGAGGGGCTGGACGTGCCGGGCACAATCGACTACGAGACCGACCACCGTGTCGAACAGCCAGTGGAGACGACCGGCGGGGAGACGGCCGTCGATAGCGAGCGGGACAACTTCGTCACGTTCGAGGCCGGCGCGACCGGTATCCACGCCGCCGATGTCGGGGCCGGCGAGTTCCTCGGCGAACCGGTCTCCGAGACCAGCCTGCTCTCGAACGTCGACGCCGAGAGCGCCGTCGACGGCGAGGCGAACCCCGGCTCGTTCCTCGTCTGGCAGGACCAGGTCGTGACCCTGGAGACGGACACCCCGGGCGATACGATCAATATCTTCGAGGTGGCCACCACGACAGACCAGAGCGGTGAGACGGTGTACACGCTGGGCGAGACTGTCGTCGGTTTCGACGACACCGCGCCCGGTCGGGTGGCGAACCTGGACACCAGCCGACTCGACGCCGACACGCGCTATTTCGTCACCTTCGGTGACGACGAGGAGCGGGCGGCCGTGCTGGACGTGCGCGAACTGAGTCTCGATGCCGCACCCGAGACGGAGACCATCCCCTTCGACAGTCAGGACAGGTCGTTCGAGGTAGCTATCAGTTCGGCGGACTCGACCGACAACGCGTTCGTCGAGACCTGGTTCCACTTCGAGGGGACCGATGTCCGGGATGTCGTGCACGTCGAGCGCGAGACCCTGACCGGCACCGGCGACCGTGCGGTCGAGATCAACCCGGCACTGGACCTGGCCGGTCCGGGCAACTACACGGTGACGGTGCTGCACAGCGAGTCCGGCGTCACCGAGCAGTTCGAGTTCGAGATCGCGGACCGGCCGACCACGACACTTGTCGAGGCCGAGGACGTCACCATCCTGTCGCCGGACCTGTTCGACCCCGACTCGCCGAGCCTGTTCGACCGTGGTGATATCGTCCCGATCGAACTCGAACTCGTCGGCGGGAACGTCGCGACGGTCACATTCGGCGACCAGACGGACCAGAACATCGAGGTCCACGCGACGGTGTTCGACCCGACCTACGACACGCAGGATGCCGCAAACAACGCCGACACGACGGTGACGGTGTATCTCAACACCTACCAGATCGGTCACGGATACATCGAGAACAGAACGACCGGTGACCTCGAGCAGAACAGGCCGAACTGGATCGCACCGGGCGAGTGGACGAACCGGAGTCACGGGTTCTTCACCGACCCCGCCGACGAGGGGTCGGCGCTGGTGAACGCGTCAGAGCTGGACCGCGAGCACAACGTCTACGCCACCGACGGGATGGATATCTACGGCGGTTCCCAGGGTGGGGCGGTCATCTCACCCGGTGACATCGACGAGGGACCGGCGGGTGAGTTCCCGGGGCTGCGCTACGACCTGCACGCGACCGGTAACGTCTCGCCGTACACCGTCCTCGGTGACAGCCGCGAGGACGAGCGCGACGACGTGAACGCGCTGGACATCGAACAGCGCTCGACAAGCGGGTTCACCGTCTACACCGCACCCGGTGTGGGCCCGAACGCCCTGGACGCGCGGGACCCGACCACTATCGACGACATCGAGAGCCTGAAATCCGAGGGTATCCTCACGCCGCTCGATGTCGAGGAAGTCGAGACCGGCGACGGCACGCAGCTCGTGTACAACGGCACCATCGCGGCGAACGACTACCTCGTCGTCGAGGCCGACTCGAGCGGGCTGGAGGGGGTGATACACGAGGCGGTCGTGCGAAACAGCACGCTCGGTGTCGCGGCGTTCCTCGACCGCTCGGACGACCACCTCCTCACGTCGGCGTTCGCCGCGGCACTCGACACGGAGCTCCCGCGGTTCGGGGACTCGCTGCTCGACTACGAGCTCAGCATCTTCGAGAACACCGAGACGTTCGCCGACCGCATCGGTGAGCCTGTCGAGAACGTCGAGCAGTTCCAGCCCGAGCAGGTCATCCTCGACATGGCCGGCGAGTTCGACCGCGTCGTCACGGGCCTCGACGCGGACGGGAACCGCGAGCAGTACGTGCTCCCCTACCAGCTCGAACCCGGTGACGACCTGCTCGACGAGACGCTGGTCGACACCGACGTCGCGACACTCGAGGGCGGGCTCACGCTCGACACGGGTATCGAACTCGAACCGAACGGCGGCAAACAGGAGGCCGTCGCCGAGTCGTTCGACGACCGCAACGTCCCCACCGCGGTCAACCCCGCACTCGACAACGGGAGCCGCGGTGTGGCCGACATCGACCGGTTCGACTACGTGACACCCGGAATCGGTATCGACCCCGTCCATCTCGGGCCGGCCGGTCTCGAACTGCCCGGCGAGGAGAACTACACCCTCACCGGTACGAGCACGATGGCACCCGGCACCGAACTGAACGCCCAGATGCTCAGCCGAACCGGCGAGGGCACCCCCTTTGCCAGGGCGTTCACCGGTCTCGACACGGTGGCCCGGCCGGGCGACCAGCCCGCGACCTGGGCGCTCACGGTCGACCTCTCGGAGACCCGTGACGACGTCGCTATCCAGCCCGGGACCACCTTCGAGACGGCTGTCGAGCGCGCCGGCCCCGGCACACCCTCGGCCAGTTTCGACGGTGTGGTGTTGGACGACCCGGCAGTCGAGCAGTTCGTCCTCGACGACCAGCAACGCAGTGACGGTGCCGTTGTGACCGTCGAGGCGTTCGATGCCAACCGGGTCGCACAGATTACGCTGACCGACGAGGACGGCACCGAACTCGGCACGAGCCCGGTGCTGGACCGGGGGCTGCAGGAGCAGTTCAACATCGCCCTCGACGAACCGCTCGATGCGAACACCGAGGTGACCGCGACGGCGACCATCGTCAAGCCCGAGGCCGGCGAGAGCTTCCCCGACGATGAGCGCACTGCGAACATCCTGGTCGAGGACCAGCAGGAGGCCTTTTTCGACGTGAGTGGCCTCTCACCGACGAACGGTCAGGTCGAGCAGGGTGCGACGGTCACCGCGGAGGCGACCGTCGAGAACCTGGGTGACCTCGAGGGCACCGGGTCGGTGACGTTCTCGGTCGTCGGCACCGACATCAGCGTCTCCGAGACGGTGACGCTGGCCGGTGGCGACAGCACGACTGTGTCGTTCGACCTGGACACGACCGACGTGCCCGCGAACGACTACACCCACCAGATCGCGAGCGAGGACGACACGGTGAGTGGTGCGCTGACGGTCCAGGCCCCGCCGACTCCGGCGTCGTTCGAGATCGTCAGCCTGAGCCCCGCCGACGGGAGTGTCACGCAGGGTGACGAACTCGTCGTGGACGTCTCGGTCCAGAACACCGGCGAGCAGGAGGCCACCCAGGAGGTGGTGCTTTCGGTCTCCGTGCTCGGCGAGGTCGGCAGCCGGTCGCTGACGCTCGCCGGCGGTGCGGCCGACTCGGTCAGCTTCACCGTCGACACGACCGACGTCGAGGCAGGTGACTACACGCACAGTGTCTCGACCGACAACGTGTCCGCCGAGGGCTCCCTGACGGTCACGGAGCCGGCACCCGCCGACGACTCGGCCGACGACTCGACGGACGACTCGGCCGACGACAACGAGACCGACGACAACGCCAGTAGCGACGACGGGAGCGGACCCGGTTTCGGTATCGTTGTCGCCGCGCTCGCACTGCTCGGTGCTGCACTGCTCGCGATGCGCCGACGAACAGAGTAGAGCAAGTCGGGCAGGCTCCGCGGGCCGAACGATGCCGACATCGGACGAGATGGCGGGTCGAGCGGAGTCGGCAGGTTGAGCGGAATTTCGTTCCCACGCACGCGCTCGCTGGACTGTGTCTTTCGTCTCTCGGCGTGCGTACCCGGTCACGTGCTCCGTATC
>CAZFMN010000002.1:0-74814 GCA_964520075.1 uncultured Halobacteriales archaeon | reverse complement strand
ATGCGCGAACGGGGAGCGATGCGAGGTCGACCGGAGAGACCTCGACAAGCGAGCGGGGAGCAAAGCGACCCGCGAGCAACGACCCGTGAGCGGCGGGTGGCCGACCGGAGAGAGGCCACCGGATGCGCGAACGGGGAGCGATGCGAGGTCGACCAGAGAGACCTCGACACGCGAGCGGGGAGGAACGACCCGCGAGCAACGACCCGTGAGCGGCGGGTGGCCGACCGGAGAGAGGCCACCGGATGCGCGAACGGGGAGCGATGCGAGGTCGACCAGAGAGACCTCGACACGCGAGCGGGGAGGAACGACCCGCGAGCAGCGACCCGTGAACCGCCCGGACACACCGGACAGCAGGCTCTACTGGCGGGCGAACGTCCGCACGGATTTTCCGCCGGCAGTATCACCCGTCGGCGGCGCGAATCTGGTCGACGAACACGAGCGACATGCCCACGATTATCAGGAGCGCGGCAACGACGAGAGTGAGTGGCAGTGTCGTTCCGCCGTCGCCCGTCGACACGCGGTCGATGCTGTCGACCGAGACAAAGAGCAGTAGCGACGACGAGGCCACCGAGGCCGGATACAGGTACAGCGAGTCGCCGTCGGCGTCGGACAGGTACACCCACCCGAGCATCCCGACCGAGAGCACGAACCCGACCACCGCGACACCGAGTCCGAACCCCACGATAGCCGGGAGGTTCGCGTCGTAGCGTATCCCGAGCGCCAGAACGGCGACACCTGCCGCGAGTACCCCCATCACACTCGCCCAGACCGCCTGTGCTGTCCCTGTCATTCTCCCCGGGGTTCGGACACCTGCTGTTCGCGGCCGTCGCCGCCCCGGTCGGCCGGGTGCCGTCGACTGGTCACGCCGTTCGATGGTCGGTCACGCGGCGGGGTTCGACTGTCGACCAAAGCGAAAGTCATGCCAGGAACATCTCGATGTGTTCGATGTGGGTCTCGCGGGCGTCGTCGGGGACCGTCTCGAACCACGCGAACGTCTGGTCGTGGTCGTCGGGCAACTGCGGATGCTCGACGATGCCGGGGTCATCGAGAAATCCTGGCGGGGGGTCGACCACCGAGGCGGCGAACGAGACCCCCGGTGCGGTGAACCGTCGCCCGGACTCCTCCTCGTGTTCGAAGACCAGATGCTCGTACAGTTCGACCGTGTCGACCGTGACCTCGAGGCCGGTCTGTGTCTCCATCGTCCGGCGGGCGGCGTCGACCCAGTCCTCACCTGGTCGGACGGACCCGCCCGGCGGTGCCCAGTCGCCCGACTCCACGGACCCCTGCAGGAGCAGTTCACCGTCGTCGGTCGTGATGCCGACCTGGACGACCCCGTCGATACTGTCGTAGTGGCGCTGCAAACTCTCGAACGCCTGCTCACCGAGCGTCCGTCGGACCTCCGTGTCGGGGACGTCGACCCGCTCTCGCAACGTCTCCGGGTCGGCGAGCGACTCGATGCCGTCGCTGTCTGTCTGCTCTCTCATGCTCTGTGTGCGGGTTCCCGCTGTCGGATACAAGACACTGTCGCCCGGTCTCTGAGACCGAGACACCGACACGGGCGCGGTCCAGCGTACCGGTGCCGGTGGAGCGGTGGGGGAGTCACTACCCCGAACAGCGCTCCTCGGGTGTCACCGGTGTCGGTGGGGGGTCTCGTCGGTCGTTCCGCGGTCAGTCCTCGCGTGTGTTTATATCGGCCGAGAGCCCCTGTGCCATCTCGATACCCTCGTCGTTGTTGAGCGTCCAGGCGGTGCGGTCGGTGACGGCCTCGATCACCTCGCGGGCGGAGGGGTAGCCGTTGCCGGACTTCTTCACGCCACCGAACGGGAGCTGGACCTCGGCACCGATACAGGGCAGGTTCGCGTAGGCCAGTCCGACCTCGGCGTGGTCACGGTAGTAGTTTAGCTGGCGGTAGTCCTCCGAGACGATAGCGCCGGCGAGACCGTAGTCGGTGTCGTTCTGTATCTCGACGGCCCGCTCGATGTCACCCTCGTACTCGAGCAGGGCGACGTGGGGACCGAACACCTCCTCGTGGGTGCACCGCAGCGGCTCGTCGGGGTCGGCCTCGTAGACGAACGGCCCGACCCAGTGACCGTCCTCGTGGCCGTCGGGGATCTCCTCGTCGGGCAGTTCGGTCCGGTCGACCAGCACGTCGACCCCCTCGGTGCGCGCGAGGTCGTTGTAGCTGGTGACCTTCTCGGCGTGGTCTGCCTCGACGAGCGGCCCCATGAACGTCTCCTCCTCGAGGGGGTCACCGACGGCAACCTGCTCGGCCACGTCGACGAACCGGTTTCTGAACTCCTCGTAGACGTCGGTGTGAACAATCAGGCGCTCGCTGGAGACACACCGCTGGCCGGTCGTCTTGAACGAACTCATAACAGCGGCGTGGACGGCGGTGTCGAGGTCGGCCTCCTCGGTGACGACGACGGCGTTCTTGCCACCCATCTCGCAGGCCGCCCGCTTGCCGGGGTCCGCGGCGGTCTCGGCCGCAATCTGCTGGCCCACCTCCGCGGACCCGGTGAAAAGCACCGTCCTGATGCGGTCGTCGTCGACCAGTCGTGCGCCGGCGTCGCCGTACCCCTGCACGAGATTGAACACGCCGTCCGGGACACCCACATCGTCGAACATCTCGGCGATGACCTGGCCACAGAGCGGGGTCTGCTCTGCGGGTTTCCAGACGACGGTGTTGCCCTCGACGAGGGTCACCGCCATCTGCCAGAACGGGATGGCGACCGGGAAGTTCCACGGCGTGATACAGGCGGTGGGGCCGCGTGGCGTGCGCCGCATGTAGGCGTCCTTTCCGGGAATCTCGCTCGGGACGACGTCACCCTTCGGGTGGCGTGCGTCGCCGGCGGCCCACTCGACCATGTGCCAGGCCTCGGTCACGTCGGCCTTTCCCTCGGAGAGCTCCTTCCCACACTCGCGCGTGACGATCTCCCCGAGTTCCTCGTGCCGGTCGCGGAGTTCGTGGTAGATGTCCCAGAGGTACTCCGCGCGGGTGATGCGGGAGAGCGAGCGCCACTCCTCGAAGGCCGTCTCGGCCGCGGCGACGGCCCGGTCGACCTCGGTCTCGGTCCCGCGCTGGAACGTGCCGAGCGTGTCGCCGGTGGCCGGGTTCCGGCTCGTGAACGTGTCGCCGCTGTTGTCTACCCATTCACCGTCTATATACTGCTGATACGGCTCCGACATATCCTGTTGTTCGGCCGGCAGGGGTGTAAAGCCCCCGGAGAATCGGCGGTGTCGGACACCCGTGACCGACAGTCCGGTACTGCGCTGTCACCTCGGACTCTCGAAATCACTAAGAAGGCCCACCACCAGCTAGTACGTATGCAGCAGGTCGGGCGCGACGGACCGCAGGATTTCGACAGGGTTCTGACGTCGATGTGCACGGAGCCTCACCCGGAGGCACGCCGGGCCGCGGAGCGGTTTCTCGCCACCAACCCCGGCGACCCCGGGACGTACGCGACGGTGTCCGAGCTCGAGGACAGGGCAATCGAGATGCTCGGGACTGTCACCGGTCTCCCGGAACCGGCAGGCTACATCACCAGCGGCGGGACGGAGGCGAACATCCAGGCGGTGCGTATCGCCCGCAACCGCGCCGACACCGGCGACCCGAACGTCGTCGCGCCGGCGAGCGCACACTTCAGTTTCCGGAAGGCCGCGGAGGTGCTCGGCGTCGAACTGCGGACGGCACCGACCGTCGACCACCGTGCCGACATCGAGGCGACGAAACGGCTCGTCGATACGGATACCGTCGCGGTGGTCGGTGTCGCCGGGTCGACCGAGTACGGTGCTGTCGACCCGATACCCGCACTCGCGGAGGTTGCGGCCGACGCCGGCGCGCTGTGTCACGTCGACGCCGCCTGGGGCGGGTTCTACCTGCCCTTTACTGACCACGCCTGGCAGTTCGCACACGCCGACATCGACACGATGACAATCGACCCGCACAAGGTCGGCAGGGCGGCGGTGCCGGCCGGCGGTCTGCTCGCCCGTGACCGGAGTCTGTTCGACGAACTCGCGATCGACACGCCGTATCTGGAGTCGGCCTCGCAGGTCACCCTGACCGGCACACGCAGCGGGGCGGGTGTGGCGAGCGCCGTCGCGGCGATGGAGGCGCTCTGGCCGGCGGGCTACCGCGAGCAGTACGACCGCGCGATGGCGAACGCCGAGTGGGTCGCCGACGCCCTCGCGGTCCGCGGTCACGAGGTGTTCGGCCCCGAGTTGCCCCTCGTCGCGGCGAACCTGTCGGTGCCGATGACCGACGAACTCCGCGACCGGGGCTGGCGCGTCTCCAAGACCGGCGCAGACGAATTGCGCATCGTCTGTATGCCACACGTCACCCGCTCGATGCTGCGCTCTTTCGTCGCCGATCTCGACTGGTACTGACGGTCGCGTCGCGGACCTCGACCGGGCGATAATCGAAGGCTGCGGACGGCTGTGGCCCGATTGGCCAGATGACTGAAAGGCTTTTTACCCGTCGTCTCGAAGTAAGAACGCAATGATTGACCAAGCGCTACAGACTGCCGGTATCCTCCAGTCCGGTTCCGGCCCCGGGGTGTTCGAGTTGGTGCTCGGCATCGGACTCCTCGTCGCGGTGGTGACGGCCTACCAGAGTATCGTCATCGTGCGTGCCTACGAGAAGCGCGCGTACACACGCTTCGGGAAGTTCCAGGGGTTGCTCGAACCCGGTCCGAACGTCGTGTTGCCGTTCGTCACGAAGACCTACAAGTTCGACATGCGGACCCAGACCCTCGATGTTCCCCGGCAGGAGGCGATCACCCGTGACAACTCGCCGGTGACCGCCGATGCCGTTGTCTACATAAAGGTGATGGACGCACAGAAGGCGTTCCTCCAGGTCGACAACTACAAGAACGCGGTCTCGAACCTGGCACAGACCACACTGCGTGCGGTGCTGGGCGATATGGACCTGGACGATACGCTGAACAAGCGACAGGAAATAAACTCGAAGATCCGGACGGAACTGGACGAACCGACAGACGAGTGGGGGATCCGTGTCGAGTCAGTCGAGGTGCGCGAGGTCAACCCCTCGAAGGATGTCCAGCAGGCGATGGAGCAACAGACCTCCGCGGAGCGCCGCCGTCGTGCCATGATCCTCGAGGCACAGGGTGAGCGCCGCAGTTCCATCGAGGCAGCACAGGGTGACAAGCAGTCCCAGATCATCCGTGCACAGGGTGAGAAGCAGTCACAGATCCTCGAGGCACAGGGAGACGCCATCTCGACGGTGCTTCGCGCGAAGTCCGCCGAGTCGATGGGCGAGCGCGCCGTCATCGAGCGCGGGATGGAGACACTCGAGGAGATCGGAAAGGGCGAGTCCACGAAGTTCGTCCTGCCACAGGAGTTGACCTCGCTGGTCGGCCGGTACGGCAAGCACCTCCAGGGCAGTGACGCAAAGGAGAACGGCCACGTTCTCGAGGGCCTCGAGTTCGACGAGGAGACCCGCGAGATGCTCGGTCTCGACGACATCCAGGAGATCCTGGGCGAACTCGAGGACGAGGACGAGATCGTCGACCTCGAGGAGATGGAAGAGGAGGCAAAGAAGGTGAAACAGGGCGACACGACCGCCGACATACAGGACCCAGACGAGTTGCTCGACGGCGAGGGCGACAATTTCAACGGAAAAAACGACTGACTGCCCACGTCGGGTCGAGTAGTCCGGCTTTTATCTCGTGACGACGTACGACGAGACAGTGAGAGAGAGCATCCTCGACACCATCGGGTCGCCGCTCGTGAGCGTCGACAGCCCGGCGGGAACGACAATCGCGGCGAAGATAGAGTCGTTCAACCCCGGCGGGTCGGCAAAGGACCGGCCGGTGCGGTCGATGGTCGAGGCCGCCGAGGAGGCGGGCGAACTCGAACCCGGTGACACGCTCGTCGAACCGACGAGCGGCAACACCGGCATCGGACTGGCGATGGTCGGCGCGGCAAAGGGGTACGACGTGGTGCTGGTGATGCCCGAGAGCCAGTCGGCCGAGCGCCGCCGGTTGATGCGGGCCTACGGTGCCGACCTCGAACTCGTCGCGGGGGATATCTCGGTCGCCCGCGAGCGCGCGGACAGACTCGAACGAGAGCGTGGATACGTCCAGTTGCGACAGTTCGAGAACGGCGCGAACCCGGCGGCACACTACCGGACGACGGGGCCGGAGATACTCGACCAGGTCGGTGACCGGACGGTCGACGCGCTGGTGGCTGGCGTGGGAACTGGTGGCACACTCACCGGGACGGGTCGGCGCCTCCGCGAGGTGTTTCCCGAGATGCGGGTCGTCGCGGTCGAACCCGCAGCGAGCGCGGTGCTGTCGGGTGACTCCGCCGGCGAGAACGAGTTCCAGGGGATGGGGCCGGGTTTCGTCAGCGAGAACACGGACCGTGACCTGCTGGACGCGGTGGAGACTGTCACCGTCGGGGCGGCCGAGCGGGAGTGTCGGCGACTCGCCCGCGAGGAGGGGGTGCTGGTCGGGCAGTCCTCCGGCGCGTCGAATCTCGCCGCAAAGCGGGTCGCCCGGCGTATCCGGGGTGACCGGTCAGACCCGCTGGTCGTCACCGTCTACTGGGACTCCGGCGAGCGGTATCTGAGCACCGGTCTGTTCGACGCCGAGTGAGAGTCCGGCCGCGAACTATAAGACGACGGCTCACGTACAGTACGGTGATGCGAGCGAAACCGGAGTACCGTGACCGGGACGAGACCGAGGTGGCGGTGCTCGACGCGCTCGCCGAGCGCGACGGCGACGGTATGACAGTCCTGGCGATACGGACAGCGGTCGACGCCGACATCGACAGCCTCGAGGACGCCCTGGCGAATCTCAAGTCGGACGCTCTCATCGAGGTGTCGACCGACGGCGGGCGGACCGTCATCACCGTCGAGGAGTTCGTCGTCGGCCCGGGAGCGGCCGAGACCGGGGAGGATATCTTCGAACAGCTCCGCGACCGGTTCTCGCTGTGACCGGCCGGACACGTTAAGCCGACGGCGCCCGAACTGGCGGTATGCGCGTCGTCTCCCTGCTTCCCTCGGCGACAGAGCTCTGCTACGCGCTCGGTGTCGAACCGGTCGGGGTCTCTCACGAGTGTGACTACCCCCCACGGGCACGCGAGCAGCCGACAGTTGTGCACTCGCGCATCGATACCGACGCCTCCAGCCAGGAGATCGACGAACAGGTCGACGCGGCCGTCGGGTCGGGCGGGGTCTACAGTATCGACCGCGAGCGTCTGCGCGCGCTCGACCCGGACGTGGTCGTCTCACAGGGGATCTGTGAGGTCTGTGCGGTCGACGACTCCCGCATCCGCCGGGCTGTCGACGAACTCGGTCTCGACGCCGAGGTCGTGTCGACAGACCCGCACAGTCTCGGGGACGTGTTCGACGACCTCGAACGGCTCGGCGCGGTGCTGGGTCGCGAGGCGCGCGCGAGCGAACTGCTGGCCGGGTTCCGCGAGCGCGTCGACCGTGTCGAGCGGGCGACACCGACAGCGGGTCCCCGTGTCGCGGTGCTCGACTGGATGGACCCCGTGATGGTCGCCGGGCACTGGATACCCGGGATGGTCGAGCAGGCCGGGGGGAGCTACGGACTCGCCGACCCCGGTGACCGCTCCCGCCCCCGCGAGTGGGCCGACATCCGGGCCTACGACCCCGAGGTGCTCGTCGCCGCCCCCTGCGGGTTCGACATCGAACAGACCGTCGAGAACGCCGCGGACCTGACCGACCGCGAGGGCTGGGCCGACCTCACGGCGGTTGCCGAGGGCCGTGTCTACCTGGTCGACGGCCACGAGTACGTCAACCGACCCGGTCCGCGACTCCTCGACACGCTGGAACTGTTCGCGGGGCTGGTCGACCCCGACCTCGACGGCGAGTTCGAGGCGGTGAACGACGACGCGGTCCGCCGACTCACGGCCCCGGGTGACACCCCGGAACCCCCGGTGTGAGCGGCGCGAACGCCCGCAACCTGCGGCGCGACTCACTCCGCGATGTCGACGACCGTCGCGTCGGCGTGTTCCACGATGTCGTCGGGGTGGATGGGGAACACGGCCTCGGGGGTGCCCGCGGCGGCCCACACAGTGTCGTAGTCGGTCAGCGTCTCGTCGAGGTACACCGGGACCCGCGTGTCGTGACAGAACGGCGGAACCCCACCGATAGACCAGCCGAGCGTGCCGGACACCTCGTCGGGGTCTGCCATCTGTGCCCCGTCTGCCCCCCGGAGCGCGGCGAGTTTCCCCGTGTCCACCCGGTTCGCCCCGCTCGTGACGCTCACGACGAACTGGTCGGCGACGAAGGCGAGTGAACTGGCGATCTGTGCGAGGTCACACCCCACCACCGCCGCGGCGTCTGCTGCCGTCCTCGTCCCCTCGGGGAACTCGTGGACGTCTACCTCGATGCCGAACGACTCCTCCGCTCGCTGCTTGAACGCTGCTGCGCGCTCGTGCATACCACCCGTTTGTCGCCCCCGATAGAAAAGTGAAACACCACACCCGGCAGGTTCGGTACGCTCGAGTGATACCGACTCAGATAACAGCATTTCCACAGGTGGCGGGCGAAAATCCGCGCGGGTTTTTTCCAGCAGTGTGAGGACCCCAACTGTCGGGTCACCGAACCGCCGGCCGTGACCGCCGCGGTGTCTCCCCGCCGGAACGGGCCATCCGGCGGTGACTCTCACCGGTCACCCGCGAGCAGCGACGCGACATCGGCGACGGAGTCGAGGACGTACTCGGGGTCGTAGGGGTCGGGGTCCTCGCCGTCTCCCAGCCAGGCAGCGGCGAGACCGGCGTTCTGCGCGCCCGCGACATCGTGTTTCAGGGAGTTTCCGACGTACAGTGCGCGTCCGGGCCCGATGTCGAGGGTCGCCAGCGCGCGGTCGAACGGGTCGGCGTGGGGTTTCCGCCGCGGGAGGTCGAACGCGTAGACGCGGGCGTCGAACCGGTCGGTGATGCCGAGCGCGTCGAGTTTGACACGCTGGCGCCGCTCCGGACCGTTCGTCACCAGACCGACCGGCCCGACCGCCTCGGCGCTGGTGAGCGCTGCCGGGGCACCCGACCGCATCGCGACCTGACTGTCGTCGACGAGGTCGGCCATCGCCGCCCCGAGCGCCAGCGGGTCCACCCCGGTCCGGCCGTGCTGTGCCGCCAGCCGGGCGAACCCGGCCCCGAGATAGCCCGCCCAGTCGTCGTGGTCCGGCGGCCCGTCCACCGCCGCCCACAGCGACTCCGGGTCGCCGAACGGCTCCGCACCGACCCGCTCGAACGCCCGCAGATAGAGCCGCCCGGTGTCCTGTGTGCGCCGACACAGCGTCCCGTCGAGGTCGAACAGCACCGCGTCGAACGTCGTCACACGCACCGTTCGGACGACACGGACAAAAACCCCGGCGCATCGACCGCCAGACCGGGGCGGCGTGTCCCGTCACCACCACAGGGGTTTAGCTCGGCCCGACCGTACCCACGACCAGAATCTGCCCGGGAGCGGTGAGCGAGCGAGCGTACACTGGTCGGGCCGGAGAGAGATATGAGCGAGACAGGGGCTGAGAGAGCAAACGAGGGCGAGGGCGAAACCGGGGGCGAGACACCGGGTGTCGCCGACCCGTTCAGGCAGTTCTTCTCCTTTCGACGGGACGTGCTCGTGCTCTCGGTGGCGATGTTCGCGTTCAGCCTGGGGTTCCAGATGACGACCCGCTACATCCCCAAGTACATGGAGGTGCTGGGGGCAGGTGCGCTCGTAATCGGGCTGTTCGGGACCGTCCAGAACGTCGTCGGCGCGGTCTACCCGTACCCGGGCGGGGTCGTCTCGGACCGTCTCGGCTCGCGGCTCTCCCTGACGCTGTTCGGACTTGTGTCGAGTCTGGGCTTTCTCGTGTGGCTGCTCGCGCCCGCCCTCGGCGCGGTGAGCGGGGTCGAGTCGTGGCTCTGGCTGTTCGTCGGCCTCCTGCTCGCACAGGCCTGGAAGTCGCTCGGTCTCGGTGCGACGTTCGCCATCGTCAGGCAGTCCGTGTCACCATCGCGGCTGGCGCGCGGGTTCGCCAGCACCGAGGTGTTCCGCCGAACGGCGTTCCTGTTCGGCCCGCTCCTCGCCGCCGGTGTGCTGTTCGTCGCCGCGGAGTTCGTCGCCGGGTTCCGGGTCCTCCTCGCCGTGGCCGTGCTGTTCGGTCTCGTCGCTACCGCCGTCCAGCACCGTTACTACCGGGCCGAGGACACCAGCATCGGCGATTCCTTTGCCGGTGTCGAAACGGTGCTCGCCGACCTCCGCGGACTGCCGACGGAACTCCGCCCGCTCCTCCTCGCGGACACGCTCGTGCGCTTCGCGAACGGGATGGTGTACGTGTTCTTCGTCATCGTGGTCACGGACTTCCTCGCGGTCGGACTCGACCTGGGCGTGGTCGTGCTGGAGCCGACGGTGTTTTTCGGACTCCTGCTCGCAGTCGAGATGGTCGTCGCCCTGGTGTCGATGCCCGTCGCGGCCCGTCTCGCCGAGTCGGTCGGACTCAAGCCCGTCGTCGCGCTCGGGTTCTCGGTGTACGCCGTCTTTCCGGCCCTGCTCGTGTTCGCGCCGGCGAACCCCGCCGTGCTGATAGCGCTGTTTGCCCTCTCTGGACTCCGGTTCGCCGGTCTGCCGGCACACAAGGCGCTGATCGTCGGCCCGGCCGAGCGGGACAGCGGCGGGCGCGTCGCCGGGTCCTACTATCTGGTCCGGAACACGGTCGTCGTCCCGAGCGCGGCGCTGGGTGGCGCGCTCTACGGCGGGGTCACCGTCCCGGGAACCGACCTGTCGGTGGCCGGGTCCCCGGAACTGGCGTTCTCGCTCGCCACCGCGATTGGACTCCTCGGCACGGCCTGCTTCGTCCGGTACGGCCGCGAGTTCGGTCCCTACGAGTGACCCCGCGGGCACAGGGGCGCGGAACTGTGAGCCCGGAGAAAGGTCAAAAAGGGGAAATCGGATGGAGAGACGGACAGAGACTGGCTGTACCAGGCCAGGACGTGCGCACAGTCTGTACGAGACTGGAGTGGTTCAACTCGACTGGGTTTGCTGTGACGCGAGCACAGTCGGACTGTCTCGCACGTCATCAGACAGGTCGCGGACCAGCCACATAAGCGCCACTAGTTGCTCTCTGTGGCGGAACACACCGCTCGGTACGGCTCTGACGGTCTACGTGCCCGTATATAGCTACGGGGGGACCCGACACTGTCGGACGCAGTGACCGGGTCAGCGCGGCTGTCGGGGTCCGCGCTCGTGTCGCTCCGGTGCGGAGACAGCCCGGATTTATACCCGTGGCTACCGAGGTTCGTTCATGGATACGCTCGTCGTAGTTGGCGGTGACGCCGCCGGGATGTCAGCAGCGAGCAAGGCAAAGCGGGACGACCCCGAGCTGGAGGTCGTCGTGTTCGAGCGAGGCGAGTGGGTCTCCTACGGCGCGTGCGGGTTACCGTACTACGTAAAGGGGGAGATACAGTCGCTGCAGGACCTGGTCTCGGTGACACCCGAGCAGTTCCGCGAGGAGCGGGGTATCGACCTGCGGACCGGCCACGAGGTGGTCGAGGTGGACACCGGCGAGCGGACGGTGACGGCAGTCGGCGAGGGCGGGACAGTCGTCCAGCCGTACGACCACCTGCTGGTCGCGACGGGTGCGACCGCGGTCGAGCCACCGATAGAGGGGATGGGCCGGGCGGGGGTGTACACGCTCGGGTCGATGTCCGACGGGAAGGAGCTCCGGGAGTACGTCGGTCGGGCACGCGCCGAGGGGGAGCTCGACCAGCCGGACAGCGGGCCGGCCTGCCGGTATCTCGAGTCCTGTTCCGGCACGGTCGGAATCGTCGGCGGCGGTTACATCGGCGTCGAGATGGCAGAGGCGCTGTCGGCGAACAGCTTCGAGGTCCACCTGTTCCAGCGGGGCGAGCAGATACTGACACAGTTCGGCACCGAGGTCGCGGAGACGGTGCTCGAACACCTCCGCGAGCAGGGTGTCCGGGTGTATCTCGGCTCGGGGGTGGAGCGACTCGCGGGCGGTGAGGCCGTCGAGGCGGTCGTGACCGGTGACGAACGGGTCCCCGTCGAGATGGCGCTCGTCGGGACGGGTGTCCGACCGCGGACAGAGTTGGCCGAGAGCGCGGGCCTCGAACTCGGGCCGACCGGCGCTATCGCAACCGACGCGTACCGGGAGACGAGCGCCCCCGACGTGTACGCCGCGGGTGACTGTGCGGAGGCCGAGCACGCGGTCACGGGTGAGCCGACGTACGTGCCGCTGGCGCTGACCGCGAACCGGCACGGTCGGGCGGTCGGTGCGACCGTCGCCGGGACACCCACCGAGGGGGGCCCAGTCGCCGGAACCGCCGCGGTAAAGACGTTCGATGTCGAGGCCGCCCGCACGGGGTTGCTGCTCGGGGAGGCCCACGAGGCGGGGTTCGACCCCGTCTCGCGGACCATCACCGCGAAGTCACGCGCCGGTTACTACCCCGAGGGTGGCGAGGTGCAGGTGACACTCGTCGCCGACCGTGACTCCCGGCGTGTGCTCGGCGGGGCGCTCACCTCCGAGTACGGCGAGGGCGCGGTCCACCGCAGTCACGCACTCGTCGGTGCCGTCACGGAGGGCACCTCGGTCGGGGAACTCGCCACCTACGACCTGGCGTACGCACCCCCGTTCAACACGACCTGGGACCCGATCCTGACCGCCGCGAAGGTGCTCGGCGGCTCGTTCTGAGCTGTCGCCTCTCGACGCCCCGACGGGCGGCGCCGTCGGCTCACAACGGCAACGTCTTTTAGCCTCACACACACAGGTACGGTATGTTGATAACGGTCTCTGGTCCGGCGGGGAGCGGGAAGAGCACACTCGCGGCGTCGCTCGCCGATGAACTCGGTGTCGAGCACGTCTCCGGGGGTGACGTGTTCCGGGATATCGCGAGCGAGCGGGGGCTCACGCCGCTGGAGCTCAACCGCCGGGCCGAGGACGACGACAGCATCGACCGCGACCTGGACCGTCGACTCCGGGGGCTCGCCCGTGACCGGGAGCAGGCGGTGCTGGAGTCGCGGCTGGCGGGCTGGATGGCCGGCGAGTACGCCGACCTCCGGCTCTGGCTCGACGCCCCGCTCCCGGTGCGGGCCGAGCGCATCGCCGACCGCGAGGACAAGCCCGTCGCGACCGCGCGCGAGGAGACCGAGGCCCGCGCCGAGAGCGAGGCGCTCCGCTACCGGGAGTACTACGGTGTCGACATCGACGACCTGAGCATCTACGACATGGTAGTGAACACCGCCCGCTGGTCGCCCGACGGGCTCCGCGAACTCGTGCTCGGGGCCGTGAGCGCCTACACCCCCGACGGCGACGAGGGCAAACACACGATAACCGGCGTCTCCTACGAGTTCTGACGATGCGTGGCCCCCCCGCCGGGCGGTCGCCCGCCGACCTGCTCGCCTTCGGGGTCATCAACCTCGACAAGCCGCCCGGCCCCTCCGCCCACCAGGTCGCCGGATGGGTCCGGGATCTCGCCGCCGACGCGCTCGCCGACGCCGGAGCGGACCCGACTGTCGAGCGCATCGCACACGCGGGCACACTCGACCCGAAGGTGACCGGGTCACTCCCGATGTTGCTGGGTCCGGCGGCCCGTCTCGCCCGCGTGTTCGACGACGCCACGAAGGAGTACGTCGCCGTGCTGGAGCTTCACGGCCCCGCGCCGTCGGACCTCGTGTCAGTCGTCGACGAGTTCGAGGGGCGACTCTACCAGCGCCCGCCCCGGAAGAGCGCGGTCGAGCGACGGCGTCGCGTCCGCGAGGTGTACGACCTCGACGTGCTGGAACACCGGGACCGTCGCGTGCTCCTGCGGGTCCGCTGTGAGTCGGGCACCTACATCCGGAAGCTCTGTCACGACCTCGGGATGGCGCTTGGCACCGGCGCACAGATGGGGGACCTCCGGCGGACCGGGACCGCCGGGTTCGACGACACCGACCTGGTGAGCATGGAGACGTTCGTCGACGCGCTCGCGTTCTGGACCGAGAACGACAACCCTGGCCCGCTCCGGGAGATTGTCGACCCCGCGGAGCGGGTGCTCGTCGGCTTGCCACACGTGACTGTCGCCCCGAGTGCCGCCCGCGAGATTGCGGAGGGCGCACCTGTCTACGCGCCCGGCGTGCTCGATGTCCGGCCCCCCCGTGCCAGCACACCGGGCGAGGCCGTCGAGGGGGCCGACGACACATCCGACGGCACCGTTGCTGTCGAGGGGCAACTGGTGGCCTGTGACACCCCCAACGGGGCCGCGGTCTGTCTCGGGCGACTCGTCGGCGACCCGGACAGCGATTCGGGAACGGTCGTCGACCTGGAGCGCGTGCTCGTCTGAGAGCGCCCGCACAGGCGCCTGCGGCGCTGTCGGCCCGGGAGAAGAGCGAGGACAGGTCCAACCGACACGGTCGGCCACCGGCGGAGACCGACTCAGTTTTGAACGTGGGGCAACCACAGTCGGGTGATGGACGAGGACGTACGCGAGCGCGTCGAGCGCCGGGCAGAGATCGACGCGCTGTACAACGCGGTGAAACACGACAGCGAGGCGCAGGTCGGGGCGATACTGGGGCCGCTGATGAGCGAGAACCCCGAGTTCCGCGAGTACGGCGACGAGATCGCGGGCGCGGTGGCGCCGGTCGTCGGGCAGGTGAACGAGATGAGCCCCGACGAGCGCCGGGCCCGTCTGGAGGACCTCGCGCCGGAGCGGGTCGCCGAACTCGACGCCGATGAGGAGGCCGACGAGCGGGCACTGCCGGACCTGCCGAACGCCGAACCGGGTGCGGTGCGCATGCGCGTCGCGCCGAACCCGAACGGCCCGTGGCACATCGGTCACGCCCGGATGGCCGCCGTCGTCGGGCGCTACGCCGAGCGCTACGACGGCTCGTTTATCTGCCGGTTCGACGACACCGACCCCGAGACGAAGCGACCCGACCTCGATGCCTACGACGCCATCCTGGACGCGATCGAGTACCTCGGGTTCGAACCGGACGACGTGGTCGTGGCGAGTGACCGCCTGGAGAGCTACTACGAGCACGGACGGCGCCTGATCGACGCCGGCGGCGCGTACACCTGCTCGTGTCCGGGTGCGAGGTTCTCCGAGCAAAAGAACGCCGGCGAGGCCTGTCCACACCGCGGCAAGGAGACCGAACAGGTCCACGAGGAGTTCGACCGGATGATAGAGGGCGGGTACGACGCCGGCGAGATGGTGTTGCGCGTGCGGACCGACATCGAGCACCCCAACCCGGCGCTACGGGACTGGGTCGCGTTCCGCATGGTCGACACCCCGCACCCGCGGCCGGTGGCCGCCGGCTACCGATGCTGGCCGATGCTGGATTTCCAGAGCGGTGTCGACGACCACCTGACCGGTGTGACACACATCATCCGCGGCATCGACCTGCAGGACTCGGCGAAGCGGCAGGCGTTCGTCTACGACTACTTCGGCTGGGAGTACCCCGAGGTGGTCCACTGGGGCCACGTCGAGGTGGATGCCTACGACGTGCCGATGTCGACCTCGTCGATACAGGAGCGAATCGAGACCGGTGAACTCGACGGCTGGGACGACCCGCGAGCGCCGACAGTCGCCAGTCTCCGGCGGCGCGGCATCCGCGGGGAGGCGCTGGTCGCCGCGATGTCCGAACTCGGGATGTCCACCACGAACGTCGACCTCGCGATGTCGTCGGTCTACGCGGAGAACCGCGAGCGCATCGACGCCGACGCCGACCGGGCGTTCCTCGTTCGGGACGCCGGGAGCCACGGTGGCGGTGCGGTCGAGCGACCGGTCGAGGGCGGTCCCGACACCGGGACGCCGCCGGTCCACCCCGAGTTCGAGGAGCGTGGCCGCCGCGAGATTCCGGTCGAGGGTGGCGTCTTCGTCGAGGCGGCGGACCTGCCACCGGCCGGTGACCGTGTCTGGCTGAAAGGCCTTGGGTGTGTGCACCACACGGGCGAGGCCTTCGAGCACGTCGACGCGCCGCTGTCGGTGACCCGCGAGGAGGGCGTCGACATCGTCCACTGGGTGCCCGCCAGCGAGAGTGTTCCCGTGTGTCTGCGCACCCCCGAGGGTGACGTGCCGGGCTACGCCGAACCCGGCGTGAGCGCGTACCACCCGGACGATATGCTCCAGTTCGAGCGGGTCGGGTTCGCGCGCGTCGATTCACCCGACACGGACCCGGTCGTCGTGTACTTCGCGCATCGGTAGCGCTCTCCGCCGGCGCGAACTGCCGTGGCTCACAGTTCTCCGACTGTCCCGGCGACACGCCCCGGCGCCGGTTGCGACCGGGTCGGGCCGCTCACGGTTCCTGAATGTGTCCCTCCTCGCGCAGCTGGTCTGCCTCCTGTTTCTCGTAGCGCCAGGTGATATCGCCTTTCTCGTCCTGCCAGTCCCAGGGTTCGACCAGCACGACATCGTCCTCGCGTATCCAGATGCGCTTTTGCATCTTGCCGGGGATGCGTGCGGTGCGTTCGACACCGTCCATACATCTGACACGGACGCGGTTCGCGCCCAGCATGTTCTCGACAATCGCGAACAGCTCGTTCTCGTCCGGCATCCGGAGGTCCCGTCGGCCCTCGTTGTTGCCCATACGTGACTCTCTGTGGGGGGAGGGTAAAATAGTTGTAGACTCGCGCTCACAGCCGGTCGAGCACAGCCTCGGTGTCGTACTCGAGCGAGAGCTCGCGCGAGCGACCCCGACCCTCGACATCCGCGTACTGTGCGTCGAGGATACCCAGCCGGTCGAGCTTGTTTATCATCTCGGCGTACCGGGTGTAGCCGAGACCGGTCTGGTCGTGAAACGCCTCGTAGACGGCACCGGCCTGCTCGCCCTCGTGGCGGGCGACAACCTCCAGGAGCGCCCGCTCGGAGTCCGACAGCCCGCCCAGCCGGCGCGAGAGGTGGATGTACCGCGAGGTCTCGAACGCCGCCTCGACGTCCTCGCGGTCGACGGTGTCGCTCGCGCGTCGCTCGGCGTTCAGCCCCGCCCGGCGCAGCAGGTCGACCCCCACCCGGAGGTCGCCGCCCCGGTCCGCGGTGAGCGCCGCCACCCGGTCGAGCACCCGCGTGTCGACGACACCGTCGTGGAACCCGCGGTCGACGCGCTCGCTCAGGATATCCACGATCTCGGACTCGTCGTAGTTCGGGAAGTAGATATCCTCGGGCCGGAACACACTCTGGACCCGCCCGTCGAGCTCCTCGATGATGTTCAGGTCGAGATCCGAGGAGACCACGATGACACCGATACGGGCCCCGCCCTGTTCCTCGTGGGCGCGCAACAGCGAGTACAGCGTCTCCGAGGCCGCCGACTCGTAGAACAGGTAGTTCACGTCGTCGAGCGCCACCACCAGCACCTCGTCGTTCTCGACGAGACGGTCGGTCACCTGCGAGAACAGCTTCTTGAACGAGATGCCCGAGGCCGGGGGCTCGTAGTCGAACACGCACTCGAACAGCCGCGAGAACACCGCGTACCGGGTGGCGTTCACCTGGCAGTTCACCCGGACCGCCCGCACGTCTGTCTGTGCGCGGAGTTCGTCGAACAGAATCTGCACGGCGGTCGTCTTTCCCGTGCCGGGCGGCCCCTGTGCCATGACGTTCAGCGGACGGGACCCCCGCACCGCCGGCTTGAGCGCGTACTTCAGACTCTCCATCTGGCTGCTCCTGTGTCTGAACGTCTCCGGAAGATAGTCCACCTCGAACACCCGCTCGTCGCGGAACAGCGACTCGTCCCAGGAGAGCATGTCGCCGCCGGAACCGTCTGCCATTACTTTCACCGAGCTACTCGCCGCACTTAATCCTGTCGAATAGTTTTACAGTTGATAGCTTCGCCGGGTGGTCGCGGCACGGGTGTGGCCGCGGGCGAGTGATGACCCCGAATCCGTCCGTCCCCGAGAGGATTCGTGTCTCAGGGCGGGAACGACGGGGACGGGGTCACACGCTGGTATTCGGTCCGGCAGGGTGGGCCGTCGGCGTACTCGAACCGCGGCGTCTCGCCCAGTCGGACCAGCGAGGACGAGCGGGTGCCGAACCCGTCCCCGTGGAGACAGACACCGTACTCGTGGTCGCCGAGCACCTCACCGGCGCGTGTCAGCCAGCCGTCGGCGTCCTCACCGGGTTCCGGACGGAGCCCCACGCGAACGGCCTCGGCGTTCTCGGCCTGCTGTCTGCCGGCATCCTCGCGGTAGGCCGGGATGTCGTACTCCCCGTCGACCCCGACGTTGACGACGACGTGTACGCCCGGCCCCAGCGTCCGCACCCGTTTCGCGCCGTCGAACTCGACCAGCAGTGCCGCGTTGCTGTCTGCCGCCAGCAGGTGAAACCCCTCGTATGTCCGGGCGTCGAGTTCGCGCTCGACGAACCGGACCGCCGCCTCCGCGCTCTCGCAGGCCAAGGCGTCGCGAACGAGCAGTCCGCGCGAGCGCGCATCCTCCCGCTCCCGGCCGTCCCAGCGGTTGGTGATGGTCACGAGCAGACCGTGCTCGTTGTAGCCGAGCCACGTCCCCGCGGCTCTCGTGTCCTTCGGGGCGACGACTGTCGCCTCCCAGTCGCGCTGTTCCGGCGGTTCGGACGGTCTGTCGAGCAGTTCGTCACGGTTTGCTCCGAGTGCGACCGGTGCGTCGGGAAACACCTGCCACGCGAGTGTTAGTGTACACACGCGAACCTGTACGCACTCGACGGGCAAAATATGCGGGGGCCACGCGTCCCGACACCAGCCCGAAACTGATCTGCCCACTGTCCGGCCGCTGTCCGCTCGACCCGTCGGGGTCGCGCCCGTGGCGGCGTATCGTCCCGTGGTCGGGAACCAGCCTTTTGACTCCGGGGTCCGTTCGGCAGGTATGCTCCAGACACCTGACGGACCCGCCGGAGGAAAACCGTGACCGACCGACTCCCGTCGGACCACCCCGTTGTCGACTCACACCGAATCGAACTCGACGCCGTCGGCTCGACCGGACGCCCCCAGCTCGTGCTCCCGCCGGGGCTGTCCTGCGACCCTGGCGACATCGTCCGGCTGTCGCTGGCGGGCACGCGGACCCACGCCGAGGTGGTGTCGACACTGCGGGGCGAGGCTTCGGTCCGTCGTGCCTGCCGGACTCGCAGGCTGGCCCGGACCGGGGAGGGAACCGACCTGCTCGGCGGGTGGCTCGACGACGGCGGTCACGGCCCCGGCAGCACGCTCCTGCTGGACGTGCTCACGGAGGGGTACGCATACGGCCTCCGCGAACCCGGCGAGCGGGTGCTCTACGAGCCGGTCGAACCGCCCGACTCCTCGCTCGCCGATATCGCCGAATCGCTCGGCGAGTGAGGACCCCGCGGGACGGCCGTCTCAGTCGGCCTCGACCGGTTCGACGAGCTCCGCCGGCGGGACCGGGGCGTAGTTGACGACAGCCTCGAACTGTTCGAGCGGCAGCCGGTCACCGTCCGTGATACCCCGCGCGTCACGGTCCTCGAGGTGTGTCTGGACGAACCGCCGGGCGACGACCGCCATCCGCCCGTCGGGCTCACCGTCCGCGCAGTCGACCGCGGCCTCACCCTCGAGCGCGTCCTGGGCCTGGTCGAGCAACAGGGCGGCGGTGAACACGTCGAAGATGTAGTGTGCGAGCCGCTTCGCCGACAGCTCCGCGTAGTCACGGTCCCCGCCCGCGAGTGTGGCCATCGCCGCCGTGAGCTCCTGGAACTCCGACTCGACGGTGTCGACGGCGTCGGCGAGCGCCGGATGTGTGGCCGCCGAGAGGTGTTCGTCGACCGCCTCGACGAGCGGTTCGTGGGCCTGCTCGCGGTCCAGCGCGCGCAACACGTCGAGCGAGAGGACGTTCTCGGTGCCCTCCCAGATGGGGAGCACCTGCGCGTCACGGAGGAGCCGGTTCGTGACGAACTCCTCGACGTAGCCGTTACCCCCCTGAATCTCCATCGCGTAGGAGGTCGTGTCGATTGCCATCCGGGCGGTCCGGAGCTTCGCGACCGGGATGAGCAGGCGCATCAGGCGGTACGCCCGGTCGGCCGTCCCGCCGTCACGCTCGGCTGCCTCGCGCTCGGCAAAGAGCCGTGCGGCCTCGAACGTGAACGCGGTTGCGGCCTCGTGGTCGACGGCCATGTCGACGAGGTCCGCCCGCATCAGCGGGAACTCGTCGAGACTCCGGCCGAACGCGTCGCGGTCGGCCGCCTGTATCTTGCTCTCCAGCAGCGCCCGACCGATTATCCCACAGGCACCCGCGGCGTTCGAGAGCCGCTCCAGATTGAGCATCTCGGCCATCTGCTTGAACCCCGCCTGCTGTTCGCCGACCAGCAGCGCCGGTGTCCCGTCGAACTCCACCTCGCCGGTCGGGACGGCGGTCGTCCCGAGTTTGGTCTTCAGTCGCCGGTAGTACTGGTCGTTCAGCGCCGCCGGCGGTGGCGCGCCGTCGAACGCCTCGCGGCGCCCCTTCGTCAGCACCCCCTCGTCGGGGTGACCGTGTGGCACCAGGAACATCGACAGCCCCGCGGTGCCCGCCGGCGCGTCGGGGGTGCGGGCGAGCGCCAGCGTCGCCTCGGCGTCGATGTTCGAGCAGAACCACTTCTCGCCGGTGAGCCGCCAGTACCCCGCCTCCTCGTCGTACTCGGCGGTCGTCTCGGCCGCACCCACGTCACTACCACCCTGTTTCTCGGTGAGGAACATTGCCCCCTCGACGAGGTCTGCCCGGGACCGACTCGTCAGCCCCTCGTAGTAGGGTTCGAGTTCCTCGTCGCCGAACCTCTCGAGGACGAGCGCGGCCCCGGCGGTCATTGCGACCGGACAGACAAAGCCGGAGGTCTCCGCGTACGCAAGCAGGTACAGCATCCCGAGATAGTGGGTCAGCGGCATCGGCTCCGAGCGACCCGGCGGCGCGCGGAACGAGTCCGACACGACACCCGCCCCGTAGGCCAGTCGCTCGGTCTCGACCTGTTCGGCCGGGTACTCCACCAGGTTCTGTACCTCACCGTGTTTGTTGTAGGTCCGCAGCTCCGGCCCGTGGCTGTCGACGTAGTCGGCGTTGTCCGCCATCACCTGCCCCACCACCTCGCCGAACTCCGACAGCCGGGGTTCGGCCCACGCGAACGCATCCTCCGGATAGACCCGGGCGAGTTCGCGCTGGATCGCCCTGTCGAGCGCCCAGTAGTTGCAGTGACGCCCCTCCTCGAACTGCCCGTAGTCGATTGGACTGCTCATGGGTCCGGTTGGGTTTCGGGGATAATAACCCTCTGGACGCCAGCACCGGTCCCGTGTGGCCCGGTCACTGTCTCCCGCGGCGGTCGCTCGCGTACCCACCGGCTGTCTCGTCCGGCCGCTGGTCCCGGCCGGTCGCCGCTCCCCCGTCCCCCCGCCACGCGCCCTGCCCTCGTCTCCGGAACGGAGCCCTGTTCGTGTGCAGCCCCCAGCCGAGCAGACAGTTGAATACGAGTCCGACGAGACCGGCGGCCACACCGCCCGCGAGGAGACTCGTGAGGCCGAGCAACGCTCCGGCGCCGGCCAGCCACATCCCGACCTGCCAGCCCCGGGTCCGCAGCGTCCAGACCCCGTAGGCCGCGTAGCCGTACGCCCCGCCGAGCAGGAGCATGACCAGCCCGATCAACTGGAACCCCGTCCCGGCAACCGGAACCGAACTGCCGACTGTGAGTATCCTGAACCCCGCGAACAGCAACAACACGCCGTGTAGCCCGAACGCCACTGCAATCGCCCGGAGCGTGAGGCGACTGTCGCCCGTCCCGCCCGTCTGCCGGCGGGCACGCGCCCGCCGGACCTCCTCCCGGGTCCGCCGCTGTGGACCGGGTGCGGTCTGTTGCCGGCCGCCGGCCGGTCCAGCCTGCCCGTCCCGTGACCGCTGGTCCCGTCTCTGCTGTCCACCGCCGTCGTGTGAGCGTCGCATAGCTGCCACTGGCGCGGCATCACTTTTGAACCCTCGCGGTCCGAACGGCGAGACTCCCCCCGTGTCGGGTGGCAGTCGGGGCTCACAGGTGACGGCGCTCGACACCGGGGTCGATATCGGCGGCGGCGAGGTCCTCACGGATGCGCTCGCGGAGCGGCGTCGGCACCGTGTCGCGCCCGACGGGCACGGCAGTCCCGTGCGAGTCGTCGGACGGCGGTACCTTCCAGTAGACGACACACTCGCTGGGCGCGTAGAACTCGATGCTGTAGCGGTCGGTCGCACCGCTGTAGTGGACGCGGGCGGCCTGCCCCTCGACCTGCCAGCCCTCCTGCTCGCCGAGACCCGCGAGCCCGTCCCCGCTCATCGCGTCACCACGTCTCGATGCGCCCGGCACGGACATCCTCGGCACAGCCCTCGCAGTCGGGGTGTCCCGCCTCGAAACAGGAGGGGCGACCCTGCTCGTCGATGCCCACTACCCGCTGTTCGGCGTGGCGGCGACAGACGATGCGGGCCGTCGGCAGGTCACCGTCGTCGGTTTCGGCTGTTGTTTCCTCGCGGGCCTCCAGGAACGCCCGGCGTGCCTCCTCGTACTGTCGACCCGCGCTCTTCGCCTGAGAACGCAGAAACCGGGTGAGTTTGTCCGAATCAGTCATACCTCTACTTGTGCCGCTCGTAAAAAGAGCCTTCTGTCCGGTCGGGTAGCTGTACCAACACGACAGAGCACACCCCACTCACCCGTTCGTGCCGATTCCGGTGTCACAGCAGTCTGCAGATCGGCAGGCCGAGCACCTCGAGATGGTCTGGAGACCCGAGATATCCGTGACGAGAGAGGTGTCGAACGAGCCGAACCCGGCGTCGTTTACTTGACGTCCTCCGTGGAGATTACAAGAGAGTTATCCTCAGTGTTGCCCCGGAGCGCGGCGAGTGCGCTGTCGTGGTCGGCACGGGACTGCCCGTACAGCAGGTAGATTACCGCACCACCGACTGTGATGCCGGCCGCGCCGAGAACAGGTACCAGACCCAACCGTGTGATCATCCCGAGACCGGCAACAGTCCCGAGTATCTGCACCACCGGGTACCCGGGCGACCGGAACGCTGGACTGTACGCATCGAGATCCGCCTCCCGAAACGCGATCAGCGAGACGTTAATAATTGACAGAACGAGGATAATAAACGCGCTGGCCATCTCTGCCAGCGTGACCACCGGTACGAACGCGACGAGCACCACGAGCACACCGCCAGTCAGCAGAATCGAGTTTCGCGGCGTGCTGAACCGGGGGTCGACTGTCCGCAACGTCTCGGGCAGCAGGTTGTCACGGCTCATCGCCAGCGGGAACCGCGACGACGAAAGCACACCGGCGTTTGCCATACTCAACAGCGCGACCACAGCGAGCACCGACACGACGGCCGTGCCGTATCCGCCGAACAGCGCGCTGGCACCGTCGGCCATCGGTGTCAGCGATGCACCGTGTCCACCCGTCCCGGCTGTCAGCGCTGCCGGGTCGTTGAGCATCACGATACACCCGATCACACCCACGTAGACAACCGACATAATCCCGAGTGACCCGAGGATTCCACGCGGGAGATTTTTGTCCGGGTTCTGTACCTCCTCGGCAACACTCGCAATCTTCGTCACACCGGCGTACGAGACGAACACGAGCGCAGCGGCCGTGACCACGGTGCCGGGGTTGGAGTCTGTCAACCCCGACAACCGGGACGGATCGGCGGTCGTGCTTCCGGTGCCGGCGAGCCACACCGTGTTTCCGACGTATGCGACGAGCCCGAGCACGACGACGGTGACGACAATCGCCTGCGCCTCGCCGGTGAGCTCTGTCCCGAGGATGTTG
Organism: uncultured Halobacteriales archaeon; assembly: GCA_964520075.1. Taxonomy (GTDB): domain Archaea; phylum Halobacteriota; class Halobacteria; order Halobacteriales; family Haloarculaceae; genus Halovenus. Next base: position 51,125 of record CAZFMN010000002.1, on the reverse strand, counting down.
AGCGTGACAATCAGTACGGCGAGGCCGACACTGACGAGTGTAATCTGTGTTGTACCGAGCGGTGTTATCAGGGTAAGATACGCGCCGAGTCCGACGAGCGCAAACGCGCTCTTGAACGCGAGCGAGAACCACGCACCGATGCCAGCGATTGTTCCTGCCAAGGGACCGAGAGCACGCTCGATGTAGAGGTAGTCCCCGCCGGACTCCGGCATCGCGGTGCCGAGTTCTGCCTTCGACAGGGCCGCCGGAAACGCAACGAGTGCGGCCAGGAGATACGCGATTACGACACTCGGACCCGCCTCGTCGAACCCGATTGCCGGGAGAACGAAGATCCCGCTTCCGATCATCGCGCCAATGCTGATCATGAGTGTCGGATACAGTCCCAAACTCCGTCTGAGGGTGTCTGTCATCTATCCTGCTGTATGGGTTGCTCACCTAAGTATTCTATGTTCTGTAATACTATGGCCATCTAAATCGATTTCTCTTAGTCTATTCTGATTCAGCTAAATAATCTCTATTCATATCACTACTTTGGTTTTATAGGCGGTCAAGGCGAGTGGCCCGGGGTCGTTGTGCGTACCCGATTGTCGCAGTCGTGACCAACCGGGGAGTTCAGGTCGTTGTAGCCCGCCGGTCAGAGCAGTCACGCCGCGTGTCGAGCGATCTGTTGTCTGTGCAGTCTTACGGGACTGTGAGGTCTCCCGCCCTGACAGTTCCCGGTGACCCCGTCACAGGTGCTGTCGGGACGGGTTTCTTTGCTGACCGGGACGACGACCGAACTGTTTCATCCGGCTAAGCAATCGTACAGGTTTTAACCGCCGCGACGCGATAGGGTCAGTATGACACGCGTGCTGGTTCCGTTCGAACTTCCCGACGCGGCGTCGCTCTCTCAGCATCTCGTCGACGAACTGGCGTCGATCGATGTCGTCGTGCTCGGGCACTACAATCTTCCGGAGCAGACACCGTCGAGTGTTGCAAGCGAGCAGTTCGGCGAGGAGGCACAGACAGAGATGACCGAGATCGCCGAACAGTTCCGGGACGCCGGCGCGGACGTCACGACGCGAATCGTGTTCGGAAAGGACCGCAGCGCAGCAATAGAACAGATCGCCACAGAGGAAAACTGCATCGCGGAGCTCATTCCGGCCGAGACCGACAGCATGGACCGCGTTCTCGTGCCGATTCCCGACGCGGATATCGACCGGTTACCGGAACTCGTCCGACTGGTCTACGACGACATGACACAGGAGGTGACACTGCTGCACGTTGCCGAGGACGAGGCAATCGAGCGCGGAAACGAGCGCCTCTCGAAGGCGCGCGAACAGTTGATAGAGGCCGGATTCAGCCCCGACCTGGTCGACTCGAAACTCGTCGAGGACAGCGACCACGACAGCATTATAAAAGAACTCGCCGGCGAGTACGACGCCGTCGTGATGTACGAGGCGGAATCGCGCTTTGGAGACTTTCTGTTCGGGTCGCTCCCCGACCGGATTGTCGACGGGACCGACGACCCCGTGCTGGTCGTCCGGCGTGACTACGAGCCACAGGTTCGCGACTGAGTAACTGACCGCTCACAGGTATCGACAGACAGACAAAACCGGCAACCGATTGTGTCACGGGTCACGCAGTTGTGCGCTTCTGGTCGGTATCTCTGCGTGAGAGACTGTCCTGTTTCGATTAGTCCGTATCCGTTGGGGCGAGTCCGTCGTCGGACTGTCCACGACGGTTGTGAATGATGGTCCCGATAGCGCCCGTTCGCTCTGTCCGGGGCCGACCGTAGACGAGGTAGATCACCACGCTGCCGATAACGATGCCGATGGCACCGAGAAGCGGGAGCCCGGGCATCTGAGTGAGCAACCCGAGACCTGCGACGACACCGAACACCTGCACGTACGGGTACCCGGGGGTGGTCCACTCGGGGTCGTACTCGGGAACGTCTGCCTCGCGAAAGGCGATCAGAGCGACGTTCGCGATGGAGAAGACCAGAATCTTGAACGCGCTCGCCAGTTTCGCGAGTTCGATAACCGGCACGAACGCAATCAGGAACAGGAGAACGGCGCCGGTGAGCAACACCGAGTTTCGCGGCGTCCCGAAGCGTTCGTCGATTGTATCGAGCTGTGGCGGGAGGAGATTGTCACGGCTCATCGCCAGCGGGAACCGCGAGGTCGACAGCACGCCCGCGTTTGCCATGCTCGTCAGCGCCACCACCGCGATGACGGAGATGATCAGCACGCCGGCCCCACCGAACAGGGCATCGGCACCGTCTGCCATCGGTGTGAGCGACGCGCTATCACCACCGGGCCCACCTTTTTTCAACGTCTCCGCGTCGGCCAGTCCGACAATCGCAGCGACAACGGCGATGTACACGAGTGTCATGATCGCCATCGAGCCGAGAATCGCTCGCGGGAGGTTCTTGCCCGGATTCTCCACCTCCTCGGCGATACTCGCGATCTTCGTGACACCGGCAAACGAGACGAACACGAACGCTGCCGCCGTTATCACACCCCCCGACCCGTCGGTCGCGAAGGGTGTGTAACTGCCGGTGTTGACCTCGACGCCCGCGTTGAGCGTGTACGCGACAAGTCCGGCCAGCACGAGCGTGACGATAACCGCCTGCACCCGACCGCTGAGTTCCGTTCCGGAGATGTTCAGCACGATGACGGCCCCGGCGAGTGCGAGGCTCACAGACGTGAGCAACCCCTCTCCGATGGGGATAACACTCGGGACGAGGAGGTACGCGCCGAGTCCGGCCAGCGCGAACGCCGACTTGAACGTCAGGGAGAACCAGGAGCCGATACCCGCGATGGTACCGAACAGCGGCCCGAGTGCCCGGTCGATGTACAGGTACGTGCCACCGGCCTGTGGCATCGCTGTCGCCATCTCGGCTTTCGACAGCGCCGCCGGGAGGACGACCAGCGCCGACAGCACGTACGCGAGAATCACCGCCGGTCCGGCCTTCTTGAACCCGAGTGCCGGTAACACGAATATCCCACTGCCAATCATCGCTCCCATACTGATCATCATCGTCGGGTAGAGACCCAGACTTCGGTCGAGGTCGTGGCTTACCATCTCGATTCACCATATGCATTCAACTATTTAAATCAATTACGGTAGTCTAATTCTGAGTCGGTAGGAATAGATTTATTACAATCGGCCCGATAACATCTGGTAGACAGATGGCAACACGATGGTCGCGGGAGTTCGGAGGAACGAGCCGCCAACTTCCGATGGGACTGCTGGCGGTGGTCGGTGTACTGCTCGGTGCGGTCGCGATAGCGTACCTCATCGAGCACCCGTTTGTGACCGAGCATCCGTACTCACAACTCATCAGACGCACTGAGATCGGTATCGTCGCCGTGCTGTCGGCCGCTGTCGTGGCCACCTCGTACTCACTCGTCCAGAGCCAGTACAGCGCCACGGATCTCTGGGCAATCTTCGGGTGGAGTGCTGCCGGACTGCTCAGTTCCGTCGGGGTGGCCGGAGCAGTCTACGCGCATCAGGTGCTGCGAGACGGTGTTGTTGCCGACAGGATGTTTCTGTTCGAGGAGTTGGCGCTCGTCGGGTTAGTCGCCGGTGTCGGGTACGGTATCACACGACAGTCGGCAGTTCGCGCCAACACCGGTGACGAGACACCGGTAGTAGACGCGTACGCCCTCACCGCCGCACTCGATGACGACAGCGAGCGAATCAACCGCCGCCTGGCCGTAGTCGAACAGCTCGCCAAGACCACAACCAGCGAACTGCCCCCTGCCGCACTGGCAGTGAAACTGTCCGCCGAAGACGTGGGGGTGTTTCCGAGCGAGACACAGACCGTCGATCGAATGCTCGAAACGGAGGTACTGCCGGAACTCGTCGACGCCGGGTTAGTACGGAGAAATGACGATATCGAAACAGTCGAGTACGCCGGGCCACCGGAACTCGCGGAGTCACTCTCCGATTCCTGACCCCACAGACAGCGGGTGACCACTCGCGGGCTGAACACACACTCACCGTCCCGTTGTTAGACTCTGGGCGTGTCGACAGTGGTCTGTCGAACCGGACAGCCCGAGGAGCGCGTCGACGGTGGTCGGTCAAACGGGATTACGGCGCGCTCGCGGGATGTCCTCAGTCAGACACCACGGTCTGCGAGAACGGCCGAACGGCGTCAGTCTGGTCGTCCGCGGGCATAATCGTGACCACGTCGCCTTCGCGGAGCAGTGTCGTCTGGTCCGGTTCCGGTTCGATTGTCTCGCCGCCACGTCCGACCAGCAGGACGGTCGTGCCGGGGGAGAGGTACCCGGCGTCACGGGCCTCGGTAATCGAGTGGCCGGCGATAGGTGCATTGCTCTCGACGACGACCTCGAGAATGTCGGTGCCATTCGAGAGTGAAAACGTGTTTACACTCTCGACTGGACTGTCGCTGTCGTCTGGACCAAACGGCTCGTACGGGCTCCACAGTTCGGTCTGGACCAGTTCTTCGTCCTCGATGCTGATATCGAGCGCCGACAGTTCCCGGGCGATGTTGCGCAGGTCCTCCGTTCTCTCGCCGACAGCGACGACTTGGAGGTCCCGCTTGCCGGCCATCAGTACCCGGACATCCACCACACGCGGAATCGAGCGGGCGGCCATCGCGAGGCGTTCACGGTCGGCGGCTGGCACGGTACACAGGTAGATACCCACTAGATGTCCGCCGGCACGCTCGAAGTTGACTATCGCCCGGTAGCCCCTGATTATCCCCGAGTCTTCGAGTTGGTTGATTCTGTTGTGGATGGTCCCGTCTGATACGTCGAGTTCGTCAGCCAGTTCTGTTGCCGATGTGTGACGGGCGTCCTCCATAAGCCTGTAGAGGATTCGCCTGTCGATGTCATCGAGTTCGTAACTCATACTCGACTCTGTGCTGACTGTTCTACCTGAGATTACATATGGATGTTGGTCGGTGGTGCTCCGGGAGTCTGAGACAACAGAAGACCGGCGTGCGCCCGGACTAGCGGCCCACAGCGGAGTCCCTGCGTGGCCACTGATTCACGGCGAGAGACTCGCAATCGATGCAGGGTGCCGGCTGAGAAGGCTGTGTGGGACAGGAACGAACCTCTGCCCGGCACAGACAGAAGTTCGTGCGGCAATCGACAGAACAATATCAGTCGGCTCTAATTGTCGAGATAGCCCGTGTTAGATAGTATGCTACAGCTTGCGCTCGCACCCGGCGGTGTCCTCTCTGCGGGGGGCGAATCGGTGGTAGAGATACCGGAGAACCTGTTACTCGCCGTCGCCTCGATACTCGTACTGGGGCTCGCGGTCCAGTTGATTGCGCGTCGTCTCCAGGTTCCGAGTGTGGTGTTTTATCTCGCGCTCGGAATCGTTCTTGGACCGGTACTCGGGTTCGTCACCCTGGAGGGGACCTTCGGCGGTGTGGAGCGGTTGCAACCGATCGTCGGTGTCGCCGTGGCCATCATCGTCTTCGACGGGGCGTTCGCGCTCCAGTTCGACCGGATTCGCGAGGCGGGGTCCGTTGCCTGGCGGCTCGTGACCATCGGGGCCGTCGTGATGTTCGTCGGCATGTCGGCGGCGACGTACTTCCTGATCGGGGCCGACTGGAACGTCTCGTTCGTCGTCGGTGCGCTGCTGGTGGCGACGGGTCCGACAGTCGTCACACCGATACTCGAGGTGGTTCGTGTCAGGGAGCACGTCGCCTCGGCGCTCGAGACCGAGGGAATCATAAACGACGTGACCGCGGCGATTGCGGCCGCTGTCATCTTCGAGACGATGGTCCTGCACGACGACCCGCTGGTGCAGTCACTTTTCATCTTCGTCGAGAAGCTGGGGGTCGGTCTCGCTGCGGGTCTGGTGGCCGCGGGTATCGTCTACGTGCTGATCGAGGCAGAGGTTACACCTGGTGACGAGATCCAAAGCAACCAGTTCCTCGCACTCGCCGGGGCAGTCGGAGGGTATGCCGCCGCCAGTACCGTCACCGCAGAGGCCGGCATAATGGCAGCAGCAACCGCCGGTATCGTGCTTGGCAATCTGGACCTGGACCACCGTCACGAGATCGAGGAGTTCGCGCGCAACGCGACCCTCGTGGTTCTGGCGTTCGTGTTCGTCGCTATCGCCGCGCTGATAGACCTCGATGCTATCAGGAACCTCGGTCCCGATGCGGTGTTGCTGGCGCTGGCGGCGATCCTCCTCTTTCGACCGCTGCTGGTGCTGCTCTCGACAGTCCGGGCGGAGCGGTTCACCTGGCGCGAGCGGACGTTCATCGCCGGTGTCGGCCCCCGTGGGATCATCCCCGCGAGTGTGGCGACACTGTTCGCGGCCGAGATGGAGGCCGAGGGCGTCGCCGGGGCGCCCGAACTGCAGGCGGCGGTGTTCGCGGTCATCCTCGGAACGGTCGCAACACAGGCAGGGTTCGCAAGACAGATTGCGGACGCACTCAAGATATCACCAATGAGAACTATCATCGTCGGGGGCGGTCGGGTCGGCCGGGCGCTCGCGGAACGACTGGAGGACAGAGGCGAGTTCGTCGTCCTCGTCGAGAACGACGACGAACAGGCTGAACAGGCGCGCTCGCAGGGGTTCACCGTCCACGAGGGGGACGGCAGTGAGACGAGCACGTTGCGGAGTGCCGGCATCGGCGAGGCAGGGCGTGTCATCGCGGCAACCAGTGACGACGACGTCAATCTGCTCGTCTGCCAGACAGCCAAAACAAAGTTCGACATCGACACGCTCTACGCGCGGGTCAACGACCCGTCGAACGTCAGCGCGTTCGACTCGATAGACGTCACGGCAATCGACTCGACGAACGCGACCGCCGTCGCAATCGACGACGAGATAGAGCGGCCCGCCCTCGCCCACTGGATGAACGAGATAGGCGAGGGACACGACGTCCAGGAGGTCGAACTCACGGCACGGAAGTTCGCCGGCAAGTCTATCGGCGAGGTGAACACGAGGATCCCCAGTGGCTGTATCGTCGCTGTCGTCAGCAACGGCGGCGAGACGCGGGTCCCCGACGGTGACACCGTCCTGAATGAGGGTGACAACGTCACCTTCGTCGGCGAAACCGACGCCGTCCGGGAGGCGATAAAGCGGTTCCACCCCCGCGACTGACGTGACCGAACCGGTCGCCGGAAGGGCGGCGCGGCATCTCTGCCCGACACACCGTCCGTGAGAGCGTGTGGCCGGACGCGTGGGCGGGCGCCGTCCGTTCGTCGTCGGAAAAGCCTTTACCGGCCCGGCCGCGTACCAGCGGGTAATGGTACTCGACAATCTCGGCAGTTCGCTCAGGAGCACCCTGAACGACCTCCGGGGGAAATCACGTCTCGACAGGGAGGACGTCGAGGGCATCGTAAAGGAGATCCAGCGCTCGCTCATCCAGGCTGACGTCGACATCGCGCTCGTGCAGGAGCTCTCGGACAGCATCGAGACCCGCGCGCTGGAGGAGGAACCACCGTCGGGCACGTCGGCCCGTGACTGGGTGCTGCGCATCGTCTACGAGGAACTGGTCGAGCTGCTCGGTGAGTCGACGGACCTGCCGCTGGAGAGCCAGACCATCCTGCTGGCGGGGCTGTACGGGTCGGGAAAGACCACGACAGCGGCGAAGATGGCGTGGTGGTTCTCGAAGAAGGGGCTCCGGCCGGCGGTCATCCAGACCGACACCGACCGGCCGGGCGCGTACGACCAGGCAAAGCAGATGGCCGACAACGCCGAGGTCGAGTTCTACGGCGACCCCGACGAGAACGACCCCGTCGCCATCGCCGAGACCGGACTCCTCGAGACCGCCGACGCGGACGTCCAGATCGTCGACACCGCCGGTCGGGACGGTCTCAACGAGGAGCTGATCGCACAGATCGAGCGCATCGAGGGTGCGGCCGGCCCGGACCGGAACCTGCTGGTGCTCGACGCCGCGATGGGTCAGAGCGCGAAAGAACAGGCCCAGGAGTTCGAGGCGGCTATCGGTATCGACGGTGTCGTCATCACCAAGCTCGACGGGACCGCGAAAGGCGGTGGCGCACTCGCCGCGGTCGACCAGACCGACTCCACCATCGCCTTCCTCGGGACCGGCGAGACGGTAAAGGATATCGAGCGGTTCGAGCCATCGAGTTTCGTCTCCCGGTTGCTCGGGATGGGCGACCTCGAACAGCTCGCCGAGCGGGTCGAGCGCGCGATGGAGGAGACCCAGGAGGAGGACGACGAGGACTGGGACCCCGAGGAGATGCTGGAGGGTGAGTTCACCCTCAAGGACATGCAACGACAGATGGACGCGATGAACCGGATGGGACCACTCGGGCAGGTGATGGATATGATACCCGGTCTGGGCGGCGGGCTGATGGACCAGCTTCCCGACGACGCGATGGACATGACACAGGAGCGGATGCGCAACTACGACGTGATAATGGACTCGATGACCGAGGAGGAGCTGGTGAACCCGCGGGTCATCGGTGCCGACCGGCTCAGGCGCATCTCCCGCGGTTCGGGCAAGCCGGAGGAACAGATCCGGGAACTGCTCGAACAGCACCGCATGATGGAGCGGGCTATCAAACAGTTCCAGGGGATGGGCGAGGGTGACATGGAGCGGATGATGCAACAGATGCAACAGCAGGGCGGACCCGGCGGTGGCGGGATGGGCGGCATGGGCGGGATGGGTGGCGACGGCGGCAACAACCCGTTCGGGTGAACACGGCGACACGCTGACCGGTGGATTTATCTCTGTGAGAACCACTCACACATGTATGTCGGATGATGGGCCGGACCGACGGGAACAGGGAGAGAATCAGCCCCAGTCGGGGTACGACCAGTCAGGGCGAAACCCGCCCACAGCGGAGACACAGAGCGGGACGACCCGCCCACAGGCACAGACACAGTCGGGTAGTGCGGGCCGTGGACAGCCACAGCGGCGACCGGCGGGGAGACAGCGGGGTGCGAACGCGTCGGTCACCGACATCCTCGGTACGGAGTCGGGGAAGCGGTTCCTGCTGTACATCGTCGGGACGTTCGGTGCGGTCGGACTGGGCTACGGGGTCGGACTGATGTTGCTCTCGGCCACCGGTGGACTCGGCGGCCAACTGTTCGGCGCGGGCGCGCTCCTCGTCGCCGTTCTCGCCGCCCCGGTCATCAGTATGGTCACCGGGGTTCTGACCGGTCTCCGCCTGACCGCCAGCGACGGTGAGGCGGTGCTGGTCAGCGGTATCGGGGCCTTCGTCGGATTCATCGCGATGTTGATTATCATGTTCGTCTTCGCGACGATTACCTTCGACAGCGGCAGTGGTGGTGGCGGTGGCACGGACTTCGGGCCGCTGTTCGCGTTCAGCACGGGTGTCGCCATCTCGGGTGCGGCGACGACCTACGTTCTGAAACGGCTCGGAATCTGACCGGTTCCGCGTGTCGGCACCCACTCGACGCGGGGACCCACTCGTGTCGACAGGTGGTCACACGTCGACGGGGTCACCGTCCTCTGTCGGCGGCGCAACCTCGTTGATAGTCGCCTCGACAGAGGGCTCCTCGACGCGGACGCGCACGGCAATCGCGCCGAGTTCACCCGGGTCGTCGACGACGAAGTTGACCACGCCGACAAAGGCAGCCTGCTTTTTCAGCCGGAAGGAGAACGTCTCGCCGCGCCGGTTGTCGAAGAACACACCCCGGGCGGTGTCGAGGATGGACTGCCGGTGGAGCAGTTCCGAGAGGTGTTCGAGGTCGTGGACGGTGGCGCGGAGTTCACCGTGTTCGAGTTCGGTGTCGGCGTCGGGGAACACACCGGTGACCGCCTCGGTCACGCGCTCTCTGCGCTCGGTCTCGTACACGGGCGCCGTTATCTCGGCCTCGAGTGTGTACGGCCGCGCTGTCGACGCCTCGCGTGTCTGTTTACTCTGTAGCAGCTCCCTGACCGCGTCGTGGAAGCGCTCGAGTGAGCCGGTGTTCTCGAGTGTGAGCTCGGCGCGGTCCATCGCCTCGCCCATCCCGAACTCGAGTTCGCGCTCGTCGCGCTCGGCGAGTGACTCACCGCCCTCGTCGCTGTCGGCGTCGCGGCCGCGCAGGTCGAGACGCTCGGCCCGCGTCTCGAATGGGGTCTCGACACTCACGAGCGTGAACGCGTCCCCGAAGGCGGTCTCGAAGCGCTCGACCTCGACATCGGAGCGGATACCGTCCACGAGGACCAGCCCCGCGTCGGCGAGCGCCGCCTCGATGCTCGGGAGTGATTCCTCGGCGATTGCGGCGGGACCGTTCTCCGCCCGGAGCTGCTGTGCGACCTGTCCGTGGTGAGTTGCCGGGTCCAGGTCCCGCTCGCGACAGGCCGCCCGGATGACATCGCCCATCGTCACAACCGGCACCCCGAGTTCCTCGGCAACGGCGGCGGCCTCGCTCTTGCCGCTGCCCGGCAGGCCGACGATGCCGACGACTGCTCGCTCTGTCTCCGCCTCGCTCATTGTCTGTTCTTTGCTCACGGCTCTCATAAGGCCTGCGCAGTCGCCCTGCGACCGTTAGCTTGTTTTGTATCCGTACCGGACACGTACCTATGAACCACTGCCCGCGCTGTGGTGAGCGGGTCGAACCGGAGGACGCGTACTGTTTCGAGTGTGGGACCGAACTCGGTGACCGTCGAGAGGGCGAAACCGACAGACAACAGCGGGAGACAGGGCGAAACCCGCGCCGCGGGGACGAGTACGAGTCACGGGGTCGACCCGCACGCGGCACCTCCGAGGCTGACAGCTCACAGGGACAGGTCGAGTCACTGACGACGCTGTGGATTGCGGGTGTACTCGCGGCTGTCGCGCTCGTCGAGAACGCATCTGCAGTAATCTTCGCCGACGAGATCGTGCAGTTCGTCGAGGAGCAGGGGATAATCGAGGGGTTGAGCGCCGACACCGTCGCGGTTCAGGGCGGTATCGGTGCCGTGCTGGCGCTGGCACTGGTCGGTCTCTGTTACTACTACTACCGACAGGGCTACGTCGACAGGCGCTTTTTCTGGACGCTCGTCGGTGGGGGTGTCGGCGGTATCCTCCTCGGGAACGCGATATCGTTCCTGCTGCTTCTCGTCGTCGGCGCGTACGGGTTGCTCGTGGTCCTCCGGCGTGACCGCTCTCGGGGCCAGGTCGGCGGTGTCGACAGACGGGAAACCGAAAGATAGTACCGCCGAGCGAACCGACCCGACAGCGGTGCGAGCATGAACGACGACGACGCGGTGGACGGGCTGAAACGGCTCGGGCTGACGACCTACGAGGCGCGGGTGTTTCTCGGACTCCAGAAACTCGGTCGCGGGACGGCGAGCGAGGTGAGCGATATCGCCGACGTGCCCCGCTCACAGGTCTACGGCGCGGCCGAGGGGCTCGAGGACCGGGGTCTCATCGAGACACAGCAGTCGACCCCGACGGTCTACCGGCCGGTGTCGCTGGAGCAGGCACGCCGGCAGGTCCTCGACAGGCTCGCCGAGACCGGCGCGGAGACGTTCGACTACCTCGACACCGTCCAGGCCTCACAGCAGAGCCAGGAACACACCGAGTCCATCTGGATGATACGCGGTCGGGACTCGGTGACCGCGCGGACGCTGACACTGGCCGGGCAGGCCGACGAGCGCCTGCTGTACGCCGTCGACGACGCCTCGCTCGTGACCGAGGAGGTCGTAGCCGCGTTCGAGGCCGCCGCCGACCGCGGTGTCCGGGTCGTGCTCACCAGCGCGAACAGGACGGTGCTCGACCGGGCCGAGGAGGCCGACGGACTGACAGCGTTCCGGGTGTTGCTCGACCGGGTGCCCGACGTGAACACCGCCCGCCTGCTCGTCGCCGACGGACAGACCATCCTGCTGAGCACGCGGACGACCGGTATCGACCGCGACACGGAGTCGAGCGCCGGCACGGAGGTCGCGTTCTGGACGAGCGAGACCGCCTTCGCGTCGGTGCTCGCCGAACTCGCGGAGGCCTGGCTGGAAGAGCCGTTCGAGTGAATCCGGTGGTCTCAAGCCCGGTCCGCCGCTTGCCCGGGTATGGGCACGCCGCGCGCCGACCGCGCCGACCAGGCCGCCGAGGTCATCGACCGTCTGCACGAGGAGTACCCCGACGCGACCATCTCGCTGAACTACTCGAACCGGCTGGAACTGCTGGTGGCGGTCATCCTCTCGGCACAGTGTACCGACGAGCGGGTCAACGGGGTCACCGCCGACCTGTTCGAGACCTACCAGACGCCAGCGGACTACGCCGAGGCCCCGCAGGAGGAGCTCGCCACGGCGCTCAACTCCGTTACCTACTACAACAGCAAGGCCACGTACATCCGCGAGACCTGCGAGCGGTTGCTCGCGGAGCACGACGGCGAGGTCCCCGACACGATGGACGAACTGACCGACCTGCACGGCGTGGGCCGCAAGACGGCGAACGTGGTGCTCCAGCACGGACACGATATCGTCGAGGGGGTGGTGGTCGATACACACGCCCAGCGGCTGAGCCGCCGGCTCGGACTCGCCGACCGCGAGCGCCCCGAGCGCATCGAGGAGGAGCTGATGGAGCTGGTCCCGGAGCGGGAGTGGCAACAGCTCACGCACCTGTTCATCAGCCACGGGCGTGCGGTCTGCACCGCCCGCAATCCGGACTGTGACTCGTGTTCACTGGCCGATATCTGCCCCTCCGAGCGCGGTGACAGCGAGGTCGACCGCGCCAGCGGCGAGCGCTGGGACGAGCGCTGAGAGCGGGCCGGCACTCCGCTACCTTTTTCAGAACAGTACAGAAAACCGGTGTATGGTGACGGTCCGTGCGCCGGCGACGAGCGCGAACCTGGGTAGCGGGTTCGATGTCTTCGGTGTCGCGCTCTCGCGGCCGGCCGACGTGGTCAGGGTCAGCAGGGCCGCCGAGACGTCGATCGGGGTCAGCGGCGCGGGCAGCCAGTACATCCCCGAGGACCCCGAGAAGAACACCGTCGGTGCGGTCGCGGAGGCGCTCGACGCGCCGGCCCACATCGAGATAAACAAGGGCGTCCGGCCGGCGTCGGGGCTCGGCTCCTCGGCGGCCAGCGCCGCGGCGGCGGCGGTTGCGCTCGACGAACTCTACGACCGCGGGCACACCCGCGAGGCGCTCGTCCCGATAGCCGCCGAGGGTGAGGCGGTCGTCTCGGGGGTTGCACACGACGACAACGTCGCGCCGGCCATCGTCGGCGGGTTCACGGTCGCCACCGGGAACGGTATCACCCGGGTCGACGCCGACATCTCGCTCGTCGTCTGTCTGCCCGATATCGTCGTCTCGACCCGTGATGCCCGCTCGGTGGTGCCAGAGAGTGCGGACATCGAACAGGTCGTCGAGACTGTCGGCAACGCGGCGACACTCACCGCCGGCATGTGCCGGGACGACCCGGAGCTCGTCGGGGCCGGGATGCACGACTCCGTTGTGACACCGGCCCGTGCCGAGCTGATCGAGGGGTACGACGACGTCTGCGAGGCCGCCCGCGGTGCCGGCGCGACCGGGGTCACCATCAGCGGCTCCGGCCCCGGTGTGCTCGCGGTCTGCCGGGAGCGGGACCGCCGGCCGGTCGCCTCCGCGATGCTCGACGCGTTCGAGGCACACGACGTCGACGCCCGCTCGTACCAGACCCGGGTCGGCGAGGGTGCACAGATCCTCTAGGGCCGGTCCAGAACTGTCCGGAGCGCGGCACCGGCTGTTCGAGCATCGCCAGATGCGCCGTCCTCGTCGTGTCGGTCACGGCTCTCTCACCGGTGGGTGTGGTGCCGTCGAATCGCGGGACACATTAGGCTGCGGCACCCACTTTCGTGTATGGATTACAGCGATATGCTCGACCGGGGAATCGAGCAGGCGCCCGATATTCAGCCGGACTCCGACCGACTCGACGTGCCCGACCCGAACGTTCGAAAGGAGGGTAACGTCACCGTCTTCGAGAACTTCCGTGACGTCTGTCGGGTGCTCTCGCGTGAACCCGACCACGTCCTGAAGTTCCTGCAGGACGAGGTCGGAACGAGCGCACGCATCGACGAGAGCGGTCGTGCCCGCCTGACCGGCGACTTCGGAGCACGGCGCATCAGCGACGCGGTGGAGGCCTACACCGAACAGTACGTGCTCTGCAGCGAGTGTGACCTGCCCGATACGAATATCGAGCGCGAACAGGGTGCCGAACTGCTCCAGTGTACGGCCTGTGGCGCCCGCTCACCCACCTGAAGCGCTCGCATCAGTGGTTACACGTGTTCTCCACACGGCCAGCGAAGGTTTATCGACCTGAGACCCCTCCACACAGGTAATGACGCTCGGCGTCGAGGGCCCACTGCTCGAGACCGTGAGCCTCCTCGCGGTCGTCGTGGCTGGCGCGGGGGCGGTCGCAACCCTGGTGTGGTTCGGTGACACCGCGTTGCTCGACCCGTTGCGCGAGCGGTTCCTCCTCGGTGTTCCGTGGGGCACGGCGACTGTCGTCGCCGGTCTCGTGGCCATATACTATCTCGTGCAGGGTGGCGGCAGCGACAGTGGCCCGGTCGTGCAGGGGTTTCGCTCCTGGTCGGTCTGGTATCCACAGGGTGTGCTGTTCTCCTCGTTTGCACACGCATCCGAGGCACACCTCCGTGGCAACATCTTCGGGACACTCACCTTCGCACCGGTCGTGGAGTACGTCTGGCGCCACCGGCCCCCGGCCGACGCACGGGTGCAGAGCCCGTACGCCCGGGTCGGGCTGTTCGTGCTCGGGGTCGTCGCGGTGGGTGTCGTCGGCGCGCTGTTCGTGCCCGGCGCGATAATCGGTTTCTCCGGGGTCGTCTTCGCGTTCGCGGGCTTTGCACTCGTCGTTCGCCCGCTCGTGACGGTGTTCGCGCTGCTCGCCGTCCGGGCGGTTCGTCTCCTGTACAGCGCGCTCACCGACCCCGTGGTGATCGCGGAGGCACGTCCGCGGTTCGTCTCCCCCTCGTGGGCCGACACGGCGCTGCAGGGGCACCTGTTCGGTGTCCTCGTCGGGGTACTGCTGGCCGTTGGACTGCTCCGCCTGCGCGAGCGCTACCCCGACCTCCGGCACGTCTTCTTCGCGGCGCTCGTGTTCGGGGTCGTGCGCTCGCTGTACGCCATCTACTGGTTTCTCGGCGCCGACGGGTTCGTGCTGTTCCAAGCCGCCGGCGTGGCCGGTATCCTCCTGTTCGCGACGCTCGTCGCGCTCGCGACGCTCCCGCCCGACCGGCGACTCGGCGTCGGTCCTCCGCCGGCGACTGTGGCCGTTGCGTTGCTCGCCCTCGGGGTCGCGGTGCTCACGGTCAGCGGCCTCGCCTACAGTCTGGTCCTCGTCTCCTCCGGTGAGGCGGTCGAGGACGGTGTCGAGGTACAGGACTACAGTGTCGCGTACGTCGACGGCGCACAGGACCAGTACGTCGGGGCACTCGAACTGCCCGTGGTCGGGAGTCCGCTGTCCGCGACCAGAAGTGGTGTCGTCGTCGCGAGCGACCGGCGCAACGCCTGGGGGCTGGCCGTCTCCGCGGGTGAACTCGCCTTCGACGGGCAGGCCGCTGTCACCGTCGGTGGTCCCGCCTGGCGCGAGACGGTGTTCGTCGACCGGACACAGTGGTCGTTTGTCGACGGCAACACCACGTTCCGGGTCAGAGGGTTCCACGACAACCGGCAACGTCTGCTCCACACCGCGAGCCCCGCCGTCGGGAACCCACGAATCGACGGGGTGAACGTCAGTATCGCCGCGACGGCCGATGGGTACGACCTCCGCCTCCGGCGCAACGACTCGACCCTGTTCGAGGGGCCGGTCCCCGCCCGCAACGAGACTGTCACCACCGGCACGCTCACGTTCGAACGTGTCGGGGACGACCTGTTCGCCCGCTACGGCGACACGGAACTGCGTCTCGCCGAGTTCAAGCGCAGTCAGCGTCCCGACCCATAGCCACCGCGACGGGCGAGTCGAAGATGGTCGCCCCGGACCACGGCCACGCTCGTCGTGTCGGCTTATAATCAAATGTTTGAAGTGAACCACAGCCGTACCCGGGGTATGCGAATCTACACCCGCCGAGGCGACGACGGTCAGACCGACCTCCGGGGCGAGAGCCGCGTGTCGAAGACGAACCCCCGCATCGAGGCGTACGGGACCGTCGACGAGACGAACGCGCTCCTCGGGCACGCCATCCCGACCGGACACGACGACGTCGACGAACATCTGGAGACGATACAGAACCACCTCCACATAGTACAGGCCGAACTGGCGACACCCGACGCGGACGCCGACAGCCCGGAGATAACAGCAGAACACACCGACCTCCTCGAGGAGTGGATAGACACCGCCGACGAGGAACTGGACCCGCTCACACACTTCATCGTCCCGGGTGGCGGCGACGCGGGCAGCCGGCTCCACTACGCCCGGTCCGTCTGCCGGCGCGCGGAGCGCCGCGTGGTCGCTATCCCCGACGACGAGTACGTGAACGGGACGGCGCTGTCCTACCTCAACCGCCTGTCGGACGTGCTGTTCACGTTCGCCCGTCTCGTCAACAGCCGCGAGGGCGAACCCGAGACCGAACCCACCTACTGACCTGTACGCGGACGGTCGACGGTTCGACCACACAGGTGAGAGACACGGGGGCCCGACTGTGGTGAACGAGGCGGTCTGTCGCCCGGTGGATGCCTGCGCCGGCCCCCGTGCGGTATCGAGCGTTATCCGCCGGGGCCGTCCTGGACAGCTACCGACGACATCGGGCACTGTCGAAGAGCATATACCCAGGAGGGAACTACCGTCCGGATAGAGCCGGTGACTATGCCAGCCGAACAAGACAGTCCCCCGATCCGCGTGCTGGTCGCGAAGGTCGGTCTCGACGGCCACGACCGGGGGGCGAACATCATCAGCCGGAAATTCCGGGACGCGGGGTTCGAGGTGGTGTACTCGGGTCTCCACCGGACCCCGGACGAGGTGGTCCAGATGGCCGTTCAGGAGGACGTGAACGTCATCGGTATCTCCATCCACTCGGGTGCCGAGCACACGCACGTGCCGAAGGTCATCGAGGGACTGCGAGAGTACGACGCGTTCGACGACACGATGATCATCGTCGGGGGGATCGTCAGCGAGGAGGACCGGTTGCGGGAACTGGGTGTGGAGGCCATCTTCGGACCGGGGGCCTCGCTCGACGAGATTGTCGAGTTCGTGCGCGAGAACGCCCCGCGGTACTGACGGCAACAGGCACGGGCAGGGAGAGGGCACGACCCGGTTCACGCGCCCGCGGAACGGTCACGCTGTCTCTGCCGGAACGAGGTCTGCGTACACCATCGCACCGTCGACAGTGTCTCGTTCGACGATGTCGCCACGCTCGAACGCGACACGGCGGTCGAACACCGGTCCGTCGCGGACGAACGTGTGGTACTCCCCGGCCTCGCCGGCGGGGTCTGCGGTCTCCGGCAGGTCCTCGAGGAACGTCTCGTCGACGGTCCGGCCGGCGAACTCGCGGCCGAGGCTCTCGTCGACGGCGACGGTGACGGCCTCGTACCCGCCGTCCAGGAACCGCCGGACGAGCGCCCCGGTCTCCGCATCGAGCAGTGGGCAGTACGAGGACAGCCCCGTCGACTCCATCGCGGTCCCCCTGAAATCGGGGTCGTCCTCGCTGAACACGTCACCGAGAATCAGCCGGTCGACCCCCGTCTCGACGTACCCCGAGAACACGTCGGTCATCGTCTGGACGTACCCCTCACCCGTCGCGTTCTCCGGAATCCTGACGACATCCAGCGGGAACCCGAGTGCACTCGCCTGCCGTTCGAGCAGGTCGAGGCGGACCCCGTGGATGCTCATCCGACTGGCACCCTCCACCGCGGTGGTCATCAGAGCCGCAACCTCGAACGACGTCTCCGTCAGCACCGACTCGAGCGCGAGCGTGCTCTCTTTCCCCCCGCTCCAGGAACAGACGACATCCTCCATACCCCGAGTTGGTCCCCCGCCCAGGAGTGCCTTTCGCGCCCACGCGGCCCCGGTATCCGCCACTCCTGTGGAGGTGGGTACCCGCACACTACGTGTCGGACCGGGTCAGGGCAGGTCGAACTGTACACTCAGAGCCTGCGGTCGAGGAACTCCCCGACGGTCCGGTAGCCCGCGGCGGTGCGACTCGTGGCCTCTGCCCCCGTCAGTTCGTGGTAGACGAACGCCTCGCCCTCCTCGAACCCGGCCTCGCGGAGCGCTGTCCGCATCTGTCGGGACTGCTCGACCGGGATACTGCTGTCTTCGACGGCGTGGACGACAGCCAGGGGTGTTTCGAGGCTCTCGACGTGTTCGACCGGACTCCGCTCTCGCCACGTCTCCTCGCTCTCCCCGAGCAGTCGCTCCATCTCGGCACGCACCCGCCGGTCGGTTGCCTCGTTCCGCCGGAGTGCGACCAGGTCACCGGGTCCCCCCCAGGCGACACCGGCGGCGAACCGGGTGTCGTCTCGCAGCAGTTGCATGTACGCACAGTAGCCGCCGTAGTGGCGGCCGAGGATACCGAGACGGCGCTCGTCGACCCAGTCCCGACCCGCGAGCCAGTCGGCCACGGCGGCGATGTCACGCTGGTCTCCGCCCCCGAACTCCCCATCGAGTGACTGCTGGGACCGCAGATACCGGTTCGGGCCGCGCTGGTTGACCCAGAGGACGCTGTACCCCCGCCCCAAGAGATACTGTGTCGAGGGGTCGAACCGCTGGAGCGTGGTGCGACCGGGTGAGCCGGAGACCCGAACGACGACCGGTGACGGTGCCTCTGTCTCACCAGCCCGGTACAGGATTCCGCCGACCCGGACACCCTCCCCGGACTCCACGACGACGTGTTTCGCACCGACGAACGGCTCGGGGCCGAACGCCTCACTGCTCGGTTCGAACAGGGGGTGAGACTCGCCTGCCGCCGGGTCGTACCGGTAGAGACTCGCCGCGGTGTCGGGTGAGCGGTAGCCGACGAGGAGACTCCCGTCCGCGAGTGCCGCGCCGTACCCCTCGCCGGCGAAATCCGCGACACCGTCGTCCACATCCAGCACTGTCGCCTCGTCGGTGAGACTGTGGACGACCGGCACGAGTGTCGCCCGTCTCGTCACCCGCTCGGCGAGGATACGGTCGGTCCCGAGAAACTGAATCGGGTGCTCCCGGTGTGTGTCACTCCCGACCCAGTGCTCGCTCTCGATGCGGGGTCCACCGTCGGTCCCACCCGCCCTGGCGAGCCGAACGACGCCACAGCTCGGTCGGTCGACCCCCCACGCGTCGACCAGCAGTCGACCTGCTGTCCAGTCCCTGACACCGACCCCCGTCCTCCCGAGTGACAGCGCGACCGGGTCCCCGCCGTGGCGGTCCACCAGGCGGACAGCCGCGCTCTCGACACCCCCGGTGTCCCCCGCCGTCGTGTAGGCGACCCACTCGCCGCCGGGTGACAGCTTCGCCCCCTGTACCTCCCCCTGCGTGACCAGTTGCACCGTCTCGCCGGTCCGGGTGTCGTGCCGACAGAGGTTGGTCTCCCCGTCTCTCTCACACAGGAACAGGAGCTGTCGGGTGTCCGCGGAGACGTCGGTCAGGAGACAGCGCCCGCTCCGGGTGACGATTGGACGGACCTGCCCGTCGAGGCTGACCGCGTGGATACTGTCTGTCCCGTCCTGCTCCCGGTGGTGGTAGAGGACCTCGTCGTCGCCACGCCAGGCGAGATGCCCGCTCATCTGCGAACCCGACCCGCCACCGGTCAACCGCTCGCGGTCGCCGGTCCTCACGTCGAGCACACGCAGTTCCCGCTGTCGACCCTCCTCGTGATAGAACGCCACGCGCTCCCCGTCCGGTGACGCGACCCCCGCGCGGGCACCCGGCACCCGGAGGAACGTCTCTACCGGTTGCTGTTCGGACACAGACAGTCGTGGCGGGCCTCGGTAGAAAACCTGACGCTGACGCCGAGCCAGACACGTCGACCGTGCCTGTCGGTGCTAGCAACAGCTATTTATCTGTCACTGCACGACAGGCCAGCAATGGAGACCACCGAGCGAGATATCGAGGAGCTATCGGAGGGCGACCTGCTCGTTTTCGACGGGGAACTCTGTCTCGTCTCGTCGACCGCAACCTCCTCGGGTGGCAAACACGGCTCGGGAAAGGTGACCGTAGAGATGACTGTGCTTCCGGACGGACCCACCCGCAAGATGAATCAGCCGGAGGACAGCCGCGTCGAGGTTCCGGAGGTCAGTTCGGCCCGCAACCCCATCGTCAGTGTCAGTGCGAGCGAGAAACAGTTCGACCCGGCCGTGGTCGAGATAGCCACCGGTGAGAGCGTCGTGTGGCTGTGGGAGGACACCGAACCGCACCGTCTCGCCGCGGAGAGCGCGGCACTGTCGAGCGAGCGTGTCACAGGTGTGGGTCAGACGTTCGAACACACGTTCCGCGAGGCGGGGACACACGTCGTGCGCTGTCCTGTTCACGACCACTGCTGTGTCGTCGTCGTCGAGGACTGACCCCGGGCGCTCACGCGAACGGGTCCGAGCAGTCGTACACCGGCCCGTGGTTCGGACAGACGTACTTGCAGTGGCGCCTGTAGAGCCGCTCGTCACACCGTGGACATCGTGAGGCGGTTGGCATCGTTTCCTCTCAACACTCCGACCAGCCGCAGGTCTGGCAGGTCTTGCAGCCCTCGGAGTAGTGCAGCGACAGCCCGCCGCAGTTCGGGCACTCCGGGTTCTCGCCGGCCTCGATGGCCTCCCCCGCCGTGTCGGACCCGGCCGCGCTGTCTGCGTCTCGGGTCGACCCCGAGGGGGTGTCTCCGGTCGACTGTGAGGCGACACCGCCGTCGGTCTCGCGTCCCGATGTCGGCAGACCCCGGTTGGAGTCCTCGGCGGTTCTGGACTCCTCGGCTGTCTCCTCCAGTGTCTGTTGCTGTGGGTAGCTCATGTCGATATCGCCCTCGATGTACCGTTTCAGTGCGGTGCCGATGGCGTCCGGAACCGACTGAATCTGCTCGCCCTTGTCCCAGGCAACCTTCGGCGAGCGGATGCCCTGGAGTTCGTCGGCGATCTCGTGGGGGTCGACACCCGCGCGTAGTGCCGTCGAGATTGTCTTCGCCAGCGCCTCGGTGAACGAGGCGGTGAACCCGCCGGAGCTCCCGATCGTCGCGAACAGCTCGAACGGCCGGTCGGCCACGGGGTCCTCGTTGATACTCACGTAGAGCTTGCCGTACCCCGTCTCGATCCGCTGTGTGACACCGTGCAACACGTCCGGGCGTGGCCGCTTCTGTGCGAACTGCTGGTCGGCCGTCTGGTCGTCGGCCACCGCTCCCGTCTCCGCCGGTTCGGCCTCCACGAGGTCGGATACCTGGTCCTCTATCTCGGCACGGACGGCGTCCTGCTCGAGGAACTCGTCGAGACCGCCGAGCGACGCCTCGATGGCCTCGAGTATCTCCTCGACCGTTGCCTCGCCCTCGTCGGCGAACTCCGTGTTCTGTGCGCGCGTGGTGATGACCTGCTTCGACCGCGTGCCGTCGCGGTAGTAGGTCACCCCCTTTCCGCCGTGGTCGTAGATGTACTCGAACACCGACCTCGTGTCCTCGACCGTGGCGCCGTTCGGGGCGTTCACTGTCTTCGAGATGGCCGAATCGACACCCTCCTGACATGCGACCTGGACCTGTGCGTGGTCTCGTCCGTCGAGGTCCGCCGTGACGACGAACAGTTCGCCGATCTCGTCCGGGACGGTCGCCAGCCCCTCGATTCCGGCGTACTCGTTGTTCGCCATCTGGTGTTTCGCCTCCTTCTTCACCGACTCGATGTTGATGTCGTTCGCCTCGAGCACCCGGAGGAAGTAGTCGTCGAACTCCACCAGCATCTCGTCGCCCTGCACGTCGTCGGAGACGTTCTTGTAGTAGGCGACGTTCGGAATCGGCTCACATCCGCCCGACGTGTTACCGATCATCGAGGTGGTGTTGTGGGTCACGAACCCGTTCGCGATGTAGGTGTTGTTCGACGGAACGCTGATGTCTTTCGTGTACGCGGTTGTCTCTGTCACCGACTCGACCGTTGCCGCGTAGAACTCGGTGAGCCGTCTCCCGTCGAGTCGAACCGCTCCGCCGGTTTCGGATTCGACGTCCCTGACGAGCTTTCGGGAGACGGAACCGTTTGCGCGCGACTGATTGACACGCTGTCTGACCCCCTCGCTCACCGAGTCGTACCCGTCGACAGCGCGCAGCGCATCGACGACGGCTGGCGGGTACGTGTCGTTTCGGTACGACTGTGCGGTCAGTTCGATATCCGTGGCGTTCGTGATGAAGCCGACCTCATCCAGGAAGCGCACGTCCTCGCGTCTGTTCGCGCCGCGCAGACTGTATCGGGTTCGCTCCCCGGAGTGGTCGTCTCTCTCCGCCACGTCGAGGCTCTCTCGAACGAACACACAGCCCAGGGAGAGCAACAGAGTCTGTACCTGGTCTGCGAGTGTCGAGGACACTGTCGACAGTTCGACCGTGCGGGATGCGGTCCCGTCGGCCTCGAACAGGCCGCGGAGGAACGACTTCGCGACTGTCTCGTCACCGGCGAGAACCGCCCCGGGAACGGACGCGCTCGCCGTGCCCTCGTTCCCGTCGTCTCTCGTCCAGCCGTTGTCCTCGAAGTACCGCGAGAGATGGCGCCCACCGAAGATGAGCACGCGACGCGTCCCGCGGTCCTCGACGGTCGGTGACACGCCGAAGACCCTCTCCCCGAGTTCGCGGAGGTGGCTGTCGAGTTCGTCGGCCTCCGACTCGACGACGAGTGTGACACCGGCACCCTCGTGAACGTGGCCCTCACCCGCGAAGTAACCGAGAAACTCCGCCAGTTCCGGCGTCATCTCGCCGGGCAGGCACAGACCATCGTGGTCGGTCTCGGACGCGCTCGTGTCGAGACTGGACCGCGTGCCACCGTCAGCGGTGTTTCGCCGGAGGAGAATCCGGTCCCCCGGTTCGAACTCCGCTGCCGCTCTCCAGGCGTACTCCCCGTCGGCGGAGATGGTCCGGAACCGGTGCTCCGGTGTCGAGGTGACGCTGAACCCGCCCTCTGTCTCGATCTGGCGGGCGTCGGCGAACCCGTTGTCGTACACCGCGGTTGCGGGTTTCGTTCCGCCGTCCGTCGAGACATCGACCGCGATCTCGCTCCACTGCTCGAACTCAGCCGTTGTCTCGTCCAGTTCCTGTATCGGGACCAGCCCGCTGTCTGTCGAGACGAGTGAGCTCTCCTCGACACAGCCGGTCGGCGCTATCGTCGTCGTGTTGTGATTCCTGATCGGGTACCCGTCCTCCCACTCCTCGGCGGGGACACCGACGTGGTGTTCGAACCACTCGCGGTACTCGGTCGGGTCGGCGTACTTCGAGTTGTCCCACTCGGTGAAGCTGCCGCGCTCGGTGGCGAGTTCGTGACTCGTCTGCTTCGACTGGTGGTTGATGTAGACCATCACCTGACGGGCGATCTCGTTTGCCGTGTCACCCCCGTATCTCACACCGAGCTGGATGTACAGCTGTGCCAGCCCCATTATTCCCAGCCCGATCTTGCGCATCTCGCGGACCGTCTTCTCTATCTCCTCGACCGGGAAATCCGACATCGTGACGACGTTCTCCAGGAACCGGGTGCCCAGTTCGATCCGCCTGTCGAACTCCTCGAAGTCCAGCGCCTCCGACAGGAACGCCTCCACCGCCGCCGCCTCTGTCTCGTGCTCGTCGCCGTGACGCTCCGACCAGACCCGCCAGTCCGGTGCGCCCTCCGCCGCGAGTGTCGAGAGGTTGATGTGACCGAGGTTGCAGGCCTCGTACTCCTCGAGGGGCTGCTCTCCGCAGTTGTGGACAACGACGCCGTTCGCGACAAACGATTCGGTGTCCGGCTCGGTGAGGTCGTACACGTCCTCGATTCCGTCAGCCTCGACAGCGTCGACCGTTGCCTCGAACCGACCCGTGTACGGACCCCGGCTGTAGCTGTCCAGAGCCCCGCTCAGCCGTTCACTCTTGTCCGCCCGCAGGAACCCGATCTCCTCCTCGAACGTCCGCAGGTGAGCGGAGCTGACCGAGAGCTGGTGGCTCGACGACGTCTCGTACTCGTTCGTACCGCCGTGGCCGTCCGGGAGCGGCTTCCGACCGCCGGTCTTGCGGTCCTCGTAGAGCCGCGACCGGATACCGAAGTTGGTCAGGAGCCGCTGGACACTCCGCAGCAGGTCCGGACTGATACTGGTCAGGCGCACCGAGAGCCCTGTCTCGGGTGTCCCCTCGACGTGTCCATCGGCGGTAAACAGCGCCTTGAGGAACCCGCGGGCCATCTCCTCGCTCCCGCGACGGACGGCACCGGGCACCTGCAGTTTCCCCTCGGCGAGGCCGGCCCGCTCGGCGTACTCGTAGAGCCGTGCCGACCGGATGCGCTGTTCGACGGCCTGTGCGCCGCGGTACTCGTCGCTCCGGCTGATATCGCTGACGCCGACCCCGTAGTTCGCGTTCCCCAGCGGGTCGCGGACAACCTCGTTCACGTCCTCGGCGAACCGCCCGGAGAGCTCGGCGTCCTCGTCGTAGAAGTTCAGCACCGCACGCTCCTCGCCGTGCTTGAGGTGACCGTCACCGACCAGCCAGCCGAGCACGCGACCCTCCGCCGCGGAGCCGTGGTCGCCGAACTCGCCTTTCCGGTTCTGGATGTGGACCGTGTCGCCGGGGTCGAGACTCCCTGCCTCGGCCCAGCCATCGTCGGTCATCACGCGGTGGTCGGCGGTCAGGCGGAGCTCGTACCCCTCCTCGGTGGTCAGCCTGTACACCTCCTTCTCACCGGTGCGGTAGACGCTGCTTGCCTCCTTTACCCGCTCCTCGCTGCGTCGACCGTCGACCACGATGTCACGCGCGACACCCTGCTCGTACAGCTCCTCGGCCGTGACGAGCCCGTTCTCGGTGCTGATGAGCGTGTCACCGGTCACGCACGGGTTGGTCGCGAGGATGCGGTGGTCGGGGTGTTCCTCGACGTCGAAGGAGTGCTGCTCGTTTATCCGTTCGAGGTAGACGACACCGGGTTCACCGTTCTCGTGTGCGCCCTCGATGATGTGGTCCCAGAGTTCGCGGGCGGGCACGGACAGCACCTCGCCAACCTCGACGTGTTCGCCGAGACCGAACATCTCGTACAGTTCGACCGTCTCCTCGGTGGCGACGTGTGGCTCCTCCGTCCGGGGGTTGGTGAACGTGTACGCCTCGTCGTCTTTCACCGCCTCCATGAAGCGGTCGGTCACGCCAACCGAGATGTTGAAATTCGAGAGATGCCCCTCGACGGCGTTTCGGAGATGCTCCGGGACGTGCCCCTCCTCGTCGATGAGGCCGCGGGCCTCCTCCAGCGCCTCGGCGAAGGAGGTGTGCGTGAAGTCGTCGGGGTCGTTCAGTCGGAGCGTGTTCGCCAGCGAGACGTCCTTGTTCTTCGCGTGGACGAACTGGATGACGTCGGGGTGTGAGATGCGCATCACACCCATCTGCGCACCGCGACGGGCCCCACCCTGTGCGATCGTCTCGCAGTTGTGCACCACGACGTCCTCGGCGACGTAGGAGTGTGTTTCGGCTACTTCCGCATTGTACACCGGTCCCTCGTACTCGACTCTGTCCAGAGAGTCGATAGCGACAATCTCGTGTCCACGAGCCTGTTTCGTTCTGTCCCGTGGAACAAAATCGTCGTCGACATCGTCGAACAGACGCTCCAGCGGCGTTCCCAGAGCCGAACTCACGCTCACACCGACGGAGTACGTCGGCTGTCGGTTATCCGGGGTTCTGTCGTGCCGTGAGAACTGGACGCCACACCGGAGCCCAGCCTGAAACACGAAGTCGATTATCTCCTCATTTACGAGTTTCAACTGAACGCGCTGGCTTTTGCCCCGCGTTTCGAGCCGACCGTCTCCCGCAAAGAGAGTCTCCAGCACACGGGTCTGCGTCTCTGGTGGTGCATTCCAGAGTACCTCCGGCACCTCTTTTTTGCTTGCACCCGTCCCGAACAGGCTATCGATGAACTGCGCAAAGCTGGTGTGCTCGGCGTGGATGTGCTGGGTGTTGCGGTTCTCGACAGTTTCGATTCGGGAGGACACACCGAAGGCATCGAGAGCATTCTGGACTTCCTCGGCAGCCTCGTGCTCGTCGCTGTGCAGCGTAAACGTGACTTCACTGGGAATACCACGGCGGTAGACAACACACCCCTCCGCGAGATACCAGCCAGCCAGCGTTGCCAGCGCTTCGACGGGAACCTCGTCCGCGAACGCCTGTGGGGTCGTCCCTTTTCTTGTGCCGTAGTAGTCACGATTGACCGTGACACCGCCATCTGTGAAGACGAGTGGTCCGCTGGCGATGTCGGTGATGTCGACAGACTCACCGAGTTCAAGTTCGTTGCTGTCGGTTGCGTGTCCCAGCACGAGGAAGTCGTCTGTCTCCAACTCCTCCGCGTCGACCCACTCGAACCCATTGTCTCGGAGGACTTTGAACGGGTGCTCGCCTGTCGCACGGATCGGTTTGTTGAGTCGCTCTGGCACGATTTCGACCAACTCCTCGTTTACTGTCCGCTCCATCGTTTCGGTGACAGGCTGTCTCTCACCGGTCTCGTCGATGACAATATCGCCTTTGCGGACATCCTCGATGGGCTGGTAACCGTCTGGTGTGAGAACGCTCGTTTCCGGCGGGAAACACATCTGGTCATAAGTCCTCATAAATGTGACAGGTCCGCTGGCGATACCGCCGGTGGAGCCGACCGGGTCGCCGTAGGGGCGCAGTTTCCAGAAAGCGTAGCCCATTCCGCCGCCGCTGTTGTGAGAGACGACGCCGTCGGCGAGGTACTCGTGGTTGCCGGCGACAGTCACGTCGTGTACCGTCGCCGTGCCCGCGGACTCGACCGACTCGACGGGAACGGACCAGCGCTGCCCGTCGTGGACGGTTCCGAAGGTAGTCCCGTCGAAGGCCGTCTCCTTGAGCGCGGCGGCCATCTCGTCGTCACGGCCGTCCACGAACCCGATTCGGTCGGCAAAACGGGTCAGACCGACCTCGCCGGTCGGGCCGACGTTCTGAGACTCGCGCTCCCTGGAGTCGAGTTCCCACCGTGCCGCGGGTATCCCCAGACCGAGGAGGAGCGTCTGCACACCGTCGACCAGTTCCTGTGAGGCGCTCCACAGCCGCGGGTAGCGGTCGCGCTGGAGACCGCCACCGGTCGAGAACAGTCCACGGAGAAACGCCGCGACAGTGTCGCGGTCCGCGCGCCAGACCGCGTCGGGGACCGACGCGGCGGGGGCGTCGGGGTTCGCTGCCCCGAAGTTCGCCAGCCAGAACCGCCGTATCTCGTGGCTGTGCAACACCGCGTCGTAACAGCCGTCCTCGAACTGCCAGTCCAGACCCGCACCGAACAGGTCCCGGCAGAGCCAGTCGGCGTGTTCCAGTGTCTCCTCGCTCTGAAGATGCAGCCGGATGCCGTCCTCGTGTGTCGAGCCGTCACCGACCCACATACCGAGCAACTCCGCGAGTTCGGGTGTCAACTCCGTTGGTTGCGTGACCGCCTTCACCGGGTCACCGTTCGGTTCGAGCGACTGTGCTGTCCGGTACTGCCCGACCGTCGCCTGGTGGCGGTCGAGTTCGTCGGTGACCTCCGGGTCGGTGTGGCCCGCCTCGTACAGCCGCTCGAAGGCGTCTGTGTCGAACCCGACACTCCCGCGCGGGTGACCGCCCGAACCGTTCGGGTCCAGACCGAGTTCGTTCGCGCGGCGCCGCCGGACCGTCGACGCCGAACAGTCGAGCCTGTCCGCAATCTCGTGGTCGGACAGCCCCTCCGCGTGCAGTTCGCGGATCTCGCTGTTGTCGACGGCCCTGTCGACGTCCCGCCGCGCGCCCGACTCGACAGTCCGTAGCTCCGTGGTATCGTCGGCGTCGGTGAGCCAGTCGAGCCGGACCGACAGCGTGTCTCCGGGGGCTATCTCGTCGATACGCGTCCAGTCACCGTCGACACACAGCTCGTGGTTCGGTGTCCCGGTGAGCTCGATGCCGGCTGTCGTCGTGACCCGATGTACTGGCGCGTCACCGTACGCGTGTGTCTCCGCCACTGTCCGGGTCTGGTACCCGTCACCGTCCCGTTGCCTGATCTCGTCGCCCGGCTCGACCTCCGCGACCGACACGACCCCCTTTCCGTCGACCGCGACACTGGCGTCGTCTGTCAGACACTGGAAGACCTCCGCGGCCTCCTTCGCGGTCTGGTGGATGTCGTCGATGTCGTCCGCCGGCGAGTCGACGAAACACGCGCTGAGCTGCTGGAGCTCGTCGCCCGCGTTCATCAGCGTCGGACTGTTCGGTAAAACAGAAAGTTTCTCCATCGCCTCCTGGAACTCCGCGGCGGTGGTTTCGACGTGGTCACGCACCGACTCGGGCAGTTCCGGCACGATTGTCTCGTATGCGAACTTGTTGACGTTGTGCTCGGTCAGCGGCCGCTCGATGTCGTCCTCGACGGTGACACCCGTGCCGAACACCTCCGCGGCGAGTTCGTCACGGCGCGGGTGGTCGGGCTTGAGCTGGTCGGGGGTGACCGTCACGTCGACCCCCTGCTTGTCGGCCTCGAAGACAGCCTCCGCGAGCGCGATGTTCTTCGCGACGCGCTCGAACAGCTCCTCCTGTTTCTCGACCGGTTCGCCGTTGCTGTCCTTGCGGAGATAGCGCGCCGGCAGGATGTTGTGGTAGGCGTTGTCGGTCAGGCGCTCCTTTACTGTCTCGCCGTCTGTGCGCTTTATTGGCAGTGTCAGGTCGTCCGCAACGGGCTGCTCGCTCATGCCTGCTCACCTGGCGCTCTGGTCGTCTCGACGGTTCTCGTTGGTCGCGCTGTCGCGATTGATGTCATATACGTGTAGTTTGCGTTCGAATCGGGGGCTGTCTGTTGCTCTGTGGTGCGGTTCGCACGTCCGCGGTATCTGTGACTTGCTGTACTGGTCGTCGTCGGGCTGTCTGCGCCGAGCCGTCTCTCGTCGGAACTGAACTGATGGGTTTGTCCCTCTTAACGGTGTTCAGACCAGGGTGAAAGTGAAATCGTCAGGCTGGAATCCGGAGACGGCGAGGGGACGACAGGGGAAACCGAGGGGGGAATACCGGCCGGAGACTGTGCGACAGGTGTCAGACAGGCGTGTCCACCGGGGGGAGTCGGCGTGCCGTACAGTAGTCAGGGGAGATAAGTGCGAGGGGTAACACAGTGGCTAGCGTGCC
This sequence comes from uncultured Halobacteriales archaeon, assembly GCA_964520075.1. GTDB lineage: Archaea > Halobacteriota > Halobacteria > Halobacteriales > Haloarculaceae > Halovenus. The sequence continues at coordinate 22,057 of CAZFMN010000002.1, read as the reverse complement.
GAACTACCCGACACACGCACGCTGGGGGCGTATCGGTGCGGTGCTGACGGCGCTGGCTGTGGGTGCCGGACTGTTCACCGGATTCGGGTCACCGCTGCTGGCCGGCGGCGGCGCGCTCGGGGCCGCGGTTGCGACGTTCGTCGGGTCGGTGTTTCCGGATATCGACCACCACCGGTCTATCCCGCGCCGGAAGGCCGTCCAGTGGCTCCGCCTGCTGGTCGTGGCCGGGGTCGCATCGCTCGTTGCCCTGCACTTCGAACCGCTCGTGGGGGTCGCAGACACCGCGGTGGCCGGTGTCCTGGACGACCCCGTGGTGCCGTCAGAGGTGCTCGTCGGCGGCGGCACGACGCTCGTTGCGCTCGCCGGGGCCAGTGCCGTCGAACCCACCATCGACCTCGTGACGGGCAGACACCGTGGCTGGACGCACAGTCCGCTGGTGATGCTCGTGCTGACGGCCGTGCTGGCGGGCGGGGTCGGGTTGCTGACGGCCGAACTCCCGGTCGACCGGCAGGTCACTGCTGTTACTGTCGTGGCCACGTTCTTCACCGGGTGTCTCATCCACATCGGACTCGACGGCGAACTCCGGTCGTGACCCGGCCGACCGGGTCGGGTCAGGTCGGGGGCGGGGTCCGTAGCCAGCCTGTGGGGACCGAACCGACAGGGTTTGTATCGTGGAGTCGAACAAAGGGTAACAGATGAGTCGCGAGAACATCGAGGTGCGCGGGGCGGCAGAGAACAATCTCGAGGACGTGGACGTCGAGATTCCACGCGAGGAGTTGACCGTCGTGACGGGGCTCTCGGGGTCGGGCAAGTCCTCGCTCGCGTTCGAGACGATATACGCCGAGGGACAGCGCCGGTACATCGAGTCGCTGTCGGCCTACGCCCGGAACTTCCTCGGCCAGATGGACAAGCCACAGGTCGAGACCGTCGAGGGGCTCTCGCCCGCCATCTCTATCGACCAGAAAAACGCCGCGAACAACCCGCGTTCGACTGTCGGGACAGTCACCGAACTCCACGACTACCTGCGCCTGCTGTACGCCCGCGTCGGGACGCCACACTGTCCGGAGTGTGGCCGCCAGGTCGACGACCAGAGCGCCCAGCAGATGGTGCGTCGACTGCTCGCGGCCCCCGAGGGGACCCGCGCGGAGCTGTGTGCGCCGGTGGTGCGCGACCAGAAAGGGGCCTTCGAGAAGCTGTTCGACGAGCTCGTGAGCGAGGGGTACACCCGTGTCGAGGTGGACGGCGAGCGCTACGACCTCACCGTCGAGCGGCCCGACCTCGACGAGAACTACGACCACACAGTCGACGTGGTGGTCGACCGTGTGAAGCTCTCGGCCTCGGAGCGCGCCCGGGTCACCGACTCCGTCGAGACGGCGCTTGCGGAGGCCGACGGTGTGCTGAAGGTCAGCTTCCCGGACCCGCCGGCGGAGCTAGATGTCGGCGGGACACGGGCGCGCTCGACCGGTGACCTCTCTGGGGGCGACCCCTCCAGGGAGGAGGACGACGCAACCACCGCGGGCGACGGGGCCGACGGGAACCGGCGGGTCGTCGAGTTCTCCGAGGACCTCGCCTGCACGCACTGCGGTATCGACATCAGCGCAATCGAGACACGCTCGTTCTCGTTCAACAGTCCACACGGGGCCTGCCCAGAGTGTGAGGGGATCGGCGAGACAAAGGAGGTCAGCGAGGACCTCGTGATACAGGACCCCTCGAAGCCGCTCAAACACGTCTTCGAGCCCTGGAGCTACAACCGGACCTACTACTCCCGACAGCTCGACAACGTGGCCGAGCACTTCGGTGTCTCGCTGGAGACACCGTTCGAGGAGCTAGACCCGGAGATACGGCGGCAGTTTCTCCGTGGGACCGACAGGAAGGTCCACTTCCAGTGGCGGACGAAAAACGGGATGCGGGAGAAGACCGAGCGGTTCGAGGGTGTCATCCCCAACCTGGAGCGGCGCCACGTCGAGACCGACAGCGACCGTTCCCGCGAGCACATCGAGGAGTTCATGGCGGTCACGACCTGCCCGGCCTGCGAGGGGACCCGTCTCCGCCCCGAGTCACGGGCCGTCAGGGTCGCGGGCACCACAATCGACGAGGTCAGCCGGATGTCGATCGGCGACGCGCTCGCACACTTCGAGGGGCTGGAGCGTGACCTCAACGAGCGCGACCGCACCATCGCCGAGGAGATACTCAAGGAGATCCGCGCCCGCCTGGGCTTCATGACCGAGGTGGGGCTCGACTACCTCACGCTCGACCGTGAGGCGGCGACACTCTCCGGCGGGGAGAGCCAGCGCATCCGGCTGGCCACGCAGATCGGCTCCGGACTCGTCGGTGTGCTGTACGTGCTCGACGAGCCCTCCATCGGACTCCACCAGCGCGACAACGACCGTCTGCTCGACACGCTGGAGGAACTGCGCGACATCGGCAACACGCTGGTCGTGGTCGAACACGACACCGAGACGATGCGCCGGGCTGACAACATCGTCGACATGGGACCGGGACCGGGGAAACGCGGCGGCGAGGTGGTCGTGAACGGCTCGCTGCAGGACGTGCTCGACAGCGAGGAGAGTGTCACCGCGGACTACCTCGCCGGACGCCGCTCTATCCCCGTTCCGGAGACCCGCCGGGAGCCCGACGGTGCGCTGACGGTCCGCGGTGCCCGCCAGCACAACCTGCGGGACCTCGACGTCGACATCCCGCTCGGGACGTTCACCGCCATCACGGGTGTCTCGGGGTCGGGCAAGTCCACGCTGATGCACGAGGTGCTGTACAAGGGGCTGGCCCGCGAGATGAACGACAACAGGAGTGTCGACCCCGGCGACCACGACGCCATCGAGGGGGTCGACCAGATAAAGACGGTGCGGCTGATAGACCAGTCACCGATCGGTCGGACACCGCGCTCGAACCCCGCCACCTACACGAACGTGTTCGACTACGTGCGTGAGCTGTTCGCCGAGACGAACCTCGCGAACCGGCGCGGCTACGAGAAGGGTCGGTTCTCGTTCAACGTGAAAGGCGGGCGCTGTGAGGAGTGTGGCGGCCAGGGGACGGTCACAATCGACATGAACTTTCTCTCGGACGTGCAGGTCCCCTGCGAGGAGTGTGACGGCGCCCGGTACAACGACGAGACCCTGGAGGTGGAGTTCAGGGGGAAGACAATCGCCGACGTGCTCGACATGAGTGTCAGGGAGGCCCACGCCTTCTTCGAGAGCCACCGCCAGCTCAGCCGGCGGCTCGGGCTGCTGAAGGATGTCGGTCTGGGCTACATGCGGCTCGGCCAGCCCTCGACGACACTCTCGGGTGGTGAGGCCCAGCGGGTCAAGCTCGCGGAGGAGCTCGGAAAGAAAGACACCGGCGAGACGCTGTACCTGCTCGACGAGCCGACGACCGGGCTCCACCCCGAGGACGAGCGCAAACTCGTCGACGTGCTCCACCGACTCACCGACGAGGGCAACACCGTCGTCGTCATCGAGCACGAACTCGACCTCGTGAAGAACGCCGACCACGTGCTCGACCTCGGTCCGGAGGGTGGCGAACACGGCGGAGACGTTGTCGCGGCCGGCACACCCGAGGCGGTGGCACGCACCGAGGCGTCCCACACCGGACGGTACCTCCGTGACCTGCTGCCCGGCGTCGACCTGGAGGGGCCACGGTCCGGCACGGCCGCCGATGTCACCGAGCGCGACCAGGCGACACGCGCCGGCGACGACTGAGCGGTACGTGCCTGCGAGGCTCGGCACGCTGCCGTGTACAGCACCGGTACCGGCGACGACATCGTCTTCCCGCGGTCAGTTGTGTTCGCTGGTCTCGCGCAGCAGGTCGAAAAGCTCCTGACGGTACTGGTCGGGTGACCGCCGGAGGACATCCGATTCGGTCCCGGTGTCGAGACGCGAGCGGAGTGTGACGGTCGGGTGGGCACCGGAGAAAACGAGAAAGGTTCCGGCGGTGGGCCAGACACCGACCCAGCACTCCAGCGGGAGCGGCGCGTCGAGTTCGGTCGGGCGGACGGTCCCGGTGTGCCGGAACAGCCGGACACGGCTGTCGTCGGGGAGACGGAGTCGCTCGGTGCGGTCCCGGGTCACGTCTTTCAGGCCCCGCTCGGCCAGTCGGCGGGCGAAGGCCTTCCGGGCCTCTGTCCGGACTGTCGGCGCGACCATCGTCGTTCCGACACCCGGTGGCAGTGACGGCTCGAACGTGAGTCGGCTGACCGCGAAGAACCTGACCGGGTGGTCGGTGTCGTAGCCCGCGGCCGACAGCGCCGCCCGCGAGCGCTCGTCGTCGTACCGGCGCGTGACACTCCGGACACGCATCGCCGACAGCTCCGCTACCGTCTCCGTGCGCTGCTCGACCAGTTCCCAGCCGCTGTCGAGGTGTTCGTGGGGAACCGCCGGGGGCGCGGGCTCGTCGGTCATCTGCTCTCACATCCCCTGCCGTGCTCGCCGACCATCGGAGCCCCCGGTGTGACACACCTCCGGTCCGCCCGCACGAGCCTACCGTCTGGGGCACGCTCGCACGGCTCCACGCACAGGAGCAACCGGCCGGCGTCGGCTCTCCGCGGGCGTCCCCCTGCACCGTCTGCGCGTGTGTGCGAGGTCACCGATACCTGTGCTGGGGCTGGCAGACTCTTATGTGTGTGGACTCCCCCGTTCGTCGGTCATACTGACGGACAAGAACTCGTGGAACTTCCGCCCGCCAGTGTCAGCAGTCGATAGACTCGGCGATATCGACCATCGTCTCGCGGGGTAGCAACCCGATGACGAACTGTGTGGTCCCCGAACACCCCCAGCGGAGCCGGTTCTGTCTCGGGAACTGCTGATACACCCCGGTTCGCTCACCGACCTGCAGCTCCTGTCCACGGTCGCTGGACGGTCTATCGACGGTGACGTTCTGTCTCGACACCACGAGCGTGGCGACATCGCTCGTGTACCGGAGCGAGATACTCTCGACAGAGCGGAACAGAGACCGGCGGGCCTCGTCGAACTCGAACCGCGCCGGCACGTCGGGGTCGGGAACCTGCAGGTCTGTTACCTCCGCCAGCTGCTCGCGACTCTGGTAGCGCTCGGTGTTGCGCTCGCGGTCGACGACGGTCGCGTTCTCCGGCGGCGTGAACTCGAACCGGTCTGCCGGAACGTCGGGGTCGAACGTGACGTTCCGCAGTCTGAACGATGTCTGTGTCTGTTTGCCGTCGACGGTCACGTTGCTCGTCGACCGGAGGAGGACGTACCACTCGGTATCGAGATAGTACGTCCAGCGGCCGCGCACCGCCGACTCGTTCGTCGACTCGACAGCGAGCACGTGTGTCTCCCGACCGCCGACCGTCTCGGTGCCCTCGTACGTTGCGACAGTCGAGACGTCGAGACCGCCGGTCGACCCCGAGCTGGTGCTGTCGAGCCCGCCACCCACCCCGATCGGAACAATCGGAAGCGGTGAGTCGCTCTCAGTCTCGTTGCGAGTGATGCGGGTGACAATCTGGCGGAGCTGTCGACGCTGGCTGTCGGTCCGCGCGGTTTCGAGTCTCCGTACCCGGTTTGCGCTCTCGTTGTAGACCCAGCTGACAGTTCCGTTCGACACGATAACCTGACGGTTCGAGCCATCTCCGAGCTCCTGTTCCCGGTACGCCTCTCCCGTTCCGGGGCGAACGATGAGTTCACCCTCGACGCGGTCTGGACCGGTCCGCCCGGGATTCCCGGCCGTTTCGCCCGAGGAGGTGAACACGAAGGTGGCGCTGTAGGCGTCGAGTGAGGTGTAGGTCTCCTCGATGTCCTCGCTGTCGGGAAGCTCCTCGTTGTCGCCGAGCGTCGCCGTGCACCCGGCCAGCACGGCGACGACACAGAGCAGACAGACAGCGACCGGCCGCCTGTCGACTGACGGGTCCGTGCCGGAGCGTGGACTCATCTCCACCCCCCGCCAGCGGTGGCGACCGCGAACGTCGGTTCGTGACGGGTGCCCCGATGAGACTGCATTCGCCCGTATATTCTGTCCTGCAGGTACTTTGACCTGTGGGTTCTGGTCCATCCCGCGGGCCGACAGCGCTACGATGCTCGTGAGCACCACGAGGACAGGGACACAGTCGAACCTGCGTCTCCCGGATGGAGGCGGGTATGCGGGCACGTGCTCGGTCTCCCCGACGCCACGTTTCATCTCCGTTCGGGCCTCGCGTGCCCGCTCGGTGGCGTCGGTGTCCTCGTCGACCCGGGTGGACTTGCTCGTGCGTGTCTGTGTACTGGGATGTATACAGGAGAGCTCCGGTGCAGTGTCAGTCGGCGTCGGACGGGGTCGCGGCACAGTTGTTCGGTCCGAGTTCGAGTTCGAACGCCTCGTCGTCGTCGGGGTGTCGCTGGCCGAGGTTGGTCGCCACGATGTCCTCGTGGTTGGCGGGTCGTGGTGGCACGTCTCCGTGGAGTGTCTCGACGAACGCCTCGCGGGAGAGCGAGAGCACCTCGCGGCCGCGGAGTTCACCGAGATGGGCGGTGTACGTGCCGTCGGGCGCGGGGTCGGTCGTCTCGCCGCGGTGACCCGGGCAGACGAGCGTCTCGTCGGGGAGCGCGAGCAGGTCACGGAGCGAGGCGTGGAGTCGGCGAGCGGCACTCACGGTCTCCTGTCCGGCCTCGAGATCCGGCCGCGCGACACTCTCGATGAACAGTCCGTCTCCGGTCAGGAGCAGGTGCTCCCCGACCCGGAGTGCTGTCATACCGGAGGTGTGCCCGGGTGCGTGGACGGCCTCGACCGGGACGCGACCGACCCGGAGCGTGTCACCGTCAGAGAGCAGTCGCAGTTCCGCCGGGTCGACGAGGCCGCGGTCCGTCGCGGGTGCCGGCATCACACCCTCGACACCGTCCGCAACCAGTCGACGCACCCCGGAGACGTGGTCGGCGTGGACGTGTGTGTCGACCGCGTATTTCAGCTCCGCACCGCGCTCGCCGGCGTCGGTCAGGTACCGCGTGGCGAACGCCCGGAGCGGGTCGACCACGGCTGCCTCCCCCTCGTCGACAATCAGGTACCCGAGACAGCCACTCGACGGGCGGACGTACTGCCAGACCCTGCCCGGCCCGTCGTAGCGACTCACCTCGACGGCATCGTAGACACGCGCCCAGCCCTCCATCCCGTCGGCGAGATGCTCCACCTCGTAGCCACGCTCCGCCAGCACACCCGCGACGTACTCGCTCGACTTGCCGATTGCACAGACCGCCGTGACGAGACGGTCGGACGGAATCCCGTCGAGAACGTCGCTGTCCACCTCGGCCCCCTGGAACGCCGGGTACGGGGCGTTCAGCGTCTCGACGGTGTCGCCGCTGATCTGCCAGGCCTCGTGGGCCTCCGGCAGACGGGTATCGAGCAGTGTCACCTGCTCCCCGTTGTCGATGCGTCGTCGCAACTTGGAGGGCCTGACCGTGTCGACCTCCTCTGGCGGTGCTGGAAACTCCATGGCCGTGTGTACGCGCCCCGGGTACTTCCCACCAGCGAACCGACCGACCGGTTCTGTTGCCCACCAGCGAAACAACCCTCCGGGGCGAACAGTCGGGCAGCGCGGACAACAACACAGACCGTGCCGGCCCGGGGCGCGTGTCCGGTCCGGTGGCCCTGGACTGGTATCGATACCGCTGTCGCTGAACAGGGTCTGGTGTACCGGGAAGAACACTCCCTCAGTCCGCGGCGGTCGGGACCGGTTCGGTCTCCTCTGTCTCGGACATCTCCGAGGTGATACCGTTAGCGAGCGCGAAAACGGCGTCCTTGTGGTCGGTCTTGGACTTGTGAATCGATGTTGGTTGTACGCCGAGCGAGGTGTACCGGTCGTGGTCGACCGTCTCTCCGGTCTCCTCCTCGTAGTGATTCTGCACCTGTGCAAGCAGGCCGTGAAGGTGGATGAGTTCCTGCTTTTTCATGGTCACATACGAATATAGGCCGGAGGGTTATAACACTACTCTGAGAGTCGTTAACACACTGTCCCCGATACCGGCCGAGACGGCAGCACAGCGCCGCCTGCGGTTGATATCCACGAAGGAGATATCCGGAGACCCGGACATCTGTGCCTGTTCTCGATTCTAATAGGTCCGCTGTACCGACAGAGCTGTCGGAACAGTTGAGACAACCCGGCGTATCAGCACTGATAGAGGCGCGGGGTCCGGAGAGGGGGTCGGTGCACAGAAGCGCCGGTACAGCAGGGGCTCCGGTGGCGGAAGCGTTATTATGTGAGCTAACGAACGGATTCAACATGGCGCAGGCAGGGGTCGCCGGGCACGGGTTCGACAGACTCACCCGGAGTCGACTCGATAGCGGGGTGGTCGACCCGGCCAGATGCTGGTACCGACCGTTTACCTTCGCCGAGGTCAGCGAGGGGCTCCCGGTGGCCCGGGAGTACCCCGACGTGTCGCGACCACGGGTGACCGACAGGCTCCGGAGCACGCTCACCGGCGGTGGGACGGCGCTGTTGCTCGGGCCACCGGGCTCCGGAAAGACGACCACCGCCCGACAGGTCGCGTCCGGGTGGGTCGCCGAGCACGGACCGGTCCTGTACCGGTCGGGGGATGTGACACACCCGCTCGACGGTGACGCCCTCGTCGACGCGCTCGCCGACCTCCACGACGAGGGGCCCGTGCTGGTGGTCGTCGAGGACGCGGCGCGACGCGGTGGACTCGGCGTGGTGGACGCGATGGATGCCTTCGAAGGTGACGAGCGGGTCAGCGTGTTGCTCACCTCGCGGACCGGCGAGTGGGAGCGTCTGCGCGAGCACGCCTACGGCCACGACGAGCAGACAGCAGAGCGGGTCCGCCGGCTGTCGACACTCGGGAGCCAGCCGACCCGCCACCGGATGCCGGGGTTAGACGAGCGCGAGGTGGAGCGTCTCCGCGAGCAGGTCGAGAGCGCGACAGACCGGACGGTATCGTCCGACGACACGACGCTGCTCCGGCGGGTTCGCACCGGCGAGTCCGGGCGGTCGGCGCTGGGGCTGGTCTACGAACTGCTCGAGGGGGAGACCGACGGCGAGTCTGCGCTCCGGGCCAGCGCGGACGCGGCCGTCGACGCGGTGCTCGACCCGGACGAGACAGAGATTCCGGCGGAGTCACGCGACGACCGGACACTGCTCGCCGAACTCGGCGTGCTGACGAACGTGCTCAGCGCGGCGGGCATTGGTGTCCGACGGGAGTTTCTCCACGCGCTCGCGAGTCGACCCGCCGACCACGAGCGCATCGAGTCGCTGCTGGACGCGCTGGACGGTCGCGTGCTCTTCGACACGACGCCCGTGCCGGCGACGCGTCACCGCCGCTGGTCCGAGCTGTATCTCGACAGACACCTCGCACGGGCGGGGACGCGTCAGACCCGCACGCAGTTCGAGCGCGGTATCAACGCGGTGCTCGGTCTGCTCGCCGGTGACAGCCGGCGGAGACGGGTCGGCGAGCATCTCGAGACGGAGACGATACCAGTGACAGACGACGGGACACGGCTGGCGAACACGCTCGTCGCGGCGCTGTTCGGGATGGGTCGGGGCTGTCCGTCGCTGTACCCGCTGTTCGGCACGAGCGCGTACTCGGGGCTCGACATCGAGCGGTACTGCTCGCCGGCCATCCGTGCACGGGCGCCGGTCTGGCGGGCCGCGATGGCGGCCGCCACCGGGGCCACCGAGCAGGCCACGGCGGAGCTCTCGACGGAGCTGACCGACGAGGCCGACACGGCAGAGCGTGCGAGTTGGCAGGGGCGGCTCGCGCTGTCGAGCGGTGACCCCGGGCACGCCCGTGACCACCACGAGCGCGCGCTCGAGGTCTGCCGGTCGCGCGACAGTCGACTCGGCGAGGCCGCGACGCTCGCTCGACTCGGCGAGACGGCACGCCGGCAGGGGGCACTCGAGCGGGCCCGCACCCACCAGGAGACGGTGCTCTCGATCCGACAGCGCCTGGGTGACCGGGCCGGTGAGGCGGCGGCTCTCCTCGAACTCGGGGGGCTCGCCCGGGAGTCGGAGTCGTTCGACCGGGCCCGCGACCACTACGAGGCCGCACGCGAGGCCTACCGCGGCCTCGGTGACCGGGCAGGGGAGGCGTCGGCGCTCGCCGGTCTCGGCGCAGTGGCCCGCGAGCACGGCTCGTTCGACCGCGCCCGGGAGTACCACGAGCGGTGTCTCGAACTGCACCGGCGGCTCGGTGACCGGGTCGGCGAGGCCGACAGCCTCGACGGACTCGGGCGCGTCGCCGCGGCCGAACGTCGACTCGACCGGGCCCGCGAGTACCTCGAACGCGCGCTGTCCATCTACCGGGACCTCGACCGCACCGCCGACACGGCCGGTGTGCTCGACCGCCTCGGCGGGGTCGCCGCTCGCGAGGGGGCGCTCGAACGGGCGCGTGAGCGCTACCAGGCCGCACGCGAGGTCTACCGCGACCTCGGTGACCGACCGGCCGAGGCGAGGGTTCTGGACCGCCTGGGCTCGCTCGCCCGCGAGGAGGGTGACCTGGAGTCGGCCCGCGAGCACCACGAGGCGGCGCTGGCGGGTCACCGCGACCTGGACGACGAGGCGGCAGTGGCCGACACGCTCGACGAACTCGGACGCGTCGCCGCCGCCGAGGGGCGACCCGAGGCGGCCCGCGAGCGCTACGAGGCGGCGCTGGCGGGTCACCGCGAGTTGGGCGACGAGGCCGCGGCGGCCGGCACGCTCGACCGCCTGGGCTCGCTCGCCCGCGAGGAGGGTGACCTGGAGTCGGCCCGCGAGCACCACGAGGCGGCGCTGGCGGGTCACCGCGACCTGGACGACGAGGCCGGCGAGGCCGACTCGCTCGCCCGCCTAGGTGAGCTGGCCGCCGCGACCGGTGACCGCGAGACGGCCCGCGAGCGCCACGAGCAGGCGCTCGAACGCCGCCGGGGGTGTGGCGACCGGGCCGGCGAGGCCGACTCGCTCACCCGCTTGGGTGAACTGGCCGCCGCGACCGGTGACCACGAGACAGCCCGGGAACACCACGCGGCGGCACTCGAGATTCACCGGGACCGTGGCGACCGGGCCGGCGAGGCAGCGAGTCTCGACAGGCTGGCCGCGGCCGCGCTGGCGGCCGGCGAGTTCGAGACGGCCGGTGAGCACGCCCGACAGGCGCGGGAGCTGTACCACGAGCTCGGGGACCGCGCCGGCGAGGCAGACAGCCTCGACCGACTGGGCGAGGCGGCCCTCGAGACCGGTGCGTCCGACAGGCTCCGGGAGTACCAGTCCGAGGCGCTGTCGCTCTACCGCGACCTGGACGACCGTGCGGGTGTGGCGCGGAGTCTCGAGCGGCTCGGACAGGTCGCGCTCGAACGTGACGACCTCGACCGCGCCGGGGAGTGCCACGAGGAGGCACTCGAGATCCGCCGCGACCTGTCCGACCGCGAGAAGATTGCGACGAACCACGAGCGGCTGGGGACCGTCGCCGCCGAGCGTACCGACCGCGGGACGGCCCGCGAACAGTACGGGGCGGCACTGGAGTGTTACCGCGACCTGGGCGACCAGACCGGCGAGGCGTCGGTGCTCGACAGACTCGGTGCGCTCGCGCTCGAGCGTGGCGACCTGGAGTCGGCCGGGGAGCACTACGAGCGGGCGCTCGAGCGCTACAGACAGCAGGGGGACCGGGCAGACGAGGCCAGGGTGCTCGCACAGCTCGGACAGCTCGCCCGCGAGGAGGGGGCCCTGGAGCGCGCCCGGGAGTACCACGAGCGGTGTCTCGACATCCGCCGGGCACGCGACGACAGGGCGGCCGAGGCGGAGAGTCTCGTCCGGCTCTGCCGGGTCGCGCTCGCCGCCGACGACCACGAGCGGGCCCGCGAGCGCTCACAGCAGGCGCTCGACATCCGGGAGGAACTCGGGGACCCGGCCGGCCGTGCGGCGGCGCTCGACGCGCTCGGTCAGGTCGCACTGGCCGAGGACACCCCCGACCGGGCTCGTGACCACTACCAGGAGGCGCTCGAGATTCACCGCGACCGGGGGGACCGCGACGGCGAGGCGGACGCGCTCCGCGGACTCGGACGCGTCGCGCTGGCGGCCGACCGGCCAGACCGGGCACACTCCCGCTGTGGGGAGGCGCTCGATATCTACCAGGAGACCGGTCACCTGGCCGGCGAGGCGGCGACGTTCGGGACGCTCGGACAGATTGCCGTCGCCGAGGGCGTGCCCGGACAGGCCCGGGCATACCGCCGGAAGGCCCTCGACCGCTACCGCGACCTGGGTGACCGGGCCGGCGAGGCCGCGATGCTCGAACAACTCGGGAGCGCCGCGAGCGCGGACGGCGACCACTCCCGGGCCCGGGAGCGCCACGAGCAGGCACTCGACCGCCGCCGGGAGCTGGGCGACCGGGCCGGCGAGGCGGAGAGCCTGACGAGTCTCGGCGCGCTCGCGCTCGAACTCGACCGCCCGGAGCCGGCCCGCGAGTACCACGAGGAGGCGCTGGAGCTGTACCGGGACCTCGAGGACACGGCCGGAGCGGCCCGGGCGCTCAGGGGGCTGGGGGCCGCCGCCACCGCGACCGGCGCACTCGACAGCGCCCGGGATCACTACCGGGAGGCGCTCGAACACTCACGTGACCGTGAGGACAGCGAGACAGCCGCGGAGGCGCTCGACCGCCTCGGCGAACTCGCGCGCCGGACGGGGGACTACCGGCGTGCCCGGGAGCGCTACCAGGCCGCGCTCGACCGGTGGCAGGCGCTCGACGAGCGGGCCGAGGTGGCCGCGACACAGCGGGCGCTCGGCGCGGTCGCCCGGAAACGCAAGAACACGGCGACGGCGCTGACCCACTACCGGGCGGCGGTCGACGGGTTCGACGCGCTCGGGGACCGCTGGGCGGTGCTCGACGCGCTCGACGGCCTCTCCGCCGCCGCACGGCGACACGACCGCGACCAGACCGCACTCGATGCCTGCGAGCGCGCCACCAGCCTGCTGAAGGAGCTCGCACGCGAGAAACCCAGCGCCGCCCGCCCCGACACCGAGGTCGAACAGCTGAACGACTACCGCCGCACGTTCGGTGTCCGGGCCGCGCGGGTGCGCGACTCCGGGAAAGCAACCGCACAGCTGTACGTGTACGGGCTCCGGTATCTCGTCGAACGCGAGCCACAGACAGCGCTCACACTGCTCGCGGACGTCTGGCGCCGCGACCAGTTCGACCCGAACGCCCGCGTCTACCGGGTCGTGCTCGCGGCCGGTGTCGCACACGTCGGTCTGCAGGCGGCGCTCGATGTCGACGGCTCGCTCGACCGCGAGAACGTGCTGACCGCGGTGGAGACACACAGCGGACGGCTCTCCGAGCCCGCGAGCGCCGTGTTCGAGCAGCTCCACCGGGGCCGGACACGCGCCACACCCGACCAGCTCCGTGCCGACATCGACCGCCCGCTCGACGACCCCTCGCTCGACGAGCTCGAACAGGCGGCGTTCTCGGGGCTGCTCGGCCTCCTCCAGGGCGAGGGGTCCGGCGGCCTGCTCGGCAGTCTCAGACAGGCCACCGACGGCTTCCTGCGGTGACCTGTCACAGCGGACGATACTCGACCGCGAGCCGTTCACCCACGGACAGCGGGACAGTCAGGCGAGTGCACTGCCGGCGCGGATGACCGTCTTCTCGCCGAACGCGGGGCCGACGAGCTGCATCCCGACGGGCAGACCGTCTGTCTCGCCGACGGGGACCGAGATAGCGGGGAGGTTGGCCAGATTGACCGGCGTGGTGTTCGCGTCGGCGAGGTACATCTTCAGCGGGTCGTCCAGACTCTCCCCGAGTTCGAACGGTGTCACCGGCATCGTCGGCGAGGCGAGCACATCCACCGTCTCGAAGGCCGCGTCGAAGTCCTGCTGGACCCAGGCGCGGGCGTCCTGTGCCTTCTCGTAGTACTTCTCCTGATAGCCCGCCGAGAGGGCGTAGGTGCCGAGCAGGACCCGGCGTTTGACCTCCTCGCCGAACCCCTCCTCGCGGGAGCGGGCGAAGCTCTCGTTCCAGTCACCCTCGTACCCCCCGGAGACACCGTACCGGACCCCGTCGTAGCGGGCCAGGTTCGAGGAGGCCTCGCCCATCGCGATAACGTAGTACGCCTCGACCGCGTGCTCGACACTCGGCAGGCTCACCGCCTCGTGGGTCGCGCCGGCGGCCTCCAGGTCGTCGATGGCGGCCCAGAACTGCTCGCGGACACCCTCCTCGGCCCCCTCGACGAGCTCTGTCGGCACACCGATAGAGAGCCCGTCGACGTCGCCGTCGGCGGCGGCCGCGAACTCGTAGTCGGTGCCGTGGTCGGTCGCGTCGCGGGTCGTCGCGTCGCGGCTGTCCGGGCCGGCGATCACCTCGAGCAGTTCGGCGGCCTCCGCGACGGTGGGTGCGATGGGGCCGACCTGCTCCAGACTGTTCGCGTACGCGACCAGCCCGTACCGGGAGACCAGCCCGTAGGTCGGTTTGATGCCGACGACACCACAGAAGGCGGCGGGACACCGGACCGACCCGCCGGTGTCGGTGCCCAGCGCGAGGTCGGCGTCACCCGCCGCGACGACCGCCGCCGACCCGCCCGAGGAGCCACCCGGGACGTGTCCCGGCGCGGCGGGGTTCTCGACCGGCCCGAACGCCGACGTCTCTGTCGTCGTTCCCATCCCGAACTCGTCCATGTTCGTCTTGCCGGGGATGGTCGCGCCGGCGTCTTTCAGGCGCTCGATTACCGTCGCGTCGAACGGCGGGACGTACTCGGCGAGCATCGCCGACCCGCACGTCGTCCGGACCCCCTCCGTCGAGAGGTTGTCCTTCACCGCGACTGTCCGGCCCGCCAGGGGACCGTCGGCCGTGCCCCCGATCTCGGTCTCGGTGATGTAGCCGTTGTGCTCCATCTCAGGAGACCCGTGGTCCCTTGAACTGGCCGTCCTCGGTCTCGGCGGCGTTCTCGAGTGCCGCCTCGCGGTCGAGGCTCTCTGCCACCTCGTCGGGGCGCATCACGTTCGTCAACTCGGGGTCGCGCTCGACCGCCGGCACCTCGTCGAGCGTCTCGAAGTACCCGAGGATGTCGGCAAACTGCTCGACGAAGCGCTCGCGCTCCCCCGCCGCCAGGTCCACCCGCGCCAGACCGGCGACGTGTTCGACCGTCCCGGCGTCGACCGCCTCCGCGTCGGACCCACCGGCGCCGTCGTCCTCGACCCCGGTGTCGGCTGTGTCGTCTGTCATGGCTATCAGCAGTGGCGTGCCGGGAGTAAGCGTTTCGATGCGACCGCCGGGCAGAAGAGCAAAGAGGTGGCCGGCCGTGGGTCCCACACGAGTGCTGTTCGAGGAGAGTCGCATCGAGACGGTCCGTGAACCGCTCCCGGAGTGGGGGGTCGACGTGTTCGCCGCGCTCACCAATCTCGGCGACCCGCTCGTGTTCGTCCTGCTCGTGTCGCTGGTGTACTGGCTGACCGACCACGCGACCGGTCTCCGGGTGATCGCCGCGCTGTTTTTCGTGTTCGGGCTGACGGCCGGCCTGAAGGAACTGCTCGCTGTCGAGCGGCCGCCGCCGGCGGTCCGGGCAATCGAGGCGGAGGGGTTCGGCATCCCCAGCGGTCACGCCGCGGGGTCGACCGCCGTCTACGGGAGTCTCGCCGTGCTGTACGAGTGGGGCTCCCGCCGGCACAGGTACGCCGTCGCGGCTGGACTGGCGGGGCTGGTCTCGCTCTCGCGGGTGGTCGTCGGTGTCCACTACGTGGTGGATGTGCTTGCAGGTATCGCGCTCGGACTGGTCGTCGTCGCGCTCGTCGCCCGCTACCGGGAGCGCTCGCCGGCACCGTTCTTCGCGGTCGGCGGGGTGACGGCGCTGCTCGGGGCCTGGCGCAGCGGGTTCAGCTACGAACCGGGGCTCCTGCTGGCCGGCGGCGCGGCGGCGGCACTCGGGGGCTGGTACGCACTCAGACCGCTCCCGAGTCCACCCCGGCGCGTGATGCTCGCCTGTAGCGCCGTCGCACTCCCGGTGGTCGTCGGTCTCTCCGCGCTCGGTGTCTCGGTGTTCGACTCGCCCGCGGCGCTCGTCGTCTCGACCGCCGCGGCGATGAGTGTCGTGCTCTCCCTGCCGCTCGTCGGCGATGCGGTCGCGACGCGACTGGCACGGCGCGAGCACGGACAGACCTGACCGCGTCCCCCGGGCCTGCACACGATTCCGGACGACCCGTCTGTACCGACTGCACGGTCACACGGCCCGGAGTACCGGCTCGGTCGACCCGTTGCCGGGTGTCTGCACGGCACGGACCGGCCTCACCTCGTCGTCAGGATGCGGAGCACGTCCTCGTCGGCGAGTTCGTGGTCGAGACCGACCTGCTGTTCGTCGTGTTTGGCGCTGGGGCCGGTCACGCGGGCGAACCGGAACCGATCGCGGAACGCACCGCCCAGTTTCTCGCAGGCGTCCTCCACGGTGTCGTTCTCGAAGAGGATGAGCGGCTCGTCGCGGTCGACACCGCGGCCGGGTTTGTCCATGTACACGCGGATGAGCCCCAGCTCCTCCCACACCCGCTCGCGGAGCGCGTCGAGCCCACGCTCCTCGGTGGCGCTGATGAACACCGCCTCCTCGGGGTCGATGTCGTGGTCGCGGAGCTTTTCGTTCACCGTCTCGGCGTAGGTCGGCTCGATGAGGTCGGCCTTGTTCACCGCGGTGATGGAGGGGAGATACACCCGGTTGTCCCGGATACCGTCGATGAGTCTGTCGAGGTCGACCTGCTCGCCGATCGCCACGTCGGCGTTCGTGTACCCGTGCTCGCGCAGAATCCCTTTTATCGTCCCCTCGTCCAACTGCAGGTCGACGCTCGCGTTGACCGCGATGCCGTCCTTTCCCTTCTTGCGGACGGACACCCGGGGGCGTCGCTGGTCGAGGCGGATACCGTTCTTGTACAGTTCCTCGTGGAGTCGCTCGTACTGGTCGATCTCGAACACCGAGAGCATGAACACCACGAGGTCGGCTGTCCGGACGACCGAGAGCACCTCCTGTCCGTCACCCCGGCCGCCGGCGGCACCCTCGATGAGCCCCGGCACGTCGAGCAACTGGATGTTCGCACCCCGGTACTTGAGCATCCCGGGGTTGACGTCGATGGTGGTGAACTCGTAGGAGCCCGTCTCGCTGTCGGCGTTGGTCAGCGCGTTCATCAGCGTCGACTTGCCGACACTCGGGAACCCGACCAGCGCCACCGTCGCGTCGCCGGTCTTCTCGACCGCGTACCCCGGGCCACCGCCCGAGGAGGACTGCCGCTTCGCGAGTGTCTCCTTTTTCTCCGCGAGCTTCGACTTCAGACGGCCGATGTGCTGCTCGGTGGACTTGTTGTAGGGGGTCTCCTGTATCTCGTGCTCGATCTCCGCGATCTCCTCTTCGAGCCCCATCACACGTACGTCGGCAAGCGACGTGCAAAAGCGCTTTCGTCCCACCCGCCGAGACTGGTCCGGTCGCCGGGAGACCCCGCCCGGCACGCACGCTGGCCCCGTTAGCGCTTGCCCAGCGCCTCCTCGAACACCCGCTGTGCGCGCTCGTACCCCTGATTGCGGTCGACGATGGGGTCGGGATACTCCGGTGCGAGCCGGTTGCGCTCGCCGGCCGAGAGCGTCGGCCAGTCGATTATCTTCCGCGTGGGCACGTCCCGGAGCTCGGGGACGTACTCCCGGATGAACGCCGCGCCGTCGTCGTACTTGCTGGCCTGACTCACCGGGTCGAAGATGCGCACGTCCACCGAGTCGGTACCCGTCGAGGCGGTCCACTGCCAGTTCCCGTAGTTCGAGGCGTAGTCGTGGTCGAGTAACTGCTTGGTGAAATACTGCGCGCCGACCCGCCAGTCGACCAGCAGGTGCTTTGTCAGGAAACTCGCCACGACCTGCCGTGGCCTGTTGTGGACGTACCCCTCCTGGTTCAACTGGCGCATCCCGGCGTCGACCAGCGGGTAGCCCGTCTCGCCGTTCTTCCAGGCCTCGACCTCCTCGTCCTCGTTGCGCCAGGCGATCTCGTTCGGGAACGACTTGTAGTTCGAGACCGCAAGGTCGGGGTTGTTGTACAGCAGGTGGTAGTTCTGCTCGCGCCAGGAGAGCTCGTAGCGGTACTTTCTCACGTTGCGCCGCTCCCCGCCGGTGACCCGGTCGTACACGTCGCTGGCGGCCGCCCATATCTCACGGATACCGATTGCCCCCGTCGAGATGTAGGGGGATAGCCGCGAGACCGCGCTCGTGGGCCTTTCAACCGCCTTCGCGAGGTCGTCACGGGTGTCGTTGTACGAGGTGATACCCGTATCGAGGAAGCTGTCGAGGCGGTCGCGGGCGGCCTCGTAGCCCCCGTCGGGCAGGTCGATGTCCGCGTCGGGTTCCGGCACTGTCGTCCCGTCGGACACCCCGGCCAGTGACTCGGGCGACGGTGCCTGGTACGGCGGACGCTTCGGCACCTGCTCCCAGTCGTTGTGGAACTGGCTGTGGTTCGGGTACGACGACTCCAGACGACCGGGGTCGACCAGCACCAGGTCCGTCCGGGACTCCCGGTCGATACCGGCCCGCGAGAGTGCCGTCTCGACACGCCGCTCCCGGTTGCGCCGGGCCGCCCGGTAGTGGTCGTTGTAGTAGACCGTGTCCGCCCCGTACTCCTCGGCCAGGTCGACGAGCACCTCGCTCGGCTCCCCCGCCCGGACCACCAGGTCGCTCCCGTACTCGCGGTACTGCTCGGTGAGTTTCCTGAGATGTCCGAAATACAGTGCGCGCTGCCGGGAGCCCATCGTCCCCAGCAGGTCGGTCTCGTAGACGAGCACCGGAACGACAGTGTCGTCACGCGCGGCCGCGGCGAGACCGGCGTTGTCACGGATTCGCGGGTCGCGTCGATGCCAGAACAGGTTCGGGCTCGAACTCATTACCGATTGTTCGTGCCAGAGCGGGGAATGTCCTGTGCCTAACAGCGTCGGCTCGCGGTCACTCGAACGTCCGCGAGACCTCGTCGTCGGCCTCGTTCTGTATCTTCTGGTAGGCGTCCCGGAAGTCGGACATCTCGACGACCGTCCGGTCGTCACGGATGGCGAACATCCCGGCCTCGGTGCAGACCGCCTTTATATCGGCACCCGAGACCTCCCCGGTCATCTCGGCCAACCCGTCGAAGTCGACGTCGTCGCTGACGTTCATGTCGCGGGTGTGAATCTGGAAGATCTGTCCACGACCCTCGGGGTCGGGGTTCGGCACCTCGATGAGTCGGTCGAACCGGCCCGGGCGGAGAATGGCACGGTCGAGCATGTCGAACCGGTTGGTAGCCGCGATGATGCTTATCTCGCCGCGGTCCTCGAACCCGTCCATCTCCGAGAGCAACTGCATCATCGTGCGCTGGACCTCGGCGTCACCCGAGGTCTTCGACTCGGTGCGCTTCGCCGCGATGGCGTCGATCTCGTCGATGAATATCACCGCCGGCTCGTTCTGCCTGGCGAGTTCGAACAGGTCACGGACGAGCTTCGCACCCTCCCCGATGAACTTGTGGACGAGCTCGGAGCCGGCCATCTTGATGAACGTGGCGTCGGTCTGGTTCGCGACGGCCTTCGCGAGCATCGTCTTGCCGGTGCCCGGCGGGCCGTGCAACAGCACACCCGACGGCGGGTCGATGCCGACCGAATCGAACATCCCGGGGTTGCGGAGCGGCATCTCCACCGTCTCCCTGACCTCCTCTATCTGTTCTTTGATACCCCCGATGTCGCCGTAGGCCACCTCCGGACTGCGGTCGACCTGCATCACCCGCGCCCTGACGTCGGTCTCGTCGTCGAGTGCCTTCACCACCGACAGTGAGTTGTTCACCGCCACCCGGGCGTCCGGCTCCAGCTCCTCGCGCATCTCGTCTGTTACCTCGGTCAGCGCCTCCTGGTTGTTGCCGTGCTGTTTGATGATGACGCCGTCGCTCGATATCTCCTGCACCGTGGCCACGAACAGCGGCGACTGCTTGAGCTTCTTGTTCTCGTGTGTCAGGCGCTCGAGTTTCTGCTGGTACTTGTTGTTCTCCGCGTTCGCGTCCAGCAGCTTGTCCCGCATGTCCTCGTTTTGCTCCTCGAGAACCTCGAGCCGC
Source organism: uncultured Halobacteriales archaeon (assembly GCA_964520075.1). Lineage (GTDB taxonomy): Archaea > Halobacteriota > Halobacteria > Halobacteriales > Haloarculaceae > Halovenus. The sequence goes on along the minus strand of CAZFMN010000002.1, from coordinate 2,077 downwards.
TGCTGTAGCGATTCGATCTTCTCCTGTTTGGACGCTTCGTCTTCAAACGGCATGTCGACGTCGTCCACGGTGTCGGTCATCATCTATCGTTGGTGCCCTGGGTAATAAGATGTTTCGGGTCACCGAACCGGTTTGCTCTCATCTGAGCGCCGTCCTCGCTGTTCCGGACTCGGTGACCGACACTGGTGTGACCGCCACCGTACTGTCGGTGAGGCTAACGCCCTTGTACCGCCGGACCCAACGTGGGCGTATGGCCATCGAGTACGACGACCTCACAGTCGAGTGGCTGGGGTACGCCACCCTGCGGGTCGCTGCCGGCGACACCGTAATCTATCTCGACCCCGGTCGGTACGGTGTGCTCTCCGGGGCGTGGGAGGCCGACACCCCCGAGGCGGCAGCGGCACACCCACCGGCAACCGACTACCGGCCCCGGGACGGTGACCTCGTCTGTGTCAGCCACCGCCACCACTACGACCCCGACGGTATCGAGCGTGTCGCCGCCCCCGACGCGACGGTGCTCGCGTTCGAGGGGATACAGCCACGCAGGGGGGGTCGTGAGCTACCGCGGTTCGTCGACCTGCCCCACAGCGTCCGGACGGTCGGCGACGAGGAACAGGGGGTCGCCGCGAACGTCCCGTTCTGGACGGTCCCGGCGTACAACGAACCCGATGGTCCCCGGGTCCGCGCCGACGGCACCCCCTTCCACCCCGAGGGCCGTGGCTGTGGGTTCATCATCTCTGTCGAGGAGACACGCCTCCTCTGGCCCGGTGACACCGACGTGCTGGCGGGTCACGCCGAACTCGACGTGGACGTGCTCTGTCCACCAATCGGCGGGTCGTTCACGATGGACCGCCGGGAGGCCGCCGACCTCGCGGCGGCGATGGAGCCCGGACTCGTTGTTCCGGTTCACTACAACACGTTCGACGCACTCGAGACCGATTCGAGCGCGTTCGCCGCCGACGTGGCGGGCGAGGGCGTGCCGGTCGCACTCGACGAGTGAGCGTCTCCTGTTCTCCGGGCCGCCTCGAACTGTCAGTCTGTCGTGGAGGTATCGGCGCACGGCACACGCTGGCGTCCGGAGCCACCGACGTTGCCGACCCCGGTGTTTGCCCCGTGAGCGGACTGGAGAGAGAGAGTCTGCCGCCGCCTGTCCCCCCGACCGGGCGGTGTGCCAGACCCGAGCCACTGGTTCGGCGACCCGGCCGGGTCGCGTGAAACTGGTATATATCTGTTCGGGTCGAGTTGCCGGCGAGCGAACGGGGTCTGGTTACTTATGTCGGTCCGTGCCCTGCTGACAGACATGACCGGAGAACAGTTCACCGGAACGGTGCACCGCCTGCTGAGCGAGGAGACGCGGCCGGTGTTTCTCGCCGCGCTCGTGATCGGCGGCCTCTCGGTCGGGTGGGCCGCCGGTTCGGTCGCCGCCGGGGAGAGTCTCGGTGCCCAGCTCTGGGTCGTGGCCGTCCTCACCGGCGTCGGTACGACGATTGCGGCGCTCCTGGGGAACGACGACGACTGAGGGAATGCTCGGGAACATCGACAGAGAGCGCGCCGAGGCGGTGTTCGCCCTCGCCTTCGTCTCGGCCGCGGTGGGGGCAGGAATCGGGCTCTCGGCCGCGGGAACCGACTCACTGCCGGTACCGGTGGAGCTGCTGGGTCTCGCCGGGTTCACCGTCGTCATCCTCGCCGGTCCGCTCACGGAGCGACTCCTCGCAACCGACACGGTCCCGGGTCTCGGCATCGAGGTCGATGCACCGGACAACGCGACGACCGGGTTCTACGCTGCCGGGGCGGCGCTGATGACACTCGGTCTCGTTCTCGAACTCGTCACCGCGTCGTTCGACCCTCTCGTCGTGTTGCTGTATCTCGCCTGTGGCACGCTGGCGCTCGCCCGCGGGTTCCGCCGTGGGACGAAGACCGCAGGAACAGAGCCGTAGCACTCCGGCCACACCAGGTTCACTGTGCCCCGGTTCGCCGCGAAACCGGACCGTCACCCCTCCCGTTCGAGTTCCTCGACTGTCTCGTCTCCGGTCCGGCCGGTGCTCCGCTTGCACACCCCGCGCCGGCCGTCGACACG
>CAZFMN010000001.1:0-76612 GCA_964520075.1 uncultured Halobacteriales archaeon | reverse complement strand
GACGACGGGGACGAGACCGAGGCAGACGACGGGGACGAGGGTGAGGAAGACGAGGAGTAGAGAGACCGCAACCCCTGTTTCTCTCGGATCGAACTCGTGTCCGCGGAGACTGCGCAGTCGGTCGCTGTCCCCTGCCACGGGGACGTGGACAGCGTACCGACGTGTCCGCCGAGGGAGTCGAGCGCGGACCCGCGCCGTGTGACCCGGCAGCCGTGACCGGTGTCGTGAGACCGGCGCTCGCGGGTCACCCGAGACGGGCACGGAGGGCGTCGTTCATCACCGTGATAGGTGCGTCGTGTCCGGTCCAGCGCTCGAACGCCTCGACACCCTGGTAGAGGAGCATCCACGCGCCGTCGACGGTGCGCGCGCCGGCGTCTCCGGCATCGCGGAGCAGGCGCGTCTCGACGGGGGTGTACACCGCATCCAGCACCGCGAGATCGGCGTGGAGCGCCCCGCGGGGGACCGGCGAGCGGTCCGCCTCCATCCCGACGCTGGTGGCGTTCACCAGGAGGGTCGCGCCCTCGAGCAGTCCGGCCAGCGCGTCGAGCGGGTGGGCACTCGCCGAACCATCGGTGTCGGCCGCGGTCACCTCGGCGGCGAGGTCGACCGCGGACTCGAGGGTCCGGTTCGCGATATCGACGGTCATCCCCTCGCCGGCGAGTGCGAACGCGGCGGCCCGGCCCGCACCGCCCGCACCGACGACGACCGCCCGCCCGGCGAGAGTCACGTCGTGGTGTTCGAGCGCCCGGAGCAGACCCGTCGCGTCGGTGTTGTGCCCCGTCGGCGGGTCGGTCCCGAGGTCGACGGTGTTGACCGCACCGATGCGCGCCGCGAGGCCGTCCGGGTCGACGGCCGCCAGCACGTCCTGCTTGAACGGGATAGTGACGTTGAGACCGGCCACACCGAGGGTGGCCGCGCTCTCGATTGCCCGTCGGGCCGCGTCGGCCGGCGGTTCGAACGTGACGTAGCGCGCGTCGACCCCGAGATGGTCGTAGGCCGCCTCGTGCATCGGCGGCGACAGCGAGTGCTCGACGGGGTTGCCGAGGAGTCCGTAGACGTCCATACCACGTCTCGGCGCGGCGGCTGTATAGTCTCTGTCCCCGGTGGTGTGCAAGCGGCCAGTGTTGACACGGCAGCAAGCTACTTACGTGTGAGTCTCCCCTTCACGAGTGAGGCTATCATGACCCGTGATCGATTTATTCGGGGGCCATCCCGAAACTGACCCACTCGACGACAGAGGGGACGTACAGCTTCTCGACACGACGCTACGGGACGGTGAGCAGGCACCCGGTGTCTCGCTGACACCCGAGGAGAAGGCCCGCATCGCCCGGACCGCCGACCGTGCAGGTATCGCTGTTATCGAGGCCGGCAGCGCCTGCACCGGCCAGGGCGAGCGCGAGACCATCCGGCGGGTGACCGGTCTGGACCTCTCTGCCAGGGTGACGAGTTTCTGTCGCGGACTCGAACGCGACATCGACCTCGCACTGGAGTGTGGTGTCGACGGTATCAATCTCGTCGTGCCGGCGAGCGACCGGCACGTCACGGAGAAGGTCGGCACCACCCGCGAGGCCAACCGCCGCTCGACGGTCGAGCTCGTCGAGTACGCGACCGACCACGGGCTCTGGGTGGAGGTGATCGGCGAGGACGGCTCGCGGGCGGAGCTCGACTACCTGGAGTCGCTGATGGGGGCGGCGCTCGACGCGGGTGCCGACCGGGTCTGCTACGCCGACACGGTCGGTCACGCTACCCCGGACCGCACCCTCGCGTGTGTGCGGCGACTCGCGGCGCTCGGCCCCACGAGCACCCACACCCACGACGACCTCGGGCTGGCGGTGACGAACGCGCTGGTGTCTGTCGCCGCCGGCGCGGACCTCGTCCACGGGACGGTAAACGGCATCGGCGAGCGCGCCGGCAACGTCGCGCTGGAGGAGGTCGCAATCGCACTCTCACACGGCTACGACGTCGAGACGATGGACCTGTCGGTGGTGTACGACCTCGCACAGCTGGTGGCGAACACGACCGGTGTCCCGTTGCCACCGAACAAGGCCGTCGTCGGAGAGAACGCCTTCACCCACGAGTCGGGCATCCACACCGACGGCACGCTGAAAGACGAGTCGATGTACGAGCCGTACCCGCCGGAGACGGTGGGCAGACAGCGCCGTCTCGCGCTGGGCAAACACGCCGGCCACGCGGGTGTCGCCGCGGCGCTCGGCGAACACGGTGTCGAGGTGACCGACGAACAGCTCGACGAGATTGTCCGGCGTGTCAAGCGGGTCGGCGACCGGGGCAAGCGTGTCACCGACGCCGACCTGCTGACAATCGCCGAGGAGGTCCGCGGCACCGAGCGGGACCGACACGTCGAGGTGCTCGACCTGACCGCCGTCAGCGGGGTCCACCCCCCGACCGCGAGTGTCAGACTGTCGGTCGGCGGCGACACCCGGGAGAACGCGGCCACCGGGTCGGGACCGGTCGACGCGGCGATGAACGCCACCGTCGGGGCGCTCAGCCACGAGGCCGGCCCCGCGCTGGAGTCCTACCACGTCGACGCCATCACCGGCGGCACCGACGCCCTCGTCACCGTCGAGGTGGAGATGTCCCGCGACGACGAAACTGTCACCGTCACCGCCAGTGACTCCGACATCACGGCCGCCTCGGTCAGCGCCATGGTCGACGCGACGGACCGCCTCATCGACGAGGACACGCTCCTCGCCGACGACTGACCACCGGGGACACGCGGTTCGGTCCTGTCCGGGTGTCCTGTCGGTTCCTGGATACGAACGCTCGCGTTCATCCGTAGAGACAGCCCACGACGGCGCCGACAGGGCGTCAGGTACTACTGATTCTGGGACAAGCTAGTGGTATGAGTATACTGGTGGCAATCGGTGACGACGGTCGTTTCGAGACCGTGCTCGACGTCGCGTTGCGACTCGCGACCGGACTGGATGAACGAATCGCTGTTGCTCACGTGACCGAGAACGAGAGCGCGTCGGGGGACGAGCGGGCGTTCCGCGAGGAGGTCCGGGAGTACCTCTCGGACGCCGACGTGCCCGTCGACATCAGCCTCGAACATCTCAACCGGAGCGGACTCCGGTCGGGCACCGCAATCGGAAAACAGCTCGTCGACCTCACGAACGACGTCGATATCGACCACGTCGTCATCGGCCACCGGTCGAAAAACCGGCTGGCCGAGGTCCGGGAGGGACACACGGGGTTTGTCGTCGCCGAGGAGTCTGCCGTCCCGGTGACGATCGTCCCCGAAGGGGTCGACCCGGACGGACTCGATTGACTAGCCCGCGGTCGGGGTCTCCAACAGAGCCGTCCGTGACGGCGGCAGACAGCCCTTCGACCGGGTATCCGTTCAGTTAAGTGCTCATCGACCAACTGTGAGGTGTGGTGTTGAGCTACATTCAGCGGGCACTGACCAGCACGCAGGTGACAATCCTCTCGGGGTACTTCCGGCGGTTGCTGTCGCCGCCACTGCCCGGTGACGGGCTGTTGATCGTGGGGTTCTTCGAGGGGCTAGTGGGCTGGTCGCTGTCGTGGATGCTGGCTTCGGGGCGGGTCCAGTCGCCGTTCGGACTGCTCGAGAGTATCGTCCTGCTCTGGCTGGTGCTCACCGCCGGTATCGTCGCCGTCGGGGTGGTCTACACGGCCCCGACGGTGCGCCGGAACCGTATCTGGCTCGTCTGGGCCGGTCTCAACACGTCGGCGGCGGCAATCAACGTCGCCACCGTCGCGGGGTACTTTCCCGGACCGCTCGCAGATGTCGATATCGTCCGGGAGTTTCTCGGGTTCGGTTACTGGAAGCCCTGGTTTCTCGCGCTCGGACTCGGCTATCTCGCCACCGCCGCGTACAACTGGGAGAACCCGCAGATACGAAAGGGCGAGCGGGTGGTCTACGCTCTCACGGGGGTCGCCTGTCTCGTGATTCTCTCGCCCTGGCCCGGGATACCGGTCGTCGGCCAGCAGGTCGTGTTCGGGGAGTCGCTGTTCGTTGTCGGCGCGTTGCTCCACCTCGTCCCGATGGGGTTCGACGTGGTCTCGGACGTGGTGCTCATCCTGCGGCAGACGCTGTGAACAGGACCGGAGATTGATTACCCGGGGTCACGTACCTCAGTCCGTGTACGACACAATCATCGTTCCGACCGACGGCAGCGAGGCGTCCCAGAGCGCCGTCGAACACGCCGTCGCGCAGGCCGGTGCGCACGACGCACGACTGCTCTTTCTCGCCGTGGTCGAGATGTCGGGGTCGGCCGCGTCGGAGACACACGAGGGGGAGGCGGTCAGGGAGAAACGGGCCGCCCGGCGCGAGGCGGTCGACGCACTCGTCGAGAGAGCCAGCGAGGCCGGTGTCGACGCCGACGGCATCGTCGAGGTCGGGATCCCATCGAAGATCATCGTGGCGGAGGCCACCAGCCGCGGGGCCGACATGATTGTTATGGGCACACAGGCCCGTTCCGGCGTCGGACGGTTCCTCTTCGGGAGTGTCACCGACCAGGTTATCCAGGACGGCGAGATACCGGTACTCGCCATCCAGGACTGACACCGACGCGGCGGACTCGCGTGACCAACAGGATTTTGAGGCCGCCGGGCGTGGGAGTGCAACATGGATTACAGACGCGTCGAGGGGGCACGCGAGTACGTGGCCCGCCTCGAGCACGGGCGTGACTGGCGCGGACAGATCGAGGCCTTCGCCGCCGACGAGGCTATCGACGCCGCCTTCTTCTTCGGGTTGGGTGCGGTGCAGGACGCCGAACTGCTGTTCTACGACCAGGACGAGCAGGTCTACGAGCCACACCGGTTCGAGGAGCCGTTCGAGATGACGCCCGCGGTGGGCAACATCTCACTGCTGGACGGCGAGCGGTTCGCACACACCCACGCGACGCTCTCGCGGGCGGACGGGAGCACCGTCGCGGGACATCTCGACACCGCGACCACGTTCGCGGGCGAACTCTACGTCCGCGAGTTCGAGACGGCGCTGACACGCGAGCACGACCCCGTCACCGACCTCGACCTCTGGCCGCTATGAGCGGCGGGTCGGCGGACGGGAGCGACGGGAACGCGAGGAGAGCGACCGGAGACGGCGAGGAGACAGAGAGCGATGGTCTGCAACCGGCCGACGAGCGGTACTTCGAGCGCATCGAGACAGAGCTGTCGGAGGCGTTCGAGGTGGCGAACACCGCCCGCGAGCGCGGCGGTGACCCGGTTCCCGAGGTCGAGATTCCGGTCGCACAGGACATGGCCGACCGGGTCGAGAACATCCTCGGTATCGACGGTGTCGCGGAGCGGGTGCGTGAACTCGAGGGTGAGCGGTCCCGCGAGGAGGCCGCGCTCGCGCTCGTCGAGGATTTCGTCGAGGGGACGGTCGGGAGCTACGAGACACGCGCCGGCAAGATAGAGGGGGCCGTCCGGACGGCCGTTGCCCTGCTGACCGAGGGGGTCGTCGCTGCCCCGATCGAGGGCATCGACCGCGTCGAGATACGCGAGAACGACGACGGGACCGAGTTCGTCAACGTCTACTACGCCGGCCCGATCCGCTCGGCGGGCGGCACCGCACAGGCGCTGTCGGTGCTGGTCGCCGACTACGCGCGGGCACTGCTCGACATCGAACGGTACCAGCCCCGCGAGGCGGAGGTCGGTCGCTACGCACAGGAGGTCACACTCTACGACGAGGCGGTCGGGATGCAGTACGCCCCCGGGGAGACGGAGGCGCGGTTCATCGCCGAGCACGTCCCGATAATGCTCGACGGTGAGTCGACGGGTGACGGCGAGGTGTCTGGGTTCCGCGGACTCGACCGGGTCGGTACCGACGACACCCGCGGCGGGATGTGTCTCGTCTTCGGCGAGGGGTTGGCGCTGAAGGCACCGAAGATACAGCGGTACACCCGCGACCTCGAGGCGGTGGCCTGGCCGTGGCTCCAGGACCTCATCGACGGCAGCTACCACGACGACGACGGTGACGACGGCACCGACGAGAACGGAACCGACGAGACCGGACACGGGACCGACACCCACGACCCGGCAGGGGGGTCCGACCGGGAGGAGACGGACCCGGGCAACAGCGGTGGCCCGCCGCGGGCAGACCACTCGAAGAAGTTCCTGGCGGACCTCATCGCGGGTCGCCCGGTGTTCGGTCACCCGAGCGAACCCGGCGGGTTCCGGTTGCGCTACGGCCGGGCACGCAACCACGGCCACGCGACGGCGGGCATCCACCCGGCGACGATGCACCTCGTCGACGACTTCCTCGCGGCGGGGACACAGGTAAAGACAGAACACCCGGGAAAGGCCGCCGGTATCGTCCCTGTCGACACAATCGAGGGGCCGACGGTGCGTCTCGCCAGCGGCGAGGTCCGGCGTATCGACGACGCCGGCGAGGCGCTGGACCTGCGAAACGGTGTCGAGCGCATCCTCGACCTGGGGGAGTATCTCGTCAACTACGGCGAGTTCGTCGAGAACAACCACCCGCTCGCGCCCGCCTCCTACACCGTCGAGTGGTGGCAGACCGAGTTCGAGGCGGCCGGCGGGCCGGTGCAGGCGTTCCGTGACAGCCCCGGTGTCGACCTCGCGGCACCCGAACCGGCGCGGGCACTCGACTGGGCCACCGAGTACGACGCCCCGCTGCACCCCGCGTGGACGTATCTCTGGCACGACGTGCGTGTCGAGGCCGTTCGTGAACTCGTCGAGGCGCTCGGGGCCGCCAGCCTCGTCAGTGCCGACGGTGCGAGCAGACACCGGTCGGCTGACGGCTCCCGTGATCTTGCCATACCGCGGACCGGGGACCTCCGCGAGACTCTCGAAACACTGCTCGTCGAGCACCACCAGGAGGCCGAGCGTCTGGTCGTGCCCGACTGGCGACCGCTGGCCCGCACACTCGGGTTCGACGACCGGCTGGAGCCCGTGACACCGTTCGCGAGTGTCGGCGAGGCGGCACTCGGGTACGACGACGGCGAGAACGCGATCCGTGTGGTGAACGAACTCGCCCCGTTCACCGTCAGGGAGCGGGCACCGACACGGATCGGCGCGCGGATGGGTCGGCCGGAGAAATCCGAGGAGCGGGAGCTCTCACCGGCCGTGCACACACTGTTCCCGATCGGCGAGGCCGGCGGCAACCAGCGCTCGGTCGAGGACGCGGCCAGTCACGGCGACGCCGTCGAGGGGACACAGGGTGAGGTCGACGTGCAGGTCGGCAGACGCGAGTGTGTCGACTGCGGGCACGAGGGGTATCGCCCGCGGTGTCCCGACTGCGGCGGGGTGGCCCGCCCGGTGTACCGCTGTCCCGACTGCGACCGCGAGGTCGAACCCGACGAGTCGGGCCGCGCCGAGTGTCCCTCCTGTGAGGTGCTCGCACGCCCGACACGGTACACCACGGTCGATATCGGGGCCGAACTCGCCGACGCGAAGGCGAGTGTCGGCGAGCGCGCCACCGCCTACGACGTCCTGAAGGGTGTGAAGGGGCTGATGTCCGAGGAGAAGGTGCCCGAGCCGATGGAGAAGGGTATCCTCCGGGCGAAACACGACGTCTCGGCGTTCAAGGACGGCACCGTCCGGTACGACATGACAGACCTGCCGGTGACGGCCGTCCGGCCACGCGAACTCGACGTGACAGCCGACGACCTGCAGGCGCTGGGCTACCGGGAGGACCTGAACGGTGACCCGCTGCGCCACGACGACCAGCTCGTCTCGCTGAAGATGCAGGACATCGTGCTCTCGGACGGGGCCGCCGAGCACATGCTCCGGACCGCCGACTTCGTCGACGACCTGCTCACCGGCTACTACGGGCTCGACCCGTACTACGAGTTCGAGGACCGACAGGAGCTCGTTGGTGAGCTCGTCTTCGGGATGGCCCCCCACACCAGCGCCGCCGTCGTCGGCCGGGTGGTCGGGTTCACGAGCGCCGCGGTCGGCTACGCGCACCCGTACTTCCACGCGGCAAAACGCCGCAACTGCTTCCACCCGGAGACGACGGTACGGTACCGGGACGGGGGAGCGATGCGCGAGGAATCGATTGGGGCGTTCGTCGCGGAGCGCCTGGACGACCCAACGGTCGACGAGTTTGGCGTGCAGGTGCAGGAACTGGACGAGGAGGTCCGGGTTCCGTCACTCACAGAGGAGGGCACGCGGACGCTCCGGCGGGTCGAGGCCGTGTCGAAACACCCGGCACCCGACCATCTCGTCCGCATCGAGACGAGCGCGGGCCGCTCGATTACCGTGACACCGGACCACTCGATGCTCCGGTGGGACGACACGGTCGCGTCGGTTCCGGCCCACCGACTCGCGGCCGGTGACAGCATCCCCGTCGCGGGCCGGACAGACCAGGACGTGACTGTCGGGGCAGTCGCCGACGGCGGCCGCCCGGGGGTCGATACGGTCGAACAGGTGGAGTACGTGCAGTCCGACGTCGAGTACACCTACTGTCTCACCGTCGAGGAGACACACACACTCGTCTCGGATGGCCTGTTCGTCGGGCAGTGTGACGGCGACGAGGACTGTGTGATGTTGTTGCTGGACGGGCTGTTGAACTTCAGCGAGACGTTCCTCCCCGACCAGCGCGGCGGGTCGATGGACGCACCCCTGGTGATGTCCTCCCGTATCGACCCGACCGAGATAGACGACGAGGCACACAACGTCGACACGATGGGCTCGTACCCGCGGGAGTTCTACGAGGCCACGCGCGAACTCGCGGACCCGGCGGAGATCGAGGACATCATGACAATCGCCGAGGAGACACTCGGGACCGACCGGCAGTACGCCGGGTTCGACCACACCCACGACACGACGGACATCGCGGCCGGACCGGAGCTGTCGGCGTACAAGACACTCGGGGAGATGAGCGACAAGATGGACGCACAGCTGGCGCTCGCACGCAAACTGCGGGCCGTCGACGAGTCCGACGTCGCGGAGCGCATCATCGAACACCACTTCCTGCCGGACCTGCTGGGGAACCTGAAGGCGTTTTCCAGCCAGGAGTTCCGGTGTCTGGGCTGTGGCCGGAGCTACCGGCGTGCGCCGCTGTCGGGTGAGTGTCGCGGCTGTGGCGGTGACGTGAACCTGACCGTCCACGAGGGGTCGGTCACGAAGTACATCGACACCGCTATCGAGGTTGCCGAGCAGTTCGATGCGCGCGAGTACACGAAACAGCGCCTGGAGATACTCGAGACCCGCATCGACCGCATCTTCGAGGACGACACCAACAAGGCGAGCACGCTCGGGGACTACATGTGATTCGACCGGCCTCCGTCTGAACCGACCGGTCTCGCGTGGTCCTGTCTCGGCGTGAGCAGACGGGACTCGACCGGACCCGATTCGACCCACATAGAGCCGAGTCGATTCGGTTCGAGCCGAGTCACACTCGTCCGGTGAGACTAAACTCGAACCGCCCAAATAGAGCGTATGGGACGGACAGCCCGGTTGCCGGGGACAGAGAGCCGGGACCGCATCGTCGCACACGTCGACGTGGACTGTTTCTACGCGGCCTGTGAGCGGTTGCGCGAGCCCGCCCTGCGGGGTGAGCCGGTGGTGGTCGGGATGGGCTACGAGCCGGGCACGGACCACGGTGCCGTCGCGACCGCGAGCTACGAGGCCCGCGCGCTCGGCGTCGAGAGCGCGATGGCGATCACACAGGCGCTCGAACGCCTCCCCCGGAAGGTCGACGTCGCGGGCACGGGCCACCCTGTCTCGGAGGCGGGGTTCTACCGGCCGGTCGACATGTCGTTCTACGAGTCCGTCGCGGGTGAGGTGCGGGAACTGCTCCACGAGCGGGCGGAGACGGTCCGCGAGGTGAGTATCGACGAGGCGTACCTCGACGTGACCGGCCGAACAGACTGGGAGAGTGTCGAGGCGTTCGGACGGGAGTTGCGAGCCACAGTCGAGCGGGAGGTGGGTGTGACCGCGAGTGTCGGTGTCGCACCGACGATGAGTGCGGCGAAGGTGGCGAGCGACCACGACAAGCCCGACGGGCTGGTGGTGGTCGAACCGGGCGATGTGGCGGCGTTTCTGGCACCGCTCGACGTCGAGGCGGTCCACGGTGTCGGGCCCGTCACCGCGCGGGCGTTGCGGGAACTCGGCATCGAGACAGCCGGCGACCTGGCGGCGGCAGACCCGGCCGTGCTGGAGTCGGAGTTCGGCGAGCGGGGGCGCCGGGTCCACCGGTTCGCCCGCGGCGCGGACGACCGGGCGGTCGAGCCGCGTGGCCGCCCGAAGAGCCTCTCCCGGGAGTCGGCGTTCACCGAGGCGACGGAGTCACCCGAGCAACAGCGCGAGCGACTCCGGACACTCGCGGCTGCCGTCGCCGAGCGCGCACGGAGTCGGGGGGTCTCCTACCGCACCATCGGGGTGAAGACCGTCGAACCGCCGTTCGACGTGCACACCCGCGCACGCTCGCTCCCCGGACCCGTCGCGGACGGCGACCTGCTCGCGGAGGTGGCGCTGGAGCTGTTCACCGAGTTCGCGGGCGACACGGTCCGCAAACTGGGTGTCCGTGTCTCGAATCTCTCCTTCGCCGACGGTGAACAGCCGTCGCTCACCGAGTGGGAGAACACGACCACGGCGAGTGAGGAGGAGAGTGACACGCCCGACGGACAGCGCTCGCTCGCCGAGTACGACCGGGAGACAGACCACGAGGAGAGCGACACGTCGGACGGACAGCGCTCGCTGACCGGCTACGACTGATACGGTCGTGCAGAAGTATTTTCGCTTCGATTCGGCCTCCGAACGTGTGATATCCTGTCTCTGGCGGTAATTCCTCGCGCACGACCGTATGAGAGGAACACGAGGGGCGTGACACACCCGACGGGCAGCACCCGCCGACGGAGAACAACAAGGATGAGAGAGCCGAAACTACTCGAGGGGGAGTCGCAGGCAGACACTCGTTCCCTCGGGGGTGGCATCGACGCTGATATCGCCGCCCGCACCGGTGACGAGCATCCGGACCATCCACAGTCCGAGTCCGCTGCCGTGGTCGAGCTGTGTCTCCTCACCGGTCTCCAGCACCTTCGCCTCCATCTCCGGCAGTCCGGGGCCGTTGTCGCTCACCTCGATTCTCACCCAGTCGGTGTCGGGCCGGGACAGCACCACCTCGAGGTGGGTGTCGGACCCACCCGCCTGCACCGCGTTGTCGACCAGTTCCTGCAGGGCGTTCTGAAGACGCGACGGGACCGGTGTCGGTCCCATCTCGGCCACCGTCGACTCGACTGTCGCCGCCGGATATCTGCTCTGGCTCGCGGCGACGACATCCGAGACGAGCCTGGCAGCGTCGACACCTTCCTCGGGTGTCTGGCGCGCGCTCAGGGCCTGTCGGATCTGTTTCACCGTGTTTATCATCCGCTCCCACTTCTCCAGTGTCGGCTCGATGCGGGCCAGTTTCTCCTGTCGCTTCTCGGGGTCGTCCTCTTTTGCGAGCAGGTCGGTCCAGGCTCGCACCTTGTTCAGGTCGTTTCGCATGTTGTGTCGCATCACGCGGTGGATGACCTGCATGTGCTGTCTCGACTGTCGCTTTGCAGTTATATCCCGGCCCTCGACCACCAGCAGGGTGACCTCGCCGTCCTCGTCGGTCACGGGCTTTGCCGAGAAGTCGATTGTTCTGAGCCCCTCCGCACCCCGGACATCCGTCTCGTAGCGGACGAACTCCCCCTCGGCGGCGGTCTCGAGCGCGCTCCCGACGTTCTCCTGCACCGAGTCCGAGTGTGTCCACCACCTGATCGTGTCGAACCGCTCGCCGACGACCGACTCGCGGTCGAGACCGCCAAACTCGAGTGCGGCCTCGTTCACCTCGACTACTGTCCCGTCGGGTTCGAGCAGCCCCGTGAACTGGAACGTGCCGTCGAAGACGGCGTTCAGCCGGCGGATGCGCTGTTTTTGCTCGGTCACGTCACGGAGATACACCAGCACCCCGTCGATTGCGTCGATGTCGGTCATGTCCCGGCAGTCGGCCTCGACGTTGCGCCACTCGCCGTTACCGGACTGGAACCGGCACTCGCTTTGCATCGTCTCGGTTTCGCCGCGGAGCCCGTCGTAGAGCTCTGTCATCGCCTTCTCGCGGTCGCTCGGGTGGACGAAATCGAATATGTTCTGCTCGACGAGCGCGGCCGGGTCGTGACCGAGCACGCGCTCGGCGGAGCCGCTGGCGTAGGTGACAGTTCCGTCGGGGTCGAGAATCGCGACGACGTCGTCGGACTGTTCGACGAACAGTTCGGTCCGGCGGCGCTGGCGGCGTTGCTCGGTCATGTCGCGGACGACCATCGCGTAGCCCTGGAACTCGCTGTCGTCGGTCTCCAGTGTCGCGTACCGCACGTCGGCGTAAAACGTCGACCCGTCGGCGCGGACACGCGGCCCCTCGTGTGCGCTCTCGCCGGCGATACTGGCCTGCTGGAGCAACCGGTCGGCGACAGCCGACTCCGCCTCCGGGTGGAACTCCGTGACCGACATCCCGACTGCCGTCTCCGCATCGTACCCGAACAGGTTCTCTGCCCCCTGGTTCCACGTGTCGACCCTGCCGTCCAGGTCGACGGTGAGGAAGGCGTACTCGTCGACGCTCTCGAGGAGCAGTTCGAACCGCTTTTGGCTCTCCGCGAGCGCCCGCTCGCGCTCTTTCAGCTCCGTGACGTCGGTCGCAATCGCCACGATACGCTCGGAGTCCTCGTCGACCGGAATCGCCTGTGAGGCTATCCACCGGCGGTTGCCGTTCACGTCCTCGATCCTGTACTCCTCGTCGAGTCGGTCGCCCTCTTGCAGGGTCGCCCCGATATCGGCCTGCAACCGCTCCCGGTCGTCGGGGTGTATCGCCTCGAAGAACGCATCGAGCGTCTCCGGCGACCCGATGTCGTTGTCGTCGAGCCGGTCGTCCCAGAACACCGCCCCCGTTCCGAGGTCTGTCTCGACGACCGACGTGTCGGTGTTCGAGAGCACCAGGTCGAGTTTCCGCTGGCGGTTTCGGAGCTCCTGCTCCTGTCGGCGACGCTCTGTCACGTCCCGGCTGGAGATGACCAGCGACTCCACCGACCCCGACTGGGTCGGTCACGGGCCGAATCGTCCCCCGCACCTGACGCGAGGAGCCGTCCGGACCGGGGTGTGCTGCCGTGAAATCGACGTACTCACCCTCTGCAGCGCGCCGAACGTACTCCCGTATCTCTGCCTGGAGCGACTCGGAGTGTGCCCACCAGGGGGTCTCACACAGCGGTTCGCCGACGATATCCTCACGCGGGCCGTCGACGTACGCCATCGCCGTCTCGTTCGCGGTCAGGAGCGCCCCGTCCGTGTCCAGCAGACTGACCAGCATCTCGGGGTCCTCGAACAGCGATTCGAACCGCCGCCCGTTCCGGCGGCGCTCGCGCTCGCGCTGTTTCCGCTCGGTGATATCCCGCCCGGTCGCCAGCACCCGCACCGGTTCGTCGTCCTCGTGGACTGGGGTCACCTGTGTCTCGATCCAGATGGTCTCCCCCTCCCCCGTTATCATCCTGAACGTGCTGTTCAGTGTCTCGCCCGTCTCGAGCATCGCCTCCAGACGCCGCCGGGCCCGGTCGCGGTCCTCGGGGTGGATGTACCCGACGAACTCCTCGATAGAGGTGGGGTCCCGGCCGACCATCTCCACGAGGGTGTCGTCCCACGTGACCGCGTCAGTCTCGAGGTCCCACTCGGCGATACCGGTCCCGGTCCCCGCGAGGACGAGTTCGAGTCGGTCGCGCTGCTGTGTCAGTTCGGCGCGGGCCCGTTTGCGTTCGATCTCGTAGCTCGCCCACCGCCGGAGCAGTCGGACGAACGACTCCTCGGTCTCCGTGAACGGCTCCTCGCGCGGTTGCTCGGAGGCGAAACACAGGGTCCCGTACAGGTCCTCGTCCGCGGCGACCTCCCCCCCGATGTACGTCTCCAGCCCGAACGTCTCGTGGGCCCTGTCCCCCTCCCAGCCGGTCTCGGCGGCGTTTGTGAGTGTCATCAGCCCCTCCCTGTCTATCGTCTTCCGGCAGTACGACTGCGGCAGTGGGCACGATGCTCCCTGCTGGAGCAGTTCGTGCGACCCCGACGCGCCGACGACTGTCTGTGTCCCCGCTCCCTCCCCGGTGTCGATGCGCGTCAGGAACCCGTTCGGCAGGTCGAGATACTCCCGGCCGGCCGCCAGCAACCCCTCTACCTTCTCCTCGAACGACAGCGTCGGGTCGGTCGTCACCTGGTAGACCCGCTCGAGGACGGCCACCGCCGCCTCCTTCTCCCGCTCGCGCCGTTTGCGTGCGGTGATGTCCCGCTGGACACCGATGAAGTGGGTCGGTCGCCCCTCGCCGTCGTGGACCGGCGTCATCGAGAGGGCCATATCGCAGGTCCCCCCGTCGGGTCTGTCCGTGCGGAACTCGACCGACACCGACTCCCCGGCGTCCACCGCCCCACGGAGCGTCGCCAGCGTCTCCGGGTCTGGCTCCGTCAGCGACCACGGGTCACGACCGAGCGCCTCCCCGCTCTCGTAGCCGGTCAGCTCCTCGAACCGCTCGTTGACGTACACGAGCGGGGTCCCCTCCTGTCTGGGGTCGGTGATGTGGATACCGACGCCGGCCTCGTCCATCGCCCGTTCTTTCAGCGCCAGGTCACGCTGCTGTGCCAGCCGCTCGGTCTCGTCACGGACCGTACAGACGAGTCGCCCGTCACCGACGCGGGTCAGCGATAGCCGTGCCGGGAACGTCGTCCCGTCCGGCCGACTGCCCGTGACCCTGCCGCGCCAGTGTCCCTCCGCGTCCAGCGCGGGAAACGCCTCCTGTTCGAGGCGCTCGACCTCCTCCTCGCTGTAGAGCCGTCGCCACGTGTCGCCGAGCAGGTCCGCCTTGCTGTCGAACCCGTACATCTCGACGTGGGTGCTGTCGACGTGGACGTACTCCCCGTCGTCCAGAATCGCCACCCCGTCGGCGGCGTCCTCGATGGCCCGCCGGAACGACTCGAGTTTCCGGCGCCGCTCCTCGCGCTCGGTGACATCCCTGAGAACGCCGACGGTGCCCTCGACGGTCTCCCCGCTGGCCAGTGCGAGGTGGTTCTCGACGGCTCTGAGCTCACCGCGTGCGGTCTCGATGTCGAACTGTGCTGTCGCCGACCCCCGGTCGGTCTCGACCAGCTCCGATATCTGTGCCTGGACCCGCTCGATGTCGGCCCCGGCCATTCCGACCGAGACGTGCTCGCCCAGGGTCTCCTCGCCGTAGCCGAACTCCCGCTTCGCGGCCTCGTTGAGGAAGGTGAACCGGCCCGTCTCGTCCAGCGCGTAGACGGGGTCGCCGACGGTGTCCAGGAGCTGCTCGTGGCGGCGGAGCGCCGCCGTGTGCTGTTGGCGCTGTATCGCGCTCCCGACGTGCCCGGCCAGCAGTGCCACGAACTCGCGTTCGCTCCTGTGGAACTCGCGGTCTCGTGGCTCCGTGCTCCGGAAACACACCTGTCCGTACTCCTGCTCGCCCAGGAGGACCGGTGCGGCGATGTACGCCCCGCCGTCGTGTGTCGCCGGGTCGTCGGCGTGCTCCGCACTCCCGGTGTCGGCGAGCGCGAGCACCGTCCCCGACGGTTCGTCGAACCGCTCTCCGTGTGTCTCACCGCTCCCGATGACGGTCCCCGGCTCGTGGCTCCCGACCGTGCCGACGGCCGCCTCGGCGGTCTGCTCGTCCCCGCCCCGGAGGAGCAGCCCCGTCTCGAGACCGAGATACTCCGAGCCGAGTTCGAGCATCTCCTGGATAACCGTGTCGGGGTCGTCTGCCGTGGCGGTCAGCTCGTGAAGATCCCGGAGCGCAATCACGTCCTCCGGGGTCGTCTCGCGCGCGACCCAGGTCCGTGCCCCCGCCCTCACCACGGGACTGCTCTCCAGGCTGTCTCCGGCCCCGAGTCTGTCGAGGGTCGCCCCCAGTGTCCCCCCGATGCTCCGGGCCGTCGCCGCATCCTCGTTGTCGAACGCCTTGCTCCGGGTCGAACCGATGCTCAGGGCGTGCCCGTCGCCGGCCGGGACGAGTATCCGACTCCGGAGCGACCCCTCCAGTTCGGTGTCCGATTCCCCCACCGCCCAGTCGTCGCGTCCGTCCTCGAGTTCGTCGGGCGGTGACCACGGCCGCTCACCGAACGTTCTGGACGCGCCGTCCGACGCATCGACCGGTGTCGGGCGCTCCCCGTCGCGCGCCCAGACCACCACGGCGGCATCGTCGAACGCGGCCTCGACCATCCGAACCGCCAGGTCGACCGCGGTCTCGGCCGAGTCGACCCGGCCCAGGTCCGCCGATAGCTGCAGCAGGCGGTCGACACCGGCCGCGCGTGCGGCAGTCATGCACACCGCCACCGCGGTGTCGACCGCGACACGCCCGGACCGGCAGCAGGCGACCGAACTCCGGCTCGTCTGCTCCGTACCTGTCCGCTACTGGCTCTAATCATGGATACATTACATCAGGCCCGAGTGCAGATAACGATTATTCAATTTACACTGTTAGTACAAGCAGGGATACAGCTGTGACACTGTTGTTCGCGCGCTCGAATCGGCGAGATAACTGATACTGAGACTACCAGTCAGACTGGAAGGGTTACTGACTTGTCAGTTCATCTGTGTGCCGCCGTCGGCGGCGGGTTGTTCCTCGCCGGCCGCGGTGTCGGACTCGTCGGCGGTGTCCTCGTCGCCGGGGAAGTAACCGGATGGACCGAAGTACCGCGTCCAGAGGGCGAGCAGCGACGGGAGCACGAACACGCTCGCCAGGAACGCGTAGATGATGGTGAGACCGGTTATGATGCCGAACTGCCGGAGAATCGGCAGGATTGCGAACGCGAGGGTGCCGAACCCACCGACTGTCGTTGCCGCACTCCCCAGCAGTGCGCCACCGGTGCCCGTGACAGTTGTCCTCATCGCCTTCCAGACGTCACCCTGCCGCCTGAGTTCGAGTTCGTAGCGCGAACTGATGTGGATGCTGTAGGCGATACCCAGCCCCACCGTGAGTGACGTTATCGTTCCGGTGAGGGTGTTGAACGGGATGTCGAGCAGCCACATGGAGCCGAGAATCCACGTCACGGCGAGTGCCACCGGAACGAGTGTGACGACACCGAGCGATGCGGGGTTGCCCGTCAACCGGTAGGCGAGCGCGAGGAAGATGAACACCGAGACCAGGGTGATGATGAGCCCCTGGATGACCGTGCTGAGCAGGTCGTCCTGGACGTTGTCGAAGATGACCTGGTCGCCGGCCGACACCGCGTTCAGCGCACCGTTGCTCTCGTCCTCGACGAACCCGGAGAACGCGCGGTTGTCCGCGGCGACGTCAGTTATGCCCGCGTTGCCGGGCACACCGAACTGGATGCGCAGGGCGTCGTACTCGCCGTCATCGGTCTGGTGGACGAACCCCGCGGCCTGCGGGTTCGCCGACAGCAGGTCGCCGTACAGCGTCTCGATATCGCCCGTGGGTGCGGTGTCGGCACTCCCGCCCGCCGCCTCGAAGCTCTCGGCGAAGGCGAGGGTGGCGTTCTCGCGCTCGGTCCGCTGTCCGGGGTCGACCATCTCTAACTGGTCTGCCTCCGCGGCAGTCTGGCGCATCAGCGTCAGCGGTGACCGGATATCCGGACCACCGGCACCGACGAACAGGGTGTCGAGTTTCCCCGTGTCGCCCTCACCCGCGGCCTCGGCCGAGGCGCCGTCGAGCCAGGTCAGCACCTGCTCGTCGGTCACGTTACCGCGTATCAGTATCTCCGCGTCGTTGTCCTGCTGCTGGAAGCTATCCCCGATGGACTGGATGTCGTCGCTGACCTGGTAGGTGCCGGGTGCCATCGGACCCGGAAGGCTCTGTGTCCATCCCGGCGGACTGTCCGCCAGGAAGTCGGTCTGGTCGAAGCTCGTATCGACCTGTGTCGCACCGAATGCACCGCCGAGTGAGAGCACCAGCGCGAGCACGACCACCACGACCGGGAACCGCTGGGCTGCCGTCGCACCGCCGGCGAGCAGACGCGAGAACAGCGAGTCGCCGGTTCCGAACGCGCGTTTCTGCCGGTCGAAACCGCGTGCCTCGAGGAACCCATCGATAGATATCTTCAGCGCCGGTATCAGCCCACCGAAGATCACCAGCGCCGCGAGCACGCCGAAGGCACTCACGATACCGAAATCCTGCAGCGGGCCGATCGGGCTCGTCAGGTTCGCCAGGAACCCGAGCGCTGCCGTCGCGGTCACCCAGACCAGCGCCGCACCAACACCCGCAAGGGCGAGCGCCATCGACCGCCGTGGGCTGGCCTCGTTGTCGGCCTCGGTTCGCTGTTCGCGGTACCGCATGAACACGTGTATCGCGTAGTCGATAGACAGCCCGATGAGCAACACCGGCACCGCGAGCAGGAGCTGGTTGAACGCCACGCCGGCCCAGCCCATGAACCCGAACGTCCACACCAGCACGGCTATGATGCCGACGACACCGAGCACGATATCCAGCAGGTCACGGTAGGCGACCGTCAGCGCGACGACCACGAAAAGCAGCGCCAGCGGGCCGACGATACCACCGCTGTCACCGAGTGACTGGCCGATCTCCTCGCCCAGGATACCGGTCCCGAACACCGCGTACTCGGAGGGCTGGTCGTTCGCGATACTCCGTATCTCGAGCTGTGCGTCCGTGAGCTCCGGCGGGAACGAGTTGGGGTTCTGTACCTCCTCACCGAGCTGTTGCCGGAAGATTGTCAGCCCCGACTCCGAGGTGGTGTCACCGGCCTCGAACGAGGCCGGCATCAGACCGAGCACCTCCGCGTCGGCGTTCTCGCCGAACACCTCACTGACGATACCCTCGAGTTCGCCCTCCTCGAGGTTCTGCACGGCCTGGCGCTGCTGTTCGAGACTCGGCTGTCCGGCCGTCGCGTTGTCGTCGCTCTGTTGCCGGAACGCCGCGCTGCCGACGACGTTCGCGTACCCGAACACCGCCCGCTCGTCCGCGAACGTCTGTGTGATCTCCTCCCGTGCGAGAATCTCCTGCTGGAGTGCGAGCGATTCGTTTATCGCCTCTCTCGTGAGGACGTTGTCACGCTGCTGGAGCACCTGCAGCAGCGTCGTGTTCCCGCCCTCTTCGACTGTCATGTTCTCCTCGATGAACGTCTGTGCCGACGCCTCCGGGGAGTCAGACTCGAACTGCTGGGTGTTGGACTGCTGTTCCACCTCGGTCATTCCGGCGCCGATGGCGACCGTGAGCACCAGCGTGACAAGTATCACGGACTTCGTGTACGTCGTCAGAAAACCGGCGAAACGGTCCGAGATACTGGTCACTACGCCACCTCCGCGAGTACACGCGTCACTACCTGAGTCACAGTATCAGCGTTACGGTTCGTACGTATTTATCTCTGACTGTCCCCGTTCGAGGGGTCGGTAACAGGTGCCAGGACCGTCGAACTGACGTCCAAACTATAATGTGTCTACCTCACCAAGCGTGAGTATGAGCAAGCGCATTCTCGTGCCGGTAGACGGGTCGGACCACTCCTGGGAGGCGTTCGACTACGCTCTCGAGGAACACCGAGAGGACGAACTCGTCGTGCTCCACGTTATCGACCCGATGCAGGGCGACTACGAACCGGACGAAGGCAACGCACGGGCGGTCAAGCGGAGCGATACGATTCGGGCGGATGTCGAGACCCGACTCGAGGAGGCCGGAGACGACGGTCCGGCGGTCGACGTGGTCACGCGGGAGGGGAAACCGGCCGACGAGATAATCGACCACGCAAACACCGACGAGATAGACCAGGTGGTGATGGGCAGCAGGGGGCTCTCGGGTGTGAAACGGCTCCTGCTGGGGAGCGTCGCGGAGACTGTCGTGCGACGGGCCGAGGTACCGGTCAACATCGTCCGGTGAACTGCTCCGGGGTCAAGCCCCGAGGCACTCTGCCTGCGTTCGCTGTAGACCCGCGACAGGAGGCGAGCGACCCCCGGGTGATGTCACACCGGGACCGGGTGCACTAACAGGGTCCCGTCGTCCAGCCCCAGCACGGAACAGACGATGTTGTTCTCGGCGGCGTCGATCTCAGCCGTGACCTCGGCGGTCACAGTCACCGAGTCACCCGGGCCGACCGTTCCGAGTGTCGCCACCTCCGCCGTCTGCGTGCCGTCTGCTGACCCCCCGGTGTGTCGGACCCACCCCTGCCCGGGGTCCCGGTCGCCGCGGACTGTCCCCGTGTGTCCGGTCGAGTCGGGTGGAATCGGGCGTCCACCGCGACCGACAGACCGTGTGCAATGCGAGACTGGACGACGCCAGTGCGATGATACGACCTGCCCTCACCTTGGGCTATCATCATTACCAGTCCGTACAGGTCTCGATTTGTATATATCCTATCCACCTCCCGAACGTGCCTGTGTGCTGATACCGTGTCACACCGCTCTCTGCCGGCACGTTCGACCGGCGAGCGGCGACTCCGTGCCCCGTCTCGCCGTCGTCACGACGCCGCTACGACCCGTCGCGTGGCAGGTACCGGAGCGGACTGACGGGGCAAAACTGCGGGAACTCGGTCAGGAGGTGCCGCAGGACGTGCACGTGTCCGGACCCGACCAGAAAGAGCACCCGCTCGGAGCCGTCGTCGACGGCCCGCCAGATGTTGTGGACCATCCGGAGGTTCCGGCGGTACCACCGCCCGAGAGCGTCGGGACCGGCGTAGTTGTCACCCGCGCCCTGGCGGAGGAACTGGTCGAACATCAGGTCGTTCGCGTGCAGCGCGGCCTCCTCGTTCAGATACCGGTGGTACGCGGTGACCGTCGAGGTTGCGAGTTCGCGCTGCATCGCCTCCTCGAATTCCTCGCTGTCGGGCCGCGGAACGTCCATCTTCGGACTGGTGTCGACGCCCCGTCGCTCCAGTTCCTCGAACGCCTCGCCCCCGCCCAGCATCTCGGGGACATCGACGGGGAGGACGTGGTCGTGCCCGAGACGGTCCGCGAGCCGGAACCCGACCTGAACGACCTCGCTCCGGCACGCCACGGCGTCGCCGGCCCGCCCGGACCGGGACGACTCGAACTCGTGCTCCTGGTCGTACGCGAACCGCCCGTCCCGGTAGCCCGCGTACAGTTCCTCGAGGGGCTCTCTGTGCTCGGCCGGGTGCTCGACGGCCACCCTGTCCGGGGCCGCCGCCTCGAGATGTCCGACGAACGATTCGAGTTCGCGCTGGCGGCTCTCCTCGAGCACGTCGTCGGTGTCGAGACTCACCTCGTCGAGGTCGGAGCCGTCCATGTGGTACGTGCCGAGCACCACCACCTCGACCTGCTCGGGGGTCGGCGTTGGCCACGTCGGCGTCTTTCGTGCTGTTGCCCTCGGTCGCAACATCGTACCCGTGTCCAGGGCCGACCGGGGTATAACTGTTTGCAGAGATATCATTCTGTCGGAGCGCGTACACACTGCCCCGGGCTCGTACTGACGGACAGACTGAGGTGAACCCCCGTCGGCCGGTGTCAGTCCTCGGTGGTGGTCGCTTCGCCGGCATCCGGCATCGAGTCGGCGTCGTCGTCGATGTACGTCTCTTTCCAGGTGCCCCGGAGGAACCACGGCACCGCCACCAGTGCACCGAGGATGTTGCCGACAGCCATGCCGAGCCAGAACCCGGTCTCGTCCATCCCGACGACGAACACGAGCACGGCAACGGTCCCGACACGACCGACCCAGAGGGTGACGATGGAGATGACCATCGCGGTGGTGGTGTTGCCGGCACCGCG
This sequence comes from uncultured Halobacteriales archaeon, assembly GCA_964520075.1. GTDB lineage: Archaea > Halobacteriota > Halobacteria > Halobacteriales > Haloarculaceae > Halovenus. Next base: position 54,978 of record CAZFMN010000001.1, on the reverse strand, counting down.
GAACGCACCCAGCAGCACCTGTGTCACCCCGATGAAGGCGAACTCCACCGAGCGGACCCGGACGTACTCGATACCGAACTCGATTGTCGCGGCGGCGTTCTCGACGTTGCCGAGGAACACACTCACGATGGGTTCGGCGAACACCACCGCGATGACCGCCACCACGAGCATCACCGCCGCACCGGTGCCGGCCGCGAGATAGACGGCCCGGGCGGCCCGGTCTGACCGGTCGGCACCCAGGTTCTGCCCGACCATCGTGTCGATTGCGCGGCCGAGTCCGAGCGCCGGCAGAAAGACGAGCGATATGATGCGGTTGCCGAGACCGTAGGCGGCCACCACCGGCGGCGAGAACGTGACGACCATCGCCGTCAGCGTGACCAGCGCCAGCGCGCTCGTGCTCTGTTCGACCATACTCGGCGTTCCCAGTCGGACGATATCCGTTACGAACGAGCGGTCCGGAACGAGGTGACGGAGTTCGACCGCCGGTCCGATGGCGGTGCCAAACAGGATGTACACCCCGGCGACGGCCGCCAGTCCGCGCGAGATGACCGTCGCGAGCGCCGCCCCCTCGATACCGAACCCGGCGAACCCGGTCACCGAGAGCAGTGTCGACTCCAGCCCGCCGAGTCGGAGCAGTGAGAGCAACGGGTTGCCGTCGAACCCGAAGATGAGAAACGGGTCGAGCAGGACGTTCGCCACCACCGACACCACCACCACGTACATTGGTGTCCGGGTATCGCCGTACCCCCGCATCAGCGCCGCGAAGACGAAGAACCCGAACAGGAACGGGATTCCGAGGAAGATGACCTCCATGTAGTCGGCCGCGAGCGGGATGACCGCCTCGGAGGTGTCGGGGTCGCTCGGCAGCAGGTCTAACGCCGGTCCGGTGTAGACGAACCCAACCGCGCCAATCACCAGCGAGAGCACCCCGACGCTCGTGAACGTCTGCCCGACGACCTTCCCGGCGGACTCGTCACCCTCTGCACCGGTGTACTGCGCCACCAGGATTGCACCCGCCGTGGTGAACCCGCCCGCGACCGCCACCAGCAGGAAGATGAGCGGGAAGGCGAGGCTCAACGCACCGACCGCGTCCGCCGAGAGCCGCCCCAGATAGAGCGTGTCCGCGATGTTGTAGGTGACCTGTAACAACTGGATGGCGACGATGGGCCAGGCGAGGTTGAACAGCGGCCGCGCGAGACTCCCCTCCGTGATCGACTCGCGTGGCTCCTCGTCACCGTCCGGACCGCTATCCACACTGGGGTCGTCACTGGACCGGTCGGGACCTGCGTCTGGACCGCTGTCCGCGCCGGGGTCGTCACCGGACCGGTCGGTACCACCGTCTGGACCATCATCCGCGCCGGGGTCGTCACTGGACCGGTCGGTACCACCGTCGGTACGGGGGTGAACCACGGTCTCTCCCGGGGTGTCGTCGGACGCACGGGCGGTGTCCCCGTCGGGCGTCCGGTCTGTGCGCTCGGTGTCGCCCTTACGCCGGTCCTGTGCATCGGTGACGTCGGTCTCCAGTCGCCTCGGGTCCCGCGAGCCATCGTCGGCAGATGACAGTCTGGACGGTTCGTCCCCCGACTCCGGCGGCTCGTTGCTCACTGCTCGGACTACCGAGCGGCACTCACCTGAACGTTCGGATATCGGCTCACGGGTAGCCGGCCGTCTCACCGAGCAGGTCGGGGAGTGTCCGCTCGACCAGTTCCTCGAGAGCCGCCACCGCGGATTTCCCGCGGCGCGAGGGTGCAACCGCGACACGCACGGTCTGGGTTCCGAGCGGGACGAAATCGAGACCGTGGTCGACGGCAGTCGTGCCCAGACCGAGTCCGACGTCGGCGTCACCGGTTGCGACGGTCCGGACGGCCGATTCCAGTCCTGGCAGTCCACGGTGGTAGCCAGGGGTGTCCTCGACTGCCACCCCGACCGACTCGGCGTGTGTGTCGAACGCCTCGCGCACCGAGAGGTCGGTCCCGAGGTTCGCAAACAGCAGGTCACCGTCGGTCAGTCGGTCGAGTCCGTCGACGCCGTCGGGGTTGCCGTCGGGAACGGCCAGCCCCCACTCGCGCTCCCAGCGGGCCACCCCCGTACCGGGTGGCTCCTCACCCCCTGTCGTCACGAGCAGGTCGGGCACACCGTCGTCGAACCAGCGGCGGGCGTCGGCCTCGCCGAGGCGCAGATACCGCGGTGTTGGGAGTCTGTCGAGCAGCGCGAACACCACCGGGTCCGGGTCGCCGACACCCAGAAGCGACGGCAGGGGGGCGCTCGCGTCGAACCGCTCGACGGTGACCTCGGTTCCCGGGGCGAACAGCGACCGCTCGGGCGCCATCCGAACGAACCCGTCGGTCTCTGCCAGTGTCGTTGTCGCACCGCTTCCCTTCTCGGGTGCGTACGCGACGAGCGAGCCGTCGCCGTCCTCGGAGCCGTCGCCGTCCTCGGAGCCGTCGCCGTCCTCGACCAGCCCCACCGGTAACAGCCGCAGTCGACCGCCGTCGTATCTGACACGCGTCCGCAGACTCGCCTCGACGGTCCCGGCTCCGGCGCTACCAGCAGAGCCCGCAGCCGTCCCGTTCGACTCCCCGCCCGGAGGGGTCGAGCCACCGGCTCCCCCGCGCGAGGGAGTGGGTATCCCGCGCTCCGGGTCCGTCGCGGAGCGACTCGCCGCCCGGAGCCGTGGCGCGACAAACTGTGTGAACGTCATCAGTGCCGAGACCGGGTAGCCGGGGAGACCGACGTATGCGGTTCCGGACAGTCGGCCGACGAGCAACGGCCGGCCGGGCTTGACCGAGACACCGTGGACGAGTTTCTCGCCCTCCTCCTCGAGGAGCCGGTACAGCAGGTCGGTGCTGCCGGCGCTCGTGGACCCGGAGGTGAGCACGAGCGAGCACGCCGCCGTGGCGCGGTCGAGCACCGCCCGCAACGCCTCGCGGCTGTCGGTCGCCGCCTCGTAGACCGTCGGGTCACCGCCCGCGGCCCGGACGGCGCTCGCTATCGAGTGGCTGTTCACGTCGTATATCTGCCCGGACCGCGGGTCGACCGGGTCACCGGGCTGGACCAGTTCCTCCCCCGTCGAGACGACCGCCACCCGCGGGCGTTCCCGCACCGGCACCTCCTCTCTCCCGAGCGCGGCGAGCAGTCCGACGTGTCGCGGTCCGAGCCGGGTGCCCGGGGCCAGCGCGCGGTCACCACCCGCGATGTCCCCCCCGCGGAGCATGACGTGCTCGCCCGGGGTGACCGCCGTCCGTATCTCGACCGTGTCCTCACTCTCGACGGTCTGCTCGACCGGCACCACCGCGTCTGCCCCCGTCGGCATCACCGCACCCGTCGCGATGTCGACGGCGACCGCCGAGTCGACGGTCATCTCCGGCGAACTGCCCGCGTGGACGGTCCCGGTCACCGGCAGGCTGACCGACCCGTCGCCGGCCTCGAACGTGTCCGCCGCCCGGACCGCGTACCCGTCCATCGCCGCCCGGTCGAACCCCGGCACGTCGATTCCCGCGTCGACCCGCTCGGCCAGCACCCGGTCGTGTGCCTCCGACAGCGGCACCCGCTCGATGCCCCCCCCGAACGACAGCGACTCGATTGCCTCGTGTGCCTCCGACGGCGTGACCAGCGACCGAAACTCGCGCCGTGTCATGTCTCCTTTCTCGACTGCCAGTCAGAAGAGCCTGACTATGCTGTTGGTTTCCCTGGGCCTCCTCGCTACCGAACTCGGTCGTCTGGCCGTGACTGTAACAGAGTGAACTCGCGATACGAACGGAGCCGGACGCCCGCGGCTGCCGGGTCGGCCCCGCTCAGAGCTCCCGGCCCAGCGCGACGCCGACGTTGTCGCTCCCGTCGCGCTCGTTCGCCAGTTCGACGAGATTCTCCGCGGCGGCGTCTACCGACGGCGACCCCGCGACGCTGTCGTGTATCTCGCTGTCGGGCACATCGTCGCTCAGGCCGTCCGAACACAGCAGCAACACGTCCTCCAGCGGGAGGTGGTAGGTGTCGGGCTCCACCTCGTCGCCGGTGCCGAGCGCCTGCGAGAGGACGTGCTTCTGGGGGTGGTCGTCGGCCTCCTCGGGCTCGATTCGCCCCTCCTCGACGAGCTGCTGTACCAGCGACTGGTCGGTCGTCACCTGGTCGATACCCCCGCCGTGGACGTGGTAGCCGCGACTGTCACCGACGTTGACAAGCGCCGCCTCGCCGTCCTCCAGTATCGCCCCCACCAGCGTCGTACCCATCCCGTCGAGTTCGCGGTTCTCCGCGACCATCTCGCGCAGACGCGTGTTCGCCGCCCTCGCCGCCGAGCAAAGCAACGCCTGCCGGCTCTCGGGGGTGGGCTCCCAGTCGTGTGCCCAGACGTGCTCGACGAACGCCTCGATTGCCGCCTCGCTCGCAACGTCGCCGGCGCGGTGTCCACCCATACCGTCCGCGACAGCGAGCAGCGCGACGTCACCGTCCTCCCGTGTCTCACTGTAGACCGAGTCCTCGTTGTGGTCCCGCGCGAGGCCAACGTCCGTCGATGCTGTTGTCGTGAATCCCATATCGGGGTTAGCGACTGTCAGCTACGAAAGTGTTGTGCCGAAGACGATACTGAACAGAGTTTCAGTAACACCCGTTACAGAAGTGTTCTTCAGATTATCTTTTAGTGGGTGTAGCCCCTGTGTACAGATATGGACGCTCGAACGCGCTACACCTCGACGACTCGCCCGGTGAACACCGAGACGTACACGCTCCGCGGTCTGCTGACCTACGCGGCGGCGGTGCCGGCGTTCGTCGCGCTGCTGGCGGCACCGGGCCTGGTGGTCGCGCTCGCACTCGGTGCGCTGACGGCCCTCGTGCTCGACAGGGCGCTCGGCCTGATCTGACAGCGACACGACAGCCGGGTGGTGAGAGCGACGCGGGGCCAGTCCGCGCGTGACTCGGCATCTGTTTCTGCTGTATCCGCCGTGGAACCGACCTACTGCCGCGCGATGTAGTACTCGACGGCGCGGGTGATCACCGCTGACCGCGACGTGGTGTCGGTTGTCTTGTTTGCGGCGACCGCATCGACGAGCGGCAGGTACGGCTCCACGCCGGGGACAGGGACGGTCCGACTGTCTGCACCGACGTACTGTGTGACACTCGTCCGTATCAACGCCACCACGTCGTCCACATCGGGTTCGCTGGCGGCGACTGCACCGAGCGTGTCCCCCGCCGGTCCCCCGGACAGGTCCCCCGACAGCGTCGACGTGGCCGGTTCCTCACCCGCGAGCAGCGACTCGAGGAACGCCGGAACCGCCTCGCCGACCACTGTCCCGGGACCCCTGTCCTCGACAGCGTGCTCCGCGAGCATCACGGTGAACGCCGACAGTTCGAGTGCTACCGTCTGTTCGTCGTCGGGGCTACTGTCGCCCGTGGCCGACCCCTCTCGTGCCGTCGAGTGTGCCCGGGTCTGCCCCGGCGGGCGGGTCTCTGTGCCGTCGCCCGCGCTCTGGGCGTGCTCGACTGACGACCCGTCCCGTCCGGGGGTGTCTGTCTCCGTGTCGTCTGTCTCTGCTCCCGCTGCTCCGGTCCCCTCACCTCCCCCCGACTCCCCGGCCGGTGTCGGCTCCGAATCGGCCGCCGGTGTCGACTCCGAATCGGCCGCCGGTGTCGACTCCGAATCGGTCGCCGGTGTCGGCTCCGAATCGGTCGCCCGTGCCTGGTCCGAGTCCGTGGCCGGTGTCTGGTCCGAATCGGCCGTCGGTGTCGACTCCGGATCGGCTGGCGGGGTTCTCTCGGACTCCCCGGCCGGTGTCGACTCCGGTTCCTCGGTCGGTGGTTCGCCGTCCTCCTCCTCGGATACCGCTCTATCTGTCTCGGTGGGTCCGTCCTCGTCCACGGGCGGGGACCGGGCCTCGGTACTCAGTTCGAGTGCCGAGACCAGTTCGTCCGGGTCGACCGCGCCACGTTCGATAGCGTTCCGAATCCGCGGGTCGACCCCGTTGACGACAGTCCGGAGCGAGTCGACCATCCCACCAGGGTGTGGGTGCTCCGAGTCAGGCTCTGATTCCGATTCCGCGTCTGGGCTCCCGGTCGAACTGCTGGTCTGTCTCATCTGTTCTGTTGTTGTCTCGGTGTCTCCTGGTACGGTGCCTGTCTGCTCCGCGCCGCTGTGGCCGGACTGCGGGTCGGTGGGTGTCGCCGTGCCGCCTGCTGTCGACCCCCGATACTTCGTGGAGGTGTCGGCTGTGGAGCGCTGTCGGGGGGTTCGGGTCCCGGTCGAACGCGACTGGTCGACAATCGCCTCGACACGCCTCAGGTCGACACCCTCCGACGTGAGGTCGGCGGTGTCGTGGCGTGTAATCGGTGGCAGCGTGAGCTCGTCGGTCAGGTCGGTCTCTATCTGTGCCCGCAGCGTCCCCGTCGGGGTGGTGTCCGTGCTGGCGTGTCTCCGCCCCATCCAGGGCGGTGTCTGCCACCCGTCCTGGTAGAGCGTGTACTCCCTCCCGTCTGTGGGTGCCCACACGGTGCTGTCGAGGTGGTTGAACTTCGACCCCGCACCGCCGTGCTGGTGCACCACCACCGTGTGGGACGGCGCGAGTGCGTCGTGAACCTCCTCGAGTGCCTCACGCGGCGGGTGGTTGACCGTCTCGTAGGAGTGGACGGTACACCGTCCGGTGTCGAACGACCCGGATTCGGAGTGGTACAGCTGGACGACACAGCCGTTCGGGTCGTCCCGGAGCCGGTGGAACAGGCGCTCGCTGCTCCCCTCGGTGGGTGTCTCCGGGCCGGCCACGCTGATTGCACCCTGCTCGAGACACGCTGCCGGGTCATCGAACACCGCTGTCGGGTCGACGTGCCGGCCGCTGTAGCCCAGCGTCTCGTAGAGACTCGCCACGTGCCCGACTGGGCGAACTGTGACAGAGAGACCGAGCTCTCTCGCCAGCGCGTTCAGGAGGTACGTCACCTGCACCCCGAACAGCCCGCTGGTGGCGACCAGCGTCCGGGCACCGGTGTGTGCCCGGTGCAGCGCGTGCCCGAGCCCCTCCGAGAGGTTCGCCTCGAACCCCTCACTCGTCGCAACGGTGCAGAACAGCACGTCGATATCCGCCAGGGACGTGTCTATCCCGGGGTAGCCCGCGGCGCGACGCCTGGTGAAATCGCCCGTCGCGAGCACGTGGTGGCTGTCGGCCCCGTCGGCGAACTCGAACAGATACCCGACCGCACCGGGGGCGTGACCCGCCGGAACCGGATGCACGGACACCCCCGGCGCGAGCGCTGTCCACCCGTCGACCGGCCGGACATCCCCGGCCTCGACACCCAGTGACTCCCCGTCGAGTTGTCGGGCCGCGATGTCCGCGACGTCCCCGAAGATATCGGCAGTTGGAGGGGACGTGTAGACCGTCGCCCCGGCACGCACACACTCGCCGAGTGACTGGTAGTGGTCGGCGTGGGCGTGGGTCAGACAGACCGCGACCAGGTCGTCGGCAGGGTCGAGCAGGTCGGCCACGTCGAGACCTGTCCCGGCGTCGACGAGGACGCAACTGGCCCCCGTCGACCTGCTGTCTGACTGGTAGCTAAGCAGAAACGACTCGTTTCCCGCTGTGATATTCGCGTGACGGTACGAGAGTTTCATCTGGTGTGAGGTTCGTTCTGTCGGTCGCTCGTGTCGGGGCTGTCAGACCGGGCGTGACTGCAACTGACCCAGTGAAGCTACAACCTGTCGTGATTTCAAAGTTGGCCCCTCGCATCAACTCGACTGTACGTATACGTCGCGCGGCCTCCCGGGGTGACTGTCGGGAGCCGTGGCACGCGCTACTGTTGTCCGGGCAGACGCAAGTGTCCGGCGCACGAAGATGCCACAGTGACGGGACCGGCCGACGGGACGGGTGACGATGCACTGCTCGCGGAGATCATCGAGAAGTCGGTCGTCGGCATCGGTGCGTTCGTCGGCGAGCGCGCGCTGCTGGCGGGGTTCGCGTATCTCGTCACCGGCGGTCTCGGCGCGGCGGCGTACGGCTTCGTCTCGGTGTTCGTCAGGGGTGAGACAATCTCGCGGAATCTGGTCGCCGGACTCGGCGACGGCTACTCCCGGACGCTCCCGAGGGTGTCGACACCGGCACGGCGGACACTGCTGAGTGCCGGGTCTCTCGGGTTCGTCGCCGTGTGGGCTGTCACCGCGACGCTGCTCGTCGTGTTCAGGGCCCCTATCGTCGAAGTGACACTGCTACAGCCGCGTCACGAGGGGGTCGTGGTTCTGTTCGCGCTGGGACTGCTGCCCTTTCTGCTCTTGCGGAACCTCCGGGACGTGTTCCGTGGGCTCCGGATGATACGACCCGCGATGCTCGTCTCACGGCTGTTCAAGCCGCTGACACTGCTCGCCGGGGCGGTCGTGGTGCTCACCCTGACCCGGGGTGACTCACTGCTGTGGCTGTGGGGTGGTGTTACCGTGGCCGCACTCGGCCTGACCGTCGTCGGTTGGGCCGTGCTCCGCTCGACGACCGAGTTGCGACTCGGCGCTGTGCGCTCACACCGGCAGGTCGTCCGGGAGTTTCTGGTGTACACGGCGAACGCAACCGGCGTCGCGGTGCTCGAACTCGTCCAGCGGCGGGCCGTGTTCGTCGTGATGGCGCTCGCGCTCTCACCGGTCGCCGCCGGTGCGTTCAGTCTGTCCCTGGTGCTCGGCCGCGTCGTCAGGTGGCCGCTGAGCGGCGTGAACGGTATCCTGCCCCCCATCGCCGCGGAGCTGTACGGTGACGACCGCGGGGAGAGCCTCCAGCGTCTCTACGTCCAGACGAGCCGACTCGCGACAGTGACGACGACACCGGTGCTGGTCGTCGGGTTCGCCTTTGCCCCGGAGCTGCTCGGCACGTTCGACGGGGCGTACGTCGGGCAGGCGGCTGTCCTCCGTGCGGTGCTCGTCGCGCAGTTCGTCGCAACCGTGTTCGGGAGTGTCGGACTCCTCCTGCTGATGACCGACAACGAGCGGGTGAGCCTGCTGACACAGGTCCTCAACGCGAGTGTCGCCGTTCCGCTGATGATCCTCCTCACCGTCCGGTACGGCCCACTCGGACTGGGAACCGCCTTTCTGGTGTCGCTGGTGGTGAACAACACCACCGAACTCCTCGTCCTGTACCACCGGGAGGGGTTCGTGCCGTTCAGCCGCGAGCAACTGTACGCGGTTCTGTCCGTCGTGCCGTCTGTCGCGTTCCTGCTCGTCACAAAGGCGGTCGCGGGCACGGGCTGGGGTGTCCTCGCCGCCACCGCGGTCACCGGAGGCTACGTCTGGCTCTCGGGGTGGGTCCTGCTGCAGGAGTCCGACAGGGCGGCTATCCGCGCGTGGCTGGGGTGACTCTCCCCGGAGTCACGACCCCCGTTCCAGGCGGGCGAGACCCACACCCAGGCGGTGACTGTCCGGAAGTGGCCCGTCAGGAATCACCGGTCGAGATGTACGGGTTGAGGAACGACGCGAGCGCCTCTATGTCGCGGGTCTGGTACCAGGCGGTGCCCGGGCCGGTGAACTCGAAGACCAGCCCCTCGCCGCTCAGCATCGTGGATTTGAGACCACCGACCTTCCGGGTGGTGTAATCGATGCTGTCGTCCCAGGCGATCAGGTGCTCGTTGTCCAGGACGTAGGACTCGTTGCGCCCCAGTTCGAACGTCTCGAGACCACCGTAGGCGTCGATAAAGACCGTGCCGGTCCCTCGAAGCGCCAGCGGTGTCAGTCCGGCCTCGCCGATAACCGACTTGACACCCCCGATCTCCGAGTCAACCTCGACATCCTCGGTCCCGGCGAGAAATGCCCCATCGGTGGAGTACAGTGTCTCGTTCTGGAGCTCGTAGGACATCACGTCACCGGGTGATGGTGGTGCCAGTGTCACCTGTCCCGGCCCCTCCTCCGCGGTAAAGTTGTTTACGAACGTCGACTCCCCGCCGAGCATCGACTTTGCCGACCCGAGCAACCCGTCACTGTTCGACTCGGTCTCCATCGAGACGGTGGAGGAGTGACCGACCATCGCGCCCGGTTCGGCCTGTACCGACTCTCCCCGCTCCAGTGAAACAATCAGGTGTGTGTACGACGGCTTGTGCGTGAACTCGTAGTCCATTGTGGCTTCACTCCGTGTGTTAATTTCGGAGATTGATAAAAGTGCTAACGGTGTATCCGAGCCAGAAACCAGACGGAACCGGCCACGGAGCAGACCGGTGGGGTCAAACTCAGTCGTCGGCGGGTGCGGCACCGCCGTCCTCGTGTTGCTGTCTGACGTAGGAGAGCTTGCCGCCGGCCGCGAGGATGTCGCGCTCGCGCTCGCTCGCGTCGAGTGTGCCGGTGCCCTCCCAGTCACCGTTGACGCGGAAGGTGAACTCCTCCTGACCGGACCGGACGGCCGCGGCGATGTCGTCGACCACCTCGATCTGGTCGCCCTGGTCGATGTGCTCGTAGTCGGCCTCGTCGATCTCGAGTGGTAGCAGGCCGAAGTTGAACAGGTTGGCCCGGTGGATGCGGGCGAAACTCTGTGCGAGGACCCCCTCGACACCGAGGAACATCGGGCACAGGGCGGCGTGCTCGCGCGAGGAGCCCTGACCGTAGTTCTCGCCGGCGACGAGGAACCCGCCGTCACTCGCGAGCGCCCGGTCCGCGAACGTGTCGTCGACACGCGAGAGGGTGAACTCGGAGAGTTTCGGGATGTTCGACCGGTACATCAGGATATCCTGTGTCGCGGGGATGATGTGGTCGGTCGTGATGTTGTCACCCATCTTCAGCAGTGTCGGCCCCTCGAGGTCGGCGTCGAGCGGGTCCTTCAGCGGCACGTCGCTGATGTTCGGCCCCTTTATCAGTTCGTCGTCGATGGAGTCCTCGGGGTCGATTATGTCGTTCTCGGCACCCTCGTACTCGCCGGGGAGTTCGTACCCCGGCGGTTCGATGTCGGCGTCGAGGTCACGGGGGTCGGTTATCTCCCCGTTCAGGGCGGTCGCGGCGGCGACCTCGGGCGAGCAGAGGTAGACGTTGTCCTCCTCGATGCCGGAGCGACCCTCGAAGTTGCGGTTGAACGTGCGCACACTCACCGAGTCACTGCCGGGGACGTGACCGATACCGATACACGCCCCGCAGGTCGCCTCGGAGAAGTTGACACCGGCGGCCATCAGTTCGGCGGTCCAGCCGCCACGGGCGAGCATCTCGCTCGCCTTCTTCGAACCCGGCGCGACTATCATTTCCGTCGACATGTCGATGCTCCGGCCCTCGAGCATCCTCGCGGCCGGCAGGATGTCCTCGAAGGCACCGTTCGTGCAGGAGCCGATTATCACCTGGTCGACCTCGGTGCCGGCGGCCTCGCGCACCGGGACGACGTTGTCGGGCATCGACGGCTCCGCGATCAGCGGCTCCAGCTCCGAGAGGTCGACCGTCAGCGAGTCGTGGTACTCGGCGTCCTCGTCGGGCTGGAGTTCGACGAACTCCTCGGGTCGGCCGACCTGCTCCAGGTACTCGCGGGTCCGGTCGTCGGTCGGGAACAGACTCGACGTCGCACCGAGCTCCGTCCCCATGTTTGTGATGGTCATCCGCTCGGGTGCGGTGAGCGTCTCGACACCGGGACCGGTGTACTCGAATATCCTGCCGACACCACCCTTCACAGAGAGCCGGCGGAGCAACCCGAGGATGATATCCTTCGCGGTTGCCCAGCCCGGAAGCTCCCCCTCCAGACGGACCTCGACGATCTCGGGCATCTCGATGTAGTATGCGCCGCCGCCCATCGCCACGGCGACGTCCAGCCCGCCGGACCCGATTGCGAGCTGGCCGAGTCCACCCGGCGTGGGCGTGTGAGAGTCCGACCCCAGCAGCGTCTTTCCGGGCGCGGCGAAGTTCTCGCGGTGGACGTTGTGACAGATACCGTTTCCCGGGCGCGAGAAGTACGCCCCGTACGTGCCCGCCGCGGAGCGCAGGAACTTGTGGTCGTCGGTGTTCTTGAAATCGAACTGGTAGGTCTGGTGGTCACAGTACTGTGCGGCGAGTTCGGACTGGACCTCGTCGAGTCCGAGCGCCTCGAACTGGAGCCAGACGAGCGTGCCGGTGGTGTCCTGTGTGAGCACCTGGTCGACCTCGATCCCGATCTCCTCGCCGGGCTCGAGCTCCCCCTCGACGAGGTGGTCCTCGAGTATCTTCTCCGTGAGCGTCTTTCCCATAGCGTGCTTATATCGACTGCCTGCAGGCATAAATCATGGTATTCAGGCGGGGCTCCGGGGTGAACGGGCCGGTTGGCGCGGGCTCAGGCCGACTGGACGACCTCGACTGGAACGGGGGTGAAACACAGCACGCCGAGGACAAAGGCGACCACACCGAGCGCGAACCGACCCCGGCCGAGTCCGGAGTCGTCGACCGGTGTCGCCGGCCCGGCGTAGGCCAGTCCGAGCGCGAAAAAGCCCCAGATGGTCCAGATGAGCACCGAATCGAACCCGCGGAACACGAGCAGGTACGCCGCGAGACCAAAGAGCAGCGCCGGCACGGTCCGGGCGACCAGCTGTGCGCGCTCGCCGACCATCGCCCGCAGGATGTGGCCCCCGTCGAGCTGACCGACGGGGAGCATGTTGAGCAGTGTCACCAGCATCCCGACCCAGCCGCCGAACACCACCGGGTGGACGGGACCGCCATCGAGGCTGCCACCCGCCCCGACCGCACCGGCGATAAATTCGAGCAGCGGCGGGTAGTTGAACATGATCGCCCCCTCCTCGGCGGCCTGCTGGCTGGCGGCCTGCTGTGCGGGCAGTGGGTCGAGCTGTAACCCGATCACCGTCACGACGACAGTCGCGACCAGCCCGGCGAGCGGGCCGGCCACCCCGATGTCGAACAGCGCCTTCCGGTCGGGGATGCGACCCTCCATCTTTATGACCGCACCGAGAGAGCCGATATAGGTCGGAACGGGGATGAAGTACGGCAGTGACGCCTGCACACCGTGGTAGCGGCTCAGGACGTAGTGTCCGAGCTCGTGGATACCGAGCACACCGATAATGGCGGCGGTGAACGGCCAGGCCTCGAGTATCCGCAGGGGTTCCTCGAACACCGGTATCTGGTACCAGTAGAACGCCCCGGCAAAAAGCGTCGAGAGGACGGTCCCGAGGAACAGGCCGACGTTCAGCCAGGGAACCCCGTCGATGCCGACAGAGCGGGGTTCGGCGACCAGCACGTGCTCGCCACGCGATATCGGGACGGTCCCGCCGGTGTAGCCACGCTGCAGTGTGACATCGTACCCGCGGTCGTTGAACAGGCCCCACAGGTCCCGCTCGAGACGCTCCCGGGAGGCCCGGGGCTCGCCGAGATACAGGACCGCGTCACCGTCGCGGCGAACCTCGTAGACGTCGAACAGCCCGTCGAGTTCGTCGGGTGTCGGCACGTCATCGACGGTCCGACCGTCCGTGTCGGCGCCGGTTCCCGAACCCGGGTCCGGCGGGTCGTCCGCGTCGACGGTCGGTGTTTCACCGAGGCGAAACGACGCCACCGGGTCACCATCGTCGGTCTCTGCGGGGTCAGGCGGCACGTCCCGTGCTCGCTCACCGGAGCGACGGTCCGAGTCCTCGCTGTCACCCATCACTAACTAGTAGATGCCGAGGCCGAATAAATCCCGGGAGACACCGCCCGGTCAGCCCGTGACTCCCCGCGAGGGCCGGGTTCGCGTAGGTCGAGAGACCACGGGAGAGAGTGACAGTCGGAACCGCGTTACACAATCCTTTTTATTCACGCGAATTGGCCACTACACATGGCAGCAGAGTTTCCGGCGTACGTCGGCGTCGACTACACAGACGGCGAGGGCGAGGACCCGGACGCGTACCCGTCGCTCGACTCGAAAATCGAGAAGGCGGTCGATGTCACCCGACAGGGACTGGCAGAGTACGACAACCCCGCGGTGATGTGGACCGGCGGGAAGGACTCGACACTGACGCTGTATTTCATAAACGAGGTCGCCGAGGAGTTCGGCTTCGAGAAGCCGACGGCGGTGTTTATCGACCACTTCCAGCACTTCGACGAGATAACCGACTTCGTCGAGCGCTGGGCCGATGCGTGGGATATCGAGGTGGTGTACGCGCGCAACGAGGACGTCGGCGCGTACGTCGACGAACACGACCTCGACCCCGGTGACGATATCCCCGTGGCCGAACTGGACGAGCACAACCGGCACCACGTCCGCGAGATCCTGGAGTACGAGGACGAGGAGTTCCCGTTCCTGCTGGACACCTACGTCGGGAACCACCTCCTGAAGACGGTGGCGCTGAACGACGCGCTGAAAGAACACGACATCGACGGTGTCATCTCGGGTGTCCGCTGGGACGAACAGGAGGCCCGCGCCGACGAGACGTTCTTCTCGCCGCGACACGACCCCGACATCTACCCGCCACACGACCGTGTCCAGCCGATCCTGCAGTTCGCCGAACCGGACGTCTGGGACGCGTTCTGGCAGTACGTCGTTCCCGAGGAGGTCCCCGGGTTCCCGGTCGGTCACGTTCCCGAGTCCGCCGGCGACCTGCCGGAGGGCGTCGACTGGACGGACATCCCCATCTCCCCGAAGTACGTTGCCGGGTTCCGCTCGCTCGGGTCTGAGGTCTCGACCGAGAAAACCACCGACGAACCCGCGTGGATGCAGAACCTGGAGGAGACGACCGAGCGTGCCGGCCGCGCACAGGACAAGGAGGACCTCATGGAACGACTCCGCGACCTCGGCTACATGTGAACTGAGCGCCGGTCTCCGGACACTCACCGCCACCTCGGCTACGTGTGAACTGAGCGCCGGTCCCCGGACACTCACCGCGACTCCGGTCGAGTCACAGTTACCGTAACCTCGCTCGTCGACACTCACCGCGACTCCGGCGGTCGTGACAGCGATCGGTTACTTGTAGCCCAGTTTCTCGAGGCGGTCCGCGACGACGTCGGACACCTCGGTGCCGACCCGCTGTCCGTCGGGCCAGGCCGGCAGTCCGTCGAGCATCGCCTCGCGCGTCTCCTGTGGGACAGTCGTCCGTTCCTCCTCCGGCAGGCGGTATCCGAGTTCGACATCGTCACCGTTCGAGACGATGAGCTTGTACTCACCCCGGTAGATGGCCTTCTTCTCGTGTCCGTCGAGTGACCCCTCCACGAGCACCAGCTCCTCGCGTGGGTCGTCCGAGCGCAGCGACCGACCGGACGGCGACGTCCAGTCGATACCGACGACATCGGCGACTGTCGGCGCGAGGTCCACGAGCGACGCGCCGTCGGGTAGTTGCCAGTCCGCGTCTGTCAGCAGCGGGACACGCGCGAGCCCCTCGTACGGGGCGCCGCCGTGGCCGACACAGCCGTTCCCGCCGAACTGTTCGACGTCCACCTCGACGTGGTCCCAGAGCGACTCGCCGTGGTCGGCCGTGACGAGCAGGAGCGAGTCCTCGAGCGTCGAGTCGAGCCTCGCGGCGTACTCCGCGAGCACGTCGTCGACATAATCCACAGCGGCCCGGTAGAGGCGTCGCCTGTGCTCGCGGTACCGCTCGCAGGCCCCGTCACACTCGGTATCGGTCCGGTACGCCCAGTTCTCGAGGTCGTCTATCGACCGGTCGACGTCGTGGCTCGCCCAGTACTCCCGTGGCGGGTCGACCGGGATGTGCGGGTCGGCGAGGTGGAGAAAGGAGAAGGTCCGGTCCCGCCCGGCCACCCAGTCGAGGTGGGCGTCGAACACGTCCTCGGCGGTGGCGGTCACGTTGTGAAAGAGGTCGTGCTCGTGGAACCGGCCCGAGAGCGCGACGAACGGGGTGTCGTGTCCGAACCCGCCGTAGGTCTCGTAGCCGGCACCGGCCAGCGCCTCGGTGACCGTCTCGCGACCCTCGTCCATCCGCGGCGGGAGGCTGAACCCCGCTATCTCCGCCGGGTCGTCGGTCTGTCGTATCGCACCGTGCTCGTGCGGGTAGGCCCCCGACACCATCGAGGACACCGCCGGAAAGGTCCACGGACCCGGTGTCACCGCGTTACAGCCGTTCAGCGAGGCGAGATACGGCGTGAGCTCCTCGTCGACGTGGTCGGTCCGGAGCGCGTCGACGACCACACAGACGATATGTCGTGGCGCGCCGTCGTCGGGGTCGTACGCCGGGAGTTGCTTGCGCGCGAACTGTCTGTTCGCCGTCCGCGTCTGGTAGCGGTCGTACGGCACCGCCAGCAGTCGCTTCACCCCGGGCGGAAGCGACTCTATGAGCGTCCGTTTGAGGTTCACGGTAGACAGTCCTCGCTATGCCGGTTTGAACTTACCGTCTATCGGCGCAGACCCGGGTGGGTCACTCGCGCAACACACCGCCGCCGAGCCCCTCCCACTCGACACGGTAGCCAAGCGCCGAGAGGAGACTGCTCGAATCGTCGATTCCGTACTCCGCGAGGACAGTCTCGGCGGCGTCGAGTCGCATCCCGGGCGAGAGCCGCTCGCCGAGTTCCGCGAGCACGGCGGGCCGGACGAGCGTCCGCCCCACCCGCTCGTGGGCGGGGAACGTCACCCGCTCCAGGGCGGCCTCGCTCACGCCGTGGTCGGCGGCGAGGTCGGCGAGTGTCACGGCATCCGCGTCGGGCCGGAGTTCGTCGGGCAGCGCGGCCGCCGCGTCGCCGACCAGGCGCTCCTCGTGTGTCCGGAGTGCGGCCCGCACGTCGCCCAGTCCGACCTCGCCGGAGTAGGTGAACGCCCGGTGGTCGCGTGCCTCGATCTCCTCGCCGACACCGAGACTCTCGTCGACCGCGACCAGCATCTCCACGTCGTCGACATCGGCCAGTCTGGAGAGTTTCTTCGCGACGTACCCGGGTGTCCAGAACCCCATTATCTCGAAGTAGACGCGGAATCCGCCGTGGGTCCAGTCGAACGCGAAATCGGGGATGACGACGTGTTCGCCGGCCGCGAGCGGGTCGGGTTCCCGGACCAGGTCCCAGGGCACGGAGAGGGACTCGAACCGGCGGGCGAACGACGCCTCGATACCGCTGTCGTAGCTGACCTCCGTGACCGGTTCGACCCCCGGCACCGAGAGGTCGGTGTCGGTCAGGACGAGCTCACGCTCGGTGCCGCGGTCGTCGACTGTCGCGGTCAGACGCCACTCGGCGGTGCCGGCGACGGTCCGGAGCAGGCGGGCAAAGCGGGTGCCGTACCGCCGGGTCGAGCGAAACAGCGCGTCGGGACCGGTCACCACCACCTCGCGGTCTGTCTCGCCGACCGTCCGGCGCTCGTCGGGCGGGAGTCGGCGCACCTCGTACAGCAGGCGGAGGCGCTTGACCGCCGAGACGACCCGCTTCGGGTCCGTCGACCGAACGTGCACCTCGGTGGCGTCGAACAGCGCGGTCTGTGCAAGCGAGAGGTTGTACTGTGCGACCAGGTCGGCGGGGTCCCAGCGGATGTCGAGACCGTCGAGCACCTCCCGCCGGTCGAGATCCGCGTACAGTGACGCCTCGACGGCCCCGGGCGAGACATCCAGTCGCTCCGCCGCCCGGGCCAGCGCCCGCTCGCGCTCGTCCCCGGTGACGACTCCAACGGCCTCGCCGGCCCGGAACGCGGCCTCGCGGGCGCGCCCCGGATCGAGCGGCGCCCGGACCACCCAGTTCACCTCGCGGTCGAGCAGTTTCGCGAACCCCCGGACGAGCTTGAAGTCGTCACTCTCGCGCTCCAGGTCGGTCAGCGCCGCCTGCAACTCCCCGCGGGTGCTGTCGACGTGCCCCTGGTAGCAGCCGATGACACGCGCCGCGAGTGACGTCCGCTCCGCGCCGACAAACTGTGGCTGGTAGCCGCCGCCGCGCCGCGAGACCCGCAGGAGGTCCTTCGTGAGCACGCTCGACCGTTCGCGCCACGCACACAAAAATCGCCAGCCCCGTCCCGGACCCCCCGGTCTCGAACCCGCCGAACTGTTCGGGGTCGTCACGCCGAGTGTGACGAGGACGAGCACACCGCCGAGTCCACCTGTCTGTGCGGTGTGTCCCGTCGTCGGAGCCCGGCCCCCGCGGGCGTGTCTCGACCCGGTCTGCGTGGGCTTATATCCGGGCGTCACCAACCGTGGGGCATGCTCACGCTGGATATCGACCAGTTCATGCTGGAACTCGACGGTGGCACGCTCAAACACGTCGGGGCCTCGAAGAAGGCCGCGACGGTGAAACTCTACGACGCCGAGACGGTCGAGGCCCGGGCGTTCGGTGACCGGCGGGTCAAACTCGCCTGCGAGGACGACGGCGGGAACGAGGTGGAGGTGGCACTCGACCCGGAGCAGGCCCGGGAACTGGCGCGCGAACTCGAGCGTCTCGAGGACACGGCCTTCGAGTAACCCGTGCCCGAGACAGTACACGGGGGCGTCACCCTGCACTACGACAGCGCGGGCGCGGGGGAGACGGTCGCGTTCGTCGGCGCGGCCGGCTACGGGGCCTGGCAGTGGAGCTGGCAGTACGACCACGTGGCCGGGCCGTTCGAGGCGCTGGTCTGGGACCCGCGGGGCACCGGCCGGTCCGACGCGCCGCCGGGACCGTACGACGTGGACACGATGGCCGACGACCTGGAGGCGGTGCTCGCGGCAACCGGGACACGGCGGACCCACGTCGTCGGTGCCGGACTCGGCGGGATGGTGGCGCTCCGGTACGCCAGCCGGCACGACCGTGCGCGGACGCTCTCGCTCCTCGGGACCGCACCGACCGGCCAGCACGTCGACGAGGGGGCACTCCGTGATCTGCACGCGCCCGCCGACGACCCACAGGCGCTCGCGGAGTCGCTCTCGGGGGCGCTCTCGCCGGCCTTTCTCGACCGGACGGGGCTGACCGGGCAGCTCTGTGAGTGGCGCGCCGAGGAGGACGCCGGCCGGGAGGCGTTCGAGGCACAGGTCGCGGCCGCGCTCGGATTCGACGCCGGACCGCTCCACGAGGTGGACCTGCCCGCGCTGGTCTGTCACGGACTCGACGACCCGGTGGTGCCGGCCAGCGTCGGACAGGACCTCGCCGAGGACCTCCCCCGCGGCACGTTCGAGGCTACAGAGGGTCGGCACCTCTGTTTCGCCGAACACTCCCGGGCGGTGAGTGACCGACTACTCGGCTTCCTGGAGGAACACACCGGGTGAGTGCCGCGACCGGTGGACGACCCACCGAGAGCGAGAGCGGGTCGAACGACCGTCACGACCGCACCCCGCGCCGAACCGTGCCTGCCCCCGACGCGCGTGCGACACCCAGGAAACGGACATGGCACCCGGTAGCGCGAGCGCCGTGAGACGTGAGGGTACGGGGGGGTGTATCAAACCATTTATTCAGACGGCGAACAACTGTATCGGTAATGAGACTCCGGGCAGTAGCGCCGCCCGGTCCCGACGACAGTGGGAGGTCAGACGGGCCTGGGGAGGAGCGGGGTGTGAGTGCCGTCGTGGGAGTCGTGCTGTTACTGGCAGTCACCGTGTTGCTCGCGGCGGTGGTCGCACCGCTGATGTTCGGAACGATCAGCGAGTTCGGGAGCGAGACACCGGACGCGGAGTTCGCCTTTCTGTACGAGGACGGTGAACCGCTCGACCTCGAAGTAACAGCCGACGACTTCGGCACACCCGTCGAACAGGGGCAGGGGCTCGTGTTCGTTCATCTCCAGCGCGGCGGCACACTCGACCCCGCGAACGTGGAGATCCGCGGCTCCGTGAGCGGCGGGACCCTGCTCGAGAACAGCTCGATGTACGGGCCCGACGACCGGGTCGAGGACGGGGATATCGTGACGATCACGGCCGTGCGGGACGAGACGATACAGGTCATCTGGACCGGGGACGAGGGTCAGGAGTCCGCCGTCCTCGACGAGTTCACCGTCGAGATACCGGCGGACCTGATGTCGAACCGGGTCCCGGAGCCGGAGTACAACTGCGAGTACATCGAGGAGCAACTGACCGACGACGAGAACGACGTCGAGGTAATCGGTGTCGTCGTCGAGTGTGACCTCGACCAGTTCTACCCCCGGATAGACGATATCACAATCGAGTCCGCAAACGGAAACCTCGGGGCCATCATCGGTGAGGTAAACGGGACCGGCGATATCGATACCGACGCCGGCAACACCTACGAGGGCAACGTCGAGTCGGGGACAGACGGTGACGACGGTGACGTCGACGTAAAGAACGGTTCGAACTACTACAGCGACATTGTAACAAAGGGTGACAGCGACGTCGACGTCGACGGGCAGTCGAGCGTCGAGGGTCGGGTCGAGGCGACCGGAAGCGTGAGTCTGCAGACGAACTCCTCGGTGACCGGCGAGATACGCTCCGGAACAGACGGCGACGACGGTGACATCGATATCACCGCCTCGCGTGTCGGCGACAGCGTCTTCGCGGAGGGCAACGGGAGCGTCGACATCGACGAGCAGTCGTTCGTCGACGGGGTAATCGAGTCGGTCAACACCGTCGACGTGCAGGAGAGCTCCGAGGTCGCCGGTCGGATTCTCGCCGGGACCGGTGGTGACGACGGGACGGTCACCGTGACTGCCTCCGAGGTCGGAGGGTCGATTACCTCAGAGAGTGAGGGCGGTGTCGATATCAGCACGGACTCGACCGTCGGTGGCGAGATCACGTCGGCCGGCACCGTGGACGTACAGGGGGACTCGCGCGTGCTGGGTGAGATCGTCGCCGGCACCGACAGCGACGACGGGACAGTCACCGTGAGCAGTTCAGACATCGACGGCCCGATCACCTCGGAGAGCGAGGGTGGCGTCGATATCGACACGGGGTCGACCGTCGACGGCGCGGTGGACTCGGTCGGGAGCGCGGACATCCAGGAGGGCTCGGACGTGCTGGGCGGGGTCACCGCCGGCGGAGACACCACGGTAAATGGCGGGTCCACTGTCGACGGTGACATCGTCTCGAACGGGAGCGTCGACGTGCAGGAGGGGTCGACAGTCGACGGCGGTATCGAGGTGACGGGGGACTCTAGCGTCGACCTCTCGAACGCCGACGTGAACGGTCACATCAGTCTCGGTCCCAGCGGCACGTTCAGCTGTGACAACTCGACGATACTCGGCATGAACTGCAGCGAGTACAAGTCGCCACAGTACGAGTTGAACATCACCGGGACGAACTCGCCGACGACGACGGGAAACGACCTGCAGGTCGACATGCTCGTCGAGAACGTCGGGTTCAACGGTGACGGCGATATCACGCTGCTGGTCGACGGAATCGAGGAGAAGACGGAGACGGTCAACATCGACCGCAGTAACGACGGCCCGGAGCAACTCCAGTTCAGCTGGGAGACAGACGGCGCCAGCACCGGCGAGTACAACGTGACCGTCACGAGCGCCGTCGACACGGAGAGCACGACCGTGTACGTCGCCGGCGAGAGCGAACCGGCGTTCACCGTCGAGGGGATCGACACCGACGCGGAGGTGTACGCGTACGACAGCCTGTCGGTACTGGCGACAGTAAAGAACCGTGGCGGGGAGAACGGCAGCATGGAGATTCGACTGCGGGATTTCGACGGGCAGACCGTCGACTCGGCGAGCCCGTACATCGAGGACGACGAGACGAAACAGGTGCTGCTGGAGTGGGGTCCGACGCGAGCGGACATCGGGACCGGAGAGATAACAGTCGACACGGACGCGGACACGGGCACCGACACCGCCGAGGTGACGGTGCTCGAGAACGTCTACGAGATCGAGGACGTACAGCTGTACCCCGCGGGAGGAAACGGGAAGGACATCGACGCCGAACTGTTCCTCAACCTGAGCAACGAGGGCACCGCCACGATCGAGGCGGTCAGCAAGAACGGGGTCACCCTCGACGAGCGGACGGTAGACGCCGAGTCAGACGTCTACCGGATGCTCGAAGACCAAAACGCGAACAGCTTCGAGGGGGAGGTGTTCGTCACGCTGTACGACGCGAACGGTGACAAGCGCGACACCGCATCGCGGGACTGGAACGACGACAACGGCAACAGCGGTGGGGGTGGCGGCGGTGGTCCGCCCGGCGGTGGCGGTCCGCCCGGCGGTGGCGGGTCGACCACGGCGGACACGGTGGAGACAGTCGACGGGACGACCCCCGACAGCGAGACGTCGTTCCTCGAGTTCGACGTCGAGGTGGACCGCGGCGAGTCGGCGAGAATCACCGCCCTGGAGGTGAGGAAACCGGCGAACGAGAACTCGGGGGTGTCGAGCGTGTTCAACGAACTCAGGGACGCGAACCCGGAGGCGTACTTCGACCCCACCTCGACGAGCGACGGGGACCAAGCCGGACAGTACGCGGGTGTCTACACGGTCGGTACACGACAGTCGCTGGACACCGACGCCGTGTTCAGCGACGGGTCGGTGCTCAGCGTCCGACTGGGGAGAGTCGACGGCGGGAGTGTGCAGTTCACCTACGACGAGGCGGCGGGCGAGTCGAACTCCGACATCACGGTGACCCTGTTGTTCGACGACGGCTCTAGCCACGAGACGTATCTCAGGGTGACGAACGTCAACAGTTGAGTGTCCGTCCCCGACCGGGTCGTGTCGTCCGGACTGGCGTCGCGGAGTCCGGTGCCGACCCGGGAACAGACGTTCCGTCGCCGGTGCTCCGTGCCGGAACCCCCGAATGGAAACGGTTAACAGCGGGGACAGACCATACGTAAATGGGAACGCACGGCCGCAACTCCGACGCGCCGCCCGCTTGGGCGGCTTGGGATTGCGGCGGTGTCGACAACGTGTACAGCACCACAGCCGCAACAGTACAGCGGCCCGTGCAGTTCCAATCCAGACAATGGCACGAATGCACACACGCCGTCGAGGCTCGTCCGACTCGGACAGGCCGGCGGCAGACGAACCCCCGGAGTGGAGTGATGTCGACCCCGACGCGGTCGAGCAGCGGGTCGTCGAACTCGCAGCGCAGGGGCACAGCCCCAGCGAGATCGGCGTCGCGTTGCGCGACGAGGGTGTGACAGGCACACCGGTGCCGGACGTGAAGCTGGCAACCGGCAAGAAGGTAACAGAGATACTCGAGGACCACGACGCGGACCCGGAACTGCCGGAGGACCTGCGGAACCTCATGGAGCGTGCGGCCCGTCTGGACGAGCATCTCCGCGAGAACCCGACGGACTACCAGAACAAGCGCGCGCTGCAGAACACGGAGGCGAAGATCCGCCGGCTGATGGACTACTACCGCGGTGACGAACTCGACGAGGAGTTCACCTACAGCGTCGACGACGCGAAGGACCTGCTCTGATGTCGACCGCCGGCACCCCCCAGGCGGACGCCCGCACACCCAGTGATATCGCCGGCCACCTCCGCGAGGCGGGGCTGGTCAGACTGGTCGCGGCGGGCACCGGTGACGGGGTTGCCGCGGCGGGACTGCTCGCGGATGCACTCGAGACGGCCGCCGTCGCGCACCAGACCTGTGTCGTCCCGCTGCCGGAGAGGGCGGCGCGTGACACGGGGGCAGACCTGACGGTGACACTCGGCCGGCCGGCGGCGGAGGCGGACCTGGCGCTCGGCACCGACGGTGACCCGGCCAGTCTCGCGGCGGTCGCGGTCGCGCGGGAGCTCGCACCCGAATCGGGGGAGCGACTCCCGACAGACCGTGCCGTTCTCGCGCTCGCCGGTGTGCTCGCGACCGGCCGACGGCCGGACGGGCAACTCCAGGAACTGCTGGAGCGCCCGCGCCGGCCCGGGGTCGCCGTGCCGGTGGCAGACACCGCGGCGGGACTGGCACACTCGACGCTCGTGCACGCCCCGTTCTCGGGGTCTGTCGAGGACACGCGTGAGCGACTCGCCGGCCTGGAGAGCGGCCGGGCGGTCGCCTCGGCGGTCGGTCTCGCCGTCGCCGGTGACGAGGCCGGCGTTCCGCGCGGGGCGGTGGCCGTCGAGGGGCTCCTCGGACCCCGGGTCGGCGGACCGTTCGAGACAGTCGGCGGCTACGCCGACGTGCTGGGGGCGCTCGCACGCGAGCGGCCCGGTCACGCGGTGGCGCTCGCACTCGGTGCCGACCTGGACGCGCTCGCGGTCTGGCGCGACCACGCCGAGCGGGCACACGAGGCGGTTCGTCAGGCACGCACCAGTCGGTACGACGGCCTGTTCGTCGCCCGCTGTGACCAGACGGCTCCTGTCGGCACCGTCGCCAGACTGGTCCGTGACTACCGCTCACCGGAACCCGTCGTCCTCGTTGTTGCAGACAGGCAGGCCGCGGTGCTCGCCGCCCCCGAGGCCACGGTCGACGTGGGCAGGGCGGTCGAGACCGCGTCACGTGCCGTCGGCGGCGAGGGTGCCGGAACGCGGACCCGTGGACGTGCACGTTTCGACGGTGAAACGGGCGACACGGGCGAAACGAGCGCGTTCGTCCTCGAACTGCGGGAGGCACTGTGACCGACCACAGCGAGCGCCGGGAGGCACGTATCGAGACCACGCACGCGGACGAGACGGCCGCGAGACGGCTCGCCCGGGCACTCCGCCCGGACAACACCGCCGAGATGGAGACGGCGGTAGACGGCTCCCGGGTCGTGACGACAATCGACCGCGAGGACACCGGCGGACTCCACGCGACAGTCGACGACTACGTCGTCAACCTGACCGCCGGGGCACGGGTCCTCTCGCACGAGCGGTCCGCGAGCGATACGGAGCACACGAACAGCGAACCAACAGAGACAGACAGACACGACACGACAAGAGATACCAATGAGTGACAGATCAGTATCCAGGCAGAAACAGGAGAAACGATGGTACACGGTGCTCGCGCCCGAGCAGTTCGACCGGGCGGAGATCGGACAGACGGTCGCGGCAGAGCCCGAGCAGGCGCTGGGCCGGACCATCGAGACGACGCTCGCGGACCTGCGCAACGACGCGAGCGGGAACAACACGAAGCTAACGTTCAAGATAACCGAGATGGCGAGCGACACGGCGTACACGGAGTTCATCAAACACGAGATGACCCGTGACTACCTGCGGAGTCTCGTGCGGCGGGGCTCCTCGAAGGTGGCCGCCTACGTGACGGCGCTGACCACAGACGACTACCGGGTGCAGGTACAGCCGGTCGCGCTGACGACGAAGTCCGCCGACGAGAGCCAGGAGAAGGCGATCCGCCGGACGATGATAGACATCGTCGAGGAGGCCGCCGCCGAGCGAACGTTCGACGACCTGGCCGACAGCGTCGTCGAGGGGCGACTCTCCTCGGCCATCTACAACGAGGCGAAGACAATCTACCCCCTCCGCCGGGTCGAGGTCCAGAAGATGACCCTGGAGGCCCGCCCCGAGGAGGTCGCCGCCGAGCAGGAGGCGAGCGTCGACGTCTGAGCGGTCCCCCACCGGCGGTGTGACCGCCCGCTCCACCGTCCGGGAGCCACGCCACAGTTTGTGAGACAGCCCGGTCGCTCCTCTTCTTCGAGCGGCGTCCGAACCAGCTGGCCTCCTGCCGGGAAATGTACAAGGTCTTAGTGGGTGGGGCAAAGAGTAGCCACAGGAATGAACGTAGCCAGCATAATGACAGAGAGAGAGGACGTTGTCGCGGTAGAGATCCCCGGGACACGCGACGACGCCCTGGAGTACCTGCAGGACAGGGCGTTCTCGTCGGTGCCGGCACTAAAACAGACAGACGGCGGCGAGGTGTACCGGGGAATCGTCTCGCGTGGTGCACTCATCGAGCGCCCGGACGAGGACCAGTTGGCGCTGCTGGCGGACGAGGTGGACCCGACGACGAGCGGGACCACCCTCCAGTCGGTTGCCGAGCGGATGCTGGTCGCGGGCGAGCGCCGTGTCCCGGTCGTCGAGGACGACCGACTGGAAGGTATCGTCACCGTCACGGACGTGGTGCGGGCCATCGCTCGCGAGGAGGGGACCGGGTTGACTGTCGCCGACGTCGCGAACGAGGCGGTCAACTGCGTCTACAGCGAAGCGCCGCTGACGGTCGCCGAGCGAGAACTCGCCCACGCCGGGGTGCCCTACGCCGTCGTGCTGGACGAGGACGGGCCGGCCGGCATCCTGACCGAGGTCGATATCCTCGGGGTCGCCCGGGTCGTCGAGGGCGAGACAGAGACCGGCGAGTCTATCGCCAACCAGGACGACGACTGGGCCTGGGAGGGGATAAAGGCCGTCGGGAACAGCTACATGCCGACCCGGAACGTGGAGATACCGGACGAACCGGTCAGCGCGTTCATGACCGGTGACCTGGTCACAGTCAGCGGGAGTCTGCCGGTCGCCGAGGCCGCGCGACTGATGATCGAGCACGGTATCGAGCAGATTCCGGTGATGGAGGGCGACAGTCTGGCCGGCATCGTGCAGGATATCCACCTGCTGGAGGCGGTGCGATGACCGGCGAGAGTAACCCAGTTCGGGCAGATGGCGGCCCCGAGAGCGAGGTCGACCGCATCGCCGAACTGGCCAAGCGGCGTGGGTTTTTCACACAGACGGCGGGAGTCTACGGCGGTGTCGGCGGGTTCTACACGTACGGCCCCCACGGGACAGCGCTGAAAGACAGCGTCGAGGAGCGCTGGCGTGACCTGTTCATCACCCGGCAGGGCAACATGGAGGTCGACGCCCCGACGATACTGCCCGAAGCCGTGTTCGAGGCGTCGGGTCACCTCGAGATATTCGACGACATGATACTGGAGTGTCCCGAGTGTGGCGCGACCCACCGGGCGGACCACCTCGTCGAGGACACCACCGACATCGAGGAGGCGGAGTCGCTCCCGCCGGAGGAGATTGCGGAGCGAGTCGCCGGGCACGACATCGGCTGTCCGACCTGCGGGACGGCACTCGCGGGGGAACCGGTCGACGAGTTCAACCTCATGTTCGAGACGAACATCGGCCCCGGGACGACCGCGCCGGGCTATCTCCGCCCCGAGACGGCACAGGGTATCTTCGTGGAGTTCCCGCAGCTGGCGGAGTACGCCCGGAACCAGCTGCCGTTCGGGGTGGGTCAGGTGGGCCGGGCCTACCGCAACGAGATCAGCCCGCGGAAGGCGCTGGTCCGGGTCCGGGAGTTCTCACAGGCCGAACTGGAGCAGTTCTACGACCCCGAGACCGACGACCCGCCGCTCTCGCGGGTCGCGGACGTGCAACTGCCGCTGTACTCGGTCGAGCAACAGCAGCGCGACGACGGCGGTCCCCGGGCACTGACGGTCCAGGAGGCGGTCGACAGGGGGGTCATCGAGAGCGAGTGGATCGCCTACTACCTGGGGCTCTCGCTGCCCTGGTACGAGTCGATCGGTGTCGACATGGAGCGGTTCCGCTACCGCCAGCACCTGCCGGGGGAGCTGTCTCACTACGCCGCCGACTGCTGGGACGCCGAGACCGAGATTGGCGGGGACTGGGTCGAGGTGACCGGGTTCGCCGACCGGGGCAGCTACGACCTCGACAGACACGCCGCCCACTCCGGGGAGTCGTTCTCGGTGTTCAAGCAGTACGACGACCCCGTCACGGTCGAGCGTCCGACGGTCGACCCGGAGATGAGCGAGCTGGGGCCGGCGTTCGGCGGGGCGGCGGAGGCGGTCGCCGACGCGCTCGCGGAGCGCGCCCGGCGCGACCCCGACGCGTTCGACGGGGGGGTCGTCACCGTCGAGGTCGACGGCGACAGCTACGACGTCCCGGTCGAACACACCGGGTTCGCCGTCGAGGAGGTGACCGAGTCCGGCGAGCACGTCACCCCGCACGTCGTGGAGCCATCCTTCGGTGTGGGTCGACTCGTCTACACGGTGCTGGTCCACGCCTACCGCGAGGACGAGGTCGACGGCGAGTCGCGGCGGTATCTGGCCGTGCCGCCGGCGGTGGCCCCGACAACGGTCGGTGTGTTCCCGCTGATGGACCGTGACGAGTTACCGGACTACGCCCGCGAGGTCGCAGAGACACTGCGCGAGGCCGGACTGTCGGTGACCTACGACGAGACCGGCGCGATCGGGCGGCGCTACCGCCGTCAGGACGAGGTCGGCACCCCGTTCTGTGTGACAATCGACTACGACACACTCGAGGCAGACACCGTCACCGTCCGCGAGCGAGACAGCACCGCACAGGTCCGCGTCCCGGTCGGTGACCTCGCGGACACGCTCAGACGACTCCGTGACGGCGACACGGCGTTCGACCAGCTATGAGGCGCCGGCGTCGACTGTCCCGTCGGCGTCACCACCGGTGGGTGTCGGCCGCGGAGGTGTGGGGATGACCGAGACCACGCTCCTGGAGCGGAGCCAGCACCGCCTGTCCGAGGGTGACCTCGGTCGCAGACTCATGCACGTGGCCGGGACCGCCTTTCCAGCCCTGCTGGTGGTGCCCTTTGTCGAGTGGTGGCAGATTGTCGGACTGATGCTCGCTGTGACCGTTGCCACCCTGATACTCGAGGTGGCACGGCTCGGGTTCGGGCTCCACCTGTTCCTGTTCGACTACCTCCGCGAGTACGAGGAGAACTCGCCGGCGGCGTACCTGTTGTTCATGGGGTCGGCGTCGGCGGTTGCCGTCGCGTTCGAGCCCCGGGTCGCGATTCCGGCCATCCTGATGTTGACCCTCGCCGACCCGGTCGCCGGCGCGGCGTCGGTCGGCGAACTCCGCCGTGTGAAACGCCCCCGTGCGCTGGCGACGATGTATCTCGCGTGTGCGCTGCTCGCACTCCCCTTTCTCCACGAGGACCCGCTCGCGGTCGTGTTCGGCGGGTTCGGCGGGATGCTCGCCGACGGTATCAAGCCGACCATCAGGGGGATGGTGATCGACGACGACCTCACGATAGCGCCCGCCGGTGCCGCCGGCATCTGGCTCGGTCTCGAACTCGGCGGAGTGCTCGTCTAGACGGTGTGCCAGCCCCGTGCGAGCGCTGTCGGTTCGTGCACGACCGACACGAACACCTCGCCCTCGTTCAGTGTGACACTGTGTCCCCGGCGGTCGCCGGCCGTGAACCGCCCGGTGTCGGTGTCCCCGGCCGGGAGGGCGACACCGGTGATACGGTCGTGCGTGAGTATTTTCGGCCCGTCTCGGAACTGCATGCGTTTCGCGGGCTGACACACCTGTCTGGCGGTAGCATAGCGGTAGAGAGTCACGCACGACCGCACGAGGACCGGGAGACGCCCGGTCCCGCCGGGTGATCAGTCGCCGGTCAGGTCGGCCGCGAACACGAAGTCGGGGTTGTCACCCAGTTCGGCACGCAGGTAGGCCCCGTCCGACACGGTCCGTGGCCGCTCGGGTATCAGCAGTCGGGTCCGGTCGGCTCCACAGTCGGCGGCGTCGGTGGCCACCCCCCGGAGGAGTGTCTCCGCGGCGGTCAGGTCCGCCCACGCGCCGAGACCGTACTCCGCCCACCGCTCGGTCACGTCCTCGTCCTCGCGGTCGAACGCCCGGGTCCGGTAGGCCAGCCCGCGCACACCCTCCGTGCCGGTGACCGTGAGAAGCGCCGTCTCCGCTGCCGCCCGCTCCAGCAGCTCCGGGGTGAGTTCCCGCATCGCCCACGACTCGTCCATGTCGAGTGCCAGTCCACCGAGGTGGGTGTGTGCCTCGCTCCCGGTCCAGAACGACCACGCGGCCTCGGGGTCCGAACACACTGTCGCCGGCAGGTCGCCGGCCGCCGGGTCGGGGTGGAGCCACCGGAACTCGGTGACCGGTTCGAACCCGACACTCCGTGACTGCCCCATCCCGGCCTCGTTCCAGGAGAACACCATGTTGCGCGCGACGACCGCCCCCTGTTCGCGAGCCCACGAGAACAGTCTGCGTGTCAGCGCCACCGCGACCCCCTCACCGCGCGCCTCGGGGGCGACACGCATCCCCTGTGCCCACGCCTCTGTCGGTGAGAGCAACACCATCTGTGCGATACCGACCACCCTGTCGCCGGTGTCTGCCGCGAGTGTCTGTCTGTTCTCGCCCGCTATCCAGTCGTGGTAGACGTCTGGTATGTAGTCCGATAGCTCGGTCCAGGTGTCCCGTGTGAACGCCGCCACGTCCTCGTAGTCGTCGTGTGTCGCCGGCCGGAACTCGACACCCGCCACCCCGCTCAGGTCCATGGCACCGAGCGGTCCCGTATCTCGCCGGCCAGCGGCGTCTGCATCCGCTCGGCGACCGACTCCCGTTCCGTGTTCGCGAGCACCCACATCAGTTTCACCGTCGCCGTCCCCGGGAGGGTATCCTCCCCTTCGATGACGCCCGCGTCCAGCAGGTCCCGTCCGGTGTCGTACACCCGGTCACAGACCCGCCCCTCGATACACTGGCTGGTCATCACGACGGGCGTTCCGGATTCGGTCAGCGCCTCGATCTCCGGTATCCAGGCGGTGTTGACGTGTCCCAGACCGGTCCCCTCGAGAACGACACCGGCGCTGTCGGCGACCGCCTCCAGCTGTCGGGTTCCCGCACCCGGCGTGAACTTCACCAGTGACACCTCCGTCTCGAGGGCGGGCGCGATGTCGAGGTCGGTCGCCCCGCGCTCGCGGTGCTCGCGGCGGAACTCGACAGAGCGGTCCTCGAAGTCGACGGTGCCGAGTGGGGCCGCGCCGACCGTCTCGAACGCGTCACGGCGGGAGGTGTGATTCTTCCGGACCCGCGTCCCGCGGTGGAGCGCACACCGGCTGTCGGAGCCCTCCGCGTGCATGCAGACGAGCACCTCCGCACAGTCGGACGTCGCGGCCTCGACTGCACACACCGCGTTCATCACGTTGTCCGAGGAGGGTCGGTCAGCCGAGCGCTGGCTCCCCGTGAACACCACCGGCACCGGGCTGTCGAGCATGAACGCGAGCGCCGAGGCCGTGAACTGCATCGTGTCGGTCCCGTGCATCACCACCACCCCGTCGGCGCCCGCCTCGATCTCCTCGTAGACGGCCTGTGCCAGCTCCTGCCAGACCGCCGGGGTCATGTTCTCGGAGAGGATGTTCGCCACGACACGCCCACGGTAGTTGGCGAGACCCGCCAGATCCGGCACCGCCCGGAGGACGTCCTCGGCGTCGAACTGGGCGGTGACCGCGCCGGTCCGGTAGTCCACCGTCGACGCGATTGTCCCCCCGGTGGAGATGAGCGACACTGTCGGGAGTGTCTCGTCGAACTCGATCTGTGACTGACCCGCCTCCCCCTGTGCGCTCTCGATGTCGTGGACACCCGACTGGAGCACCTCGACCGACGCGGCCTCGCGGTCGATACCCACGTTGTAGCCGCTGTCGAGTTTCACCACCAGCGTCTCACGTGTCGAGGACGGCAACACCACGCCCTCGTGGCTCTGTTCGCCCCGCTCGACCCGGACCCTGTCACCGTCGTTCATGTTCACGGTTACCGCCCGCTCGGACTTGAAACCATCCGTTCGCTGTCTCACAGTCCCAACAAAAGGACTCATTACGTAGCCCGCATTAGCTGTCATATGGCCTCGTGGAAGCGGGATTTCGGGAGCGGTCTCATGGTGCTCGTGCCGCTTCTGGTGACGATTGTCTTTCTCGCGTGGATATACGGCTACCTCGCTCGCGTTCCGATTCCGGTCCAGCCGGAGTTCATCCCGGAGAGATACCACGGCCCGGTCCGGGTGTTGCTGACGATGTTCGTGTTCGTGTTGCTCGTGTTCTCGGTCGGCTATCTCATGCGAACCGCGTTCGGTGCGGTTCTCGAGCGTGCCCTCGACGACCTGATGAACCACCTCCCCGGCCTCCGGGTCATCTACAACGCCTCGAAGATGGGTGTCGAAACCGCCCTCTCGGGCACCGGTGAACTCCAGAAACCGGTCCGGCTGGAGGTGTGGGACGGGCTCCGCATGACCGCGTTCAAGACCGGCAACCGCGCCCCCGACGGCCGCGAGATACTGTTTCTCCCCACCGCCCCCAACATCACCACCGGGTTCGTCATCGAGGTGGAGGAAGACCGCTACACCGACATCGGCGACAACGTCGAGGACGCGCTCACACGACTGCTCAGTGCCGGGTTCGGCAACAACGACGACTCGAGAGCCGCGGAGCTGTTCGGCACTGACGGCTCCAGACCCGACGAGGTGAGTGTCTCCGACATCGACGATGTCGCCACGGACCTCGCCGACGAGTCACCGGACAGAGCGACCGACCGGACGGCCTCGCCCGCCGGGAGCACACACGAGGATACCACCACTGACCGCTGAGTTTCTCGAGTCGAGGCTCGCTAACAGGTGAGGAGTGAACACAGCCGCGACAGAACCGACGGCCCGGAGCCGTGACCCGTCGGTACCCGAGAAAGGAAAGCGCGCGCGATCAAAAAGGTCGCGCGTGCTTGCCGCCCTGAATTGGTCCCCGCTGACGCTTCGGCCCTCCAGACGAAGCGTCGATTGTATATTCCTCCGCAGGGGATATAAATTCTGTGGTCACACGTGGTCCCCTTCGAACACCCGACCGAGCGCGCGTTCGTAGTGACTGATACTGACGAACACCCTCGTGGCCCATCTCCTCCGCGTCGAGTTGCTCCACCAGGAACTCGTACCACTCGCGAACGGCCTCCTCGGTACGCATATCTGACTCTCCGCTCCCGACTGTGCAGAGCGTTTCGCAGTTCGAGGACTTTCTTTCGCAACGGTTAAACTGTGTGCAGGCGTTTACACGGATGCGGGCCGGTGGGGTAGCTTGGTATCCTTCGGCCTTCGGGTGGCCGTAACCGCGATTCGAATTCGCGCCGGCCCACTTCTCAGCGGTCGTTTCAGAACTGTTCAGTACCGGCCTTCGGGTGGCCGCAACCGCG
Source organism: uncultured Halobacteriales archaeon (assembly GCA_964520075.1). Taxonomy (GTDB): domain Archaea; phylum Halobacteriota; class Halobacteria; order Halobacteriales; family Haloarculaceae; genus Halovenus. The sequence goes on along the minus strand of CAZFMN010000001.1, from coordinate 22,468 downwards.
TCTCCGCGAGCGAAGCGAGCGGAGCGACTCACAACACGGCACGGGGAGCGCCGGGGGGATATGGGTGCTCGCTCCTGCCCAGCCCGACAGGTTCACGACCGTGGGCTAACCGTTCCGGAGCGAGACCTGCAGACACTCCTCGACGGTTAGGTCGCGGAACCGGTACCGGGGTGGTCGCCGCTCCACCGCGAACACCGGAAGTTCGACCACCAGTCGGCGGCCGTCGGCGAGTGTCCCCCGGCAGAGCGGGCCGCGACTCGTGACGACGAGATATGGGGGTCCGGCGACCGGTTCGGCTGCCATCCCGGTGTCGAGCGCGTCGGCACCGGTGGTGAGCACACCGAGCAGTCGCACGGCCAGTCCCCGCTCGCGGAGACGCGTCTCGAGGGGGTTCCGGAGGTGGTCCCCGTCGGTGATCGGTCGATGCTCGACCTCCGACGCCACCGCTGCCCCCGCATCGATGACCGCGGCGACTGTCTCCCGGTGCTCGTCCAGCACCTGCTGGCGTACCTGTTGCACGTGCCCCGCTGCAGGTGCCCGACGGACAAAAGCGTGCAGGACCGACCCGTGATCTCGTGGCAGGACGCGGCGGTCCGCCGGTCGGGTGGCGTCCCGCTCAGGTCCGGAACGACCGGTAGCTGACCCCCTGGCTGTCGTCGACAGTCGCCAGCAGGGTCGCACGGGCCAGTCGGCCGTGGTCGCGAACGTGGTGCTCGGGGACGAGCGGGAGCGGGACCGGGCGGAACCCGCCGGCCCGCATCGCACCGACACTGGTGTACCGTCCGACCACCTGTTCGTCCTCGAAGACGCGGAACCGGCCGTCCTCGCCACGGGCGTAGCTGTGCGGGAACGCCGACACCGACGGCCCGGGACAGGCGAGGCCGTCGACCGACCCCAGTGTCGTGACCTGGTTGCCCCCAACCGACAGCACGAGCGACGGGTTGTCGGTCGCGCCGTCGGACTGCTCGAACCACTCGATCTGCCCGTCCGTGCCGACGCAGGCGTAGCTATCGTCCGAGAGCCGTATCCGGTCCTCGATTGTGACGAACTCGCGGCCGTCCTCCAGGTCATCGAGCAGGAACGGCCCGGACAGGAGCGGTTCGACCTCCTGCCCGGTCCGCCGGTCGGCGGCGAGCACCGGCACCCGGCCCTCGTGGGCGGCGTTCGCAATCGCCGAGACAACTGTCAGCGGTCTGCTGTCCACGAGCGGGACAACCGCGAGCGGGGCGTCGACACCGGCAAGCGTCTCCGGGCCGCCGCGTGCGACGTTCACCCATCCCTCCCTGTCGAGTCTGAACCCGCGCTCCCCGAGGTCGTCCGTGACGGTAGCAGCGTGACGCGAAACTGTCGGTGACATTGCCACGGATACGGCCCCGACCAGTATAAACGGCAGGCTCCGGGGCGGGTGGTGACCGGTCCTCCCGCTCGCGACCTGTTCCGGCGCACAACCGCCCGGACGGCACACAATCGCCCGGCTAGCGTGGTCCCTCGACGACCGGGAGACGGAGAGTGCGGCGCGATATGGACGGTCCCGGGCAGCGACGGGTCCGAGTCAGTGATGAGTCGGGGGACCGAACGGAGCGCATGGATACCGACGACGTGGAGACCGTACTGGTCGCGGGTGCGAGCGGCGCCACCGGTCTGGAGCTGCTCAGACTGCTCGGCCCGCGGGTTCCGACGGTGCGTGGACTGACGCGCTCGCCCGGCAAGCGCCGACTGCTCCGGCGCGCCGGTGCCGACGAGGTGGCCGTCGACGACCTGCTCGACCCGACTGACCTTGCCGGTGCGCTCGACGGTGTCGACGTGGTGGTGAGTGCCGTCGGGTCGGGGGCCGGAGAGGTCCTCGGTTTGGGACCGTACGTCGACGGGGAAGGTGCGCAGACGCTCCTCGATGCGGCGGTCACCGCCGGCGCGGAGGCGTTCGTCATGGAGTCGGCAATCGGTGTCGGCGACGACCCGGCGAGCCCACTCGCGACCGCGTTCGACCTCTTTATCGGCCCGATACAGGACGCGAAAGCGGAGACGGAGGCGGCGCTCCGGTCGTCACCGCTCCGACACACCATCCTGCGTCCGGGCGTGCTCACGAACGGCCCGCGTACCGACAATGTGACCCTCGCCGAACCGGGCGCGAAACTGTACGGTGCCGTCTCGCGGGCCGATGTCGCGCGCCTACTCGCTGCCGCCCCTGTCACCGGGGGCGCCGCCGACACCACCTTCGAGGTTGTCGGTCGACCCGCGTTTCCCGACCGCGCGGCGGCACTCGACTGGCAGTTGCCCGGCGCCGGCGGAACCGACAGCACCGTCGAGGTGGACGTGCTCGACGACGTGGACGGGGGCTGACACCGGGTGTCGATACCGGCCCTGTCGGTCTCACCGGTCGTGGTGGCCGAGCGTGCCGAGCAGGACACGCGAGTCCTCACCGTCACCTCGTGTCGACCGGTTTCCTCGAAACTGTGCGTGACGACCTGTCCGGTCGCGTCTGTCGTGCCGTCACCCGTGGACTCCCACCCGACGACGCTGGCAGTCCCCTCGCCACCGGCCTCAACCTCGAACCTGACCGGCTCGTCGGCCCACGGGGTCCGCGGGTCGAGTGTGATTGTCGGACTCGCACCGTCCACTGAGCCGTCCCCCCGACCGTTCTGCCTGTTACCACACCAAGGCAACCACCGCGACAGCGAACAGCGCGATCACGGCGACGACTCCCGTGCCCGGTCCGGTTATTGTTCACGCATCCCCTGTTTCGCCGAGTCCCACGAAACTGTCTAGCACAGAGCTGGGACCTCCCGAGGGATGAACTGGCCTTTCGTCCCCGAGAGCGTAGGCTGTCGGTACCGGAGTGAGTTGAGTGCCGGGACGGGGGTCTGACACCCCTGCCGAGACCGAACGGAACCGCCCGACCCGGACGGTGTTGCCGGAATCAAAACCGGACCTGTTTTGACTGCCGGCCCCGTACCGTAGATATGGGCTTTGGAAGCTACGATGAATCCGAGCAAAACGACCAGAACGTGGATACCTCCGAGGACGACGCCGTCGACGTCCACGAGAGCGAGTTCGAGGGTGACGTCGAGTTCGACACGGAGGCCACCACCGAGCAACTCGTCGACAGACTCGGAGAGATGAGAGACACCGACGAGAACGAGGACTGAAACGATAAGTTCCCGGACAGAATCTCGGTTATTTCGGGGATGGCCGAGTAACTAAACCTAATTTTATCTGCTGTGCCTGGGGCTGTGCTCCTGACGCTGTCGGTGTTCCTCCGGCCGGGGACCTCACCTCGGGTTTCGTTGCAACTGGTCCTGTCGGCTTGGGTGGCTACCGTGACTCCGGAAACTGCATTTGACGACCCACACAGTCTGACCGACCGCGAACTGGCACAGTTCGGAATCAAACGGGTCCCAGACCGCGCGAGTATTAACAGAACAGTTGGTGGAACGGAGGTCACACCGGGGTTTATCGCCACGTCCTGTCCACTAACCGTTTGTTTCAGCGGTGCCCAACGGATAGAGGAGGGAACCGACGGCAACGAAATTTCGCGGACCGAAATCGAAACCGAAAATACTGAGATAATCAGCTAACAGTACGAGAGAGAACTCGAAGCAAGATGAGACAGAACAGGTCACGTCGAGCAGTACTCAGCACAGCACTGGCAATCGGACTGGCGGGCTGTCTGTCCAGCAGTCTTGGTTCAATTGAAGATAACAAACCGTCCGAAATAAGTCACATTGATATTATGAATACGAGATTCTCATCAACCGAGGCTCGTCTCGTAATCGAACAGAACGGGGAACCGATATACAGCAACTCGTTCGAATTTGAGGCACGGGATGGAACAGACGTTGATGGGGAAACTATTGATGAATCTATCCCAATCGAATATGAAGAGACATCGATTAGCGTCAAGTCACCACTACATTTCAATTCGATTTCACTATCCGAACTTGGAGGACTGGCTGGTGAGAGATGTGTGTCTTTCGGGGTGCATATTCGACCTGAAAATATCGGTATATTCTATTCAAATGCGTGTACCGATATAACATAATACAATTCTATTCGGGTTCCACCGATATCAATGATTTCGCTACGTCGAAACTGGTTCTCTCGTCGGTAGCGGGGCACTACTCGATGTGGCCTTCGCGGCGCAACTGGTCGGCGCTCGCACTCTCGTAGCGCCACTCGATGTTCGCCTTCTCGTCCTGCCAGTCCCACGGTTCGACGATAACAACGTCGCCCTCCTCGATCCAGACCCGATACTTCATGCGACCGGGGATGCGCCCCATCCGTGTCTCGCCGTCCTCACAGCGCACACGCACGCGGTTCTTATTATCTAAAATAACTTTCCACATAAAAGCCGAATAGACAACAATAAGTGAGGAATGCAGCGCAAAAGATATAAAAAAGGAATACCAACAAGCGGCTGTGAGCGACGATACCCACAGAATAAACCGTCGTACCGCTCTCAAAACACTTGGAGGTACAGCACTGGTTAGCACAGTTCCCACCCAAGTTCTGGGTAGTGATGACGCAGACACTCGTCAAGACTGGCAGTGTTATTCAGATTGTCCACAAGAACTAATATTTCTCGCACAAATACCACTGGAGCTTAATGCTCCCAGTGGTGAAGGTAGTATCTCTGCACACTGGTTTGAATCATACGAATATGGTGGTACTTGGAATCATGATATCAGTGTCAGTGGCGCTGCATCGGGTCACACCCGTGGTGGCATTATGGGTCAAAAGTACGGGGTCCGACAGTCCTGGGGAAGCAATGGGGACATACAAGTATCAACCAATAATGCAAATTTTGGGCAGTACCCGCCCGAAGGCAGTTCGAAGTTTCCGGGTTGGACACAGGCTATACTTGATGCCGCAATAGGAACCCTATCGGACGGTGCCGGCTGGTTCCTTACCGCGGGAAATATACTCAATGATAAACTATCACATGATAGTGACGATATGGATACTGCATACTACGATATTGGATTCAGATATAAGAATACGAATGGTTACATGGATAGCTGGGAACAGTGTTGCTATGGACAGAGATTTGAATGGGAGACAGATTTCGACAGTTCTTATCTTGAATATTCTTCTGGGTTCGGTGAGTCACAGACACCTTGGCCTTTCAGTTCAACAGATTTTAAACAACTTAATTTTACCATCAATTTTGATCGTGAGGAGTCTGATGTTTTGTTCAGTGACTCCACATCTACTGCAACTACCGTGGCTCCGGAAACTGCGTTCAGTGACCCACACAGTCTGACCGACCGCGAACTGGCACAGTTCGGAATCAAACGGGTCTCAGACCGCGCGAATATTACCAGAACAGTTGGTGGAACGGAGGTCACACCGGAGTTTATCGCCACGTCCTGTCCACTAACCGTTGATTTCAATGGTGCCCAACGGATAGAGGAGGGAACCGACGGCAACGAAATTTCGCGGACCGAAATCGAAACCGAAAATACTGAGATAATCAGCTAACAGTACGAGAGAGAACTCGAAGCAAGATGAGACAGAACAGGTCACGTCGAGCAGTACTCAGCACAGCACTGGCAATCGGACTGGCGGGCTGTCTGTCCAGCAGTCTTGGTTCAATTGAAGATAACAAACCGTCCGAAATAAGTCACATTGATATTATGAATACGAGATTCTCATCAACCGAGGCTCGTCTCGTAATCGAACAGAACGGGGAACCGATATACACCAACTCGTTCGAATTTGATGCACGGGATGGAACGGAAGTTGATGGAGAAACCATTGATGAATCTATCCCAATCGAATACGAAGAGACATCAATTAGCGTCCAGTCACAACTACATTCCAATTCAGTTTCACTACCCGAACTTGAATGGCTGACTGGCGAGAGCTGTGTCCACTTTTCCGTGAATATTCGACCTGAAAATATCGGGATATTCTATTCAGGCTCATGTACCGATAGAACATAACCCAGTTGATTCGGGTTCCATCGATATCAATGATTTCGCTCCGTCGAAACTAGTTCTCTCGCTGGTAGTTAGCAGAGTACTACTCGATGTGGCCTTCGCGGCGCAACTGGTCGGCGCTCGCACTCTCGTAGCGCCACTCGATGTTCGCCTTCTCGTCCTGCCAGTCCCACGGTTCGACGATAACAACGTCGCCCTCCTCGATCCAGACCCGATACTTCATTCGACCGGGGATGCGCCCCATCCGTGTTTCGCCGTCCTCACAGCGCACACGCACGTGGTTCCCGCCGTCGTGGTGTGTCACTACACCGAACAGCTGGTCGTCGTCTGGCATCCGGAGACCCCGATGCCCTGAGTCGTCACTCACAACGTTTCTACGTCGTGAGGGCACTAAAACAACGCGAAAGAGCGGGCACGGGTGCCAACTCAGGCCAGCCACTCCTCGGGTTTGGTGTCGTAGTCGACGTCGGTAGCGGCGAGATGTTCGACGTCGTCCCAGTTGAGCTCGACCTCGTCGAACCCGGAGCCGTCGTAGCGCAGTTCCAGTCCGACCTTGACGGGTTCGGGCTCGCGGTCGCGCCGACGTGCGACCTCCAAGTCGTGTTCGTCGTAGGTCTTCTCGATTGTCCGCAACGCGACGGGCCGACCCCAGAGCTCGAACACCCGGGCCAGCGTCTCCTTTGCCTGCTCGACGTCGAGCGCGACGCCGTTGTACTGGTGTTCGAGCAGGAGCTCGTTGCGGTTGCGGTAGTTGCCGTCCGCCACCGCGATCGTGGGCTTGCCGAAGTTCGTCATCTGCAGCATCAGCTTCTTCTTGACGTCCTCGTAGTCACTCGACGTGGCACGGTAGTCACCCGAGGAGTGCATGTACTCGTAGGTGAAGTAGTCGTGCTCGTCGACGAACTCCTGTGTGAGGAACTCGTCGATGAAGGTCACGTCGTTGTGGCTCTCCCGGATCTCGCGCAGCCGGTCCCAACCGGTCGTGTAGTCAACGTCCGCGAGTGCCTCCTCGACACTCCCGTAGCGCGAGTCGTCGAACATATACCGCGAGATTCGCTCGAGCTCCTCCAGCGAGATGCGGGCGAGATAGCCGCGGTTCTGTGGCTTGGTCAGCGAGTAGTGACGCTGTGCCAGCCCCTCGTAGGTGAGCAGCTTCCAGGGGTAGGTCGCCAGGTCGACATCGCCCTCGCGTGCGGCGGCGAGCGCCTCCGCGTCGATGCGGTCGTCGTCGGTCGGCACCGACTCGAGCCCGTCGGGGTCGACTGACGCCACCAGGTCGTCCGGCTCCAGAACCCCGAGCACCGTGTCGAAATCGACCGTGTCGTGGAAGTTGCGCCAGGTGACCCCCTCGACACGGAGCAGATGCTCGACGACGTGACGCCGGTTCTCGCTGTTCTCGATGTACTCCCAGAGCTGGAGCCCCAGACTGTACGGGTTCAGCCCGCCCGAACCCAGCACCTTCGACATGTGGTCGGCGTAGGTCATGAACTCGTCGGCACCGGCGAAGTTCTCGTCGGCCATCATCAGCGACTCCCACTTGGAGTTGTGGTTGACGAACCCGGCTGCCGCATACCGATGGGTCTCCTCGACCGAGATGTCGTAGACGTCACCGCTCCCTTCGGTGATATCCACGACCTCGTCGGTCCACGATTCGTCTTGGAACCACGCCAGTCCGTCGAGGTAGCTCTCGAGGGCCTCTGCCTTCTCACTGTACCCGAACCCGACCTTCTGCGCGAACAGCTTCGCCGATTTGCCCGTGAGGTGGACGTGGTAGCAGCCGTCGTTCTGCTGGCGTCGACGACTGAGGATGCCGGCGTTCGTCAGCAGCAACTGGACGGTCTTGCTCAGTTCCTCGCTTTTCGTACTCAGAATCGCTCCCTGTTCGCCAGCGTACCCGTCGGCATCGAACAGCCCGCAGATGAACTCGGCTACGACGGACTCCGGTGACCGGAGGATAGCCTCCGGCACCGTTTTGCTGGCAGCCGCCTTCCCCTCGGGAAGGTCGAACGTCTCGGTCAGGAACTCCCTGAGGTTCTCCGAATACGCGTAGACCCGCCACCTGGAGTCTTGCTCGCTGACAGTCGGTTCGATCCCGAACAGCTCCTCGACGAGTCCGGCCCACTCCTCTGCACGCTCTGCCGACCCACTCGTGAATCCGATGTGTCCCGAGTTCGACGGAACGTGACCGTCACCGACGAGCAGCCCGAGGAACCGACCCAGTTGCTCGTCGACCGTCTCGGGGACGCGTATCAGTTCCCGCTGTGTCGCACCGCGGCTGTCACTCTCGTACTCCGCGAGCGCTCGCTCGATAGCATCGCCTCTCTCCGCACGACCCCGCTTGCGGTACCGCATCACCGTCCACACCGAGACACCGGCGTCCTCCGCGACATCTTCGAGTGTGGCGTGGTCCGGATTGTCCCAGTCGAGACTGACGTACTCGTCCGGCCAGAGCCCGTTCCCGCCTGATATCTCGATTGACTCACCCGTCGATAGCTCGTCGAGCCGTACCCACGAGCCGTCGGGACGCCGGACCCGGTGGTTGTTCGACCCCACGAGTTCGAAGCCACGACGTGTCTCGATGGCGACGGTGTCGTGGTCCTCGATGATGTTCGAATCGTACACCCGCCGGCTCTCGTCACCGTCGGACACAGCGGTGTGCTCCCCCACCACCTCGCGCATCTCGACCAGCCCATCACGGCTGAATACCCGTGTCCCGGGTGCGACACAGGCCCACCCTTCGTTCATTATTTTTGTCATTTTCTGGGGGGCAAAGTAGTACGACTCCCGGCGCAGGATCTCGAGGACATCCTTCTGCCAGTCCTCCATCTCGAGGGCCTTGCCGGCCTCCTCGTCGTACTGCTTGCCGTGGGCCCGGAAGAACCCGAGCAGGTCGTGTTCCGGCTCGTCGGGGAACGTCGCGCGGCCGTCGTCCTCGTCCTGCTGGTCGAGCCACTCGTCGTCGAACACCTGACTGCGGACCTCCTCGGAGAGGTCGAGCTCCTCCAGTTGCTCCCCGACGGCCGCCGTCTCGATGTCGGAGCCACCCTCTTCGGGCGAGACCGTCTCGTACCGGGTGTGCTGGTCGACGTTGTCCTCGAGACAGAGGATGTGGTCGATGAACCGCTCGACCTCGGACCGCTCGATGTCGGGGTCCTGCATGTGCTGGCGGATCGTGTCGGCGTGCCGGTCGAGCAGCGCCGCCGCGTCCGGGTCCTGACTGAACATGCCGAACCACTGGTTGTTGGCGAAGAAGTCGGAGTGAGCCTCGACGTGGGTGATAACGGCCTTCTGGTCGGCCAGGCTGTTCGATATCTGCAGGAACGCGTGGGCCGGGTTGTCGTTGTTGACGATCTCGAAGGCCTTGCCGCCGAGGAACTGGCTCTGTTTCTGCTGGCGGTCGTAGGCCATCCCCCACCGCCAGTGTGGGTAGCGCTTCTGGAACCCGCCGTAGGCGATGAGCTCGTTCATCTCGTCGTAGTCGACGATCCAGTAGTTCACCGGGTACGGGTCCAGGCCGAGCTTCTTCGCCAGCTGGCTCGCCGCCTCTGCCGGCTCGCCCAGCCGCTCTGCCTCCCGCTGCATGCGGAGCGACTCGACGGTCGCGAGCTCGCTCCCGACTGTCGGGTTCTCACTCATCGTTCCTCCCGTGCCCCGGGCTCTGTGCTCGGTTGCGGTTCGCTGGCTGTGTGGGTTCTGTGTCAGTCATCGTCTTCCTCCGTGCTGAGAATCTCGTAGATCGCATCGGTGACGTCCTCGGGACCGGAGACGTAGGCCACGGCGACGTTGTCGTTCCTGCCGAAGTGACGCTGGAGCTCCTCGGCGTGGGTGGCGTTTATCGCGTTGCCCGAGGGCTGCGTCTCGACGTATGCGTGGAGGTTCGCGTCGATGCGCTCCATCAGCGGGATGACGTTCTTCTCGGTGTCGTTCGAGGAGTTCTCCGAGTCACCGGCGGCGAACACGTACCGGTTCCACTCCTTGAACGGGTACGCCTCGTCGAGACGCTCCATCGCGAGCTCGTACGCACTCGAGATGCGGGTGCCCCCGCCGGACCGGATGCCGAAGAACTCCTCGCGCTCGACCTCCCAGGCCTCGGCGTCGTGGGCGATGTAGACGAACTCGGCGTTGTCGTACTTGCCCTGCAGGTACCAGTCAAGCGGCGTGAACGTCCGCTCGACCAGCTCCCGCTTGTGCTCGCGCATACTCCCCGAGACGTCCCGGATGTTGACGACGACGACGTTCTTCTCGCGCTCCTGGATTATCTCGGGGTAGCGGTAGCGCTCGTCCTCGCGACGGAACGGTATCTGGTCGACACCCTCCTTGCGGATGCGCTGTGCGGTGTCCTCCGTCTCGACTGCCGCCTCCATCGCCTCGATGCTCGGGTACGTCGTGCGCTCGCTCGCCGGGATGTCGGCGTACTGCTCGTCGACCCAGGCCCGCGAGACCGGCAGGTTCTGCTCGGTGCGGGCCCACTCGAACACCGTCTCGGGACCCCAGCCGTCGATCTTCAGCGCCTCGCGGACGTAGTCTCGGTCGAAGTCCATCGCGAGCTTGCGCTTCAGCCCCTTCTTGAACAGCTGCTCGAAATCGAGCGTGCTCGACGGACCGGTGCGCGTGACGTCGGTGAAATCACCCTCGATCTCCTCGACGACCTGCTTGCCCTTCGGGTCCAGGTCCAGCCCGAGCTCCTCGTCGAGCTCTTCGGCGAACTCCTCGGGGTCCATCTCGTAGTACTCGTGTTCGCCACCTTCCTCCCCGGGGTCGCCGTCCTCGCCGTCGCCGTCCTCGGGCTGGCCGACCGGCTCACCGGGCTCTGGTGTGCCGTCCTCGCCCTGGCCGACCCCGCCCATGTCGCGCTGGTCGTAGGCGAACTCCGGCAGGTCGATTATCTTTATCGGGATGCGTATCTGGCTGCCCCTGCTCCCGCCGAGGTCACCGTACTGGATGAACTCCGCGAGGTCCTGCCGGCGGCTCTCGCCGACCTCCCGATACCGCTCCAAGTCGTCTCTCAGTCCCATCGGTAGCTCACCTGACTCATCACGTGTCGGCTGGTCAACTCCGCCGAGGCCTCGCTGTAGTCGAACATCTCCTGCATACGCTCTATCGTGTCCGCCTTCAGTTGCTCCGTCTGCGTGCCCTTCGGCGGGTCGTCCCACTGTCCGGGCTCGAAGTCCTCGAACGTCCGCCTGACGTCGTCCCAGTCGTGGTCACCGAGCACCGCCTCGATGACCGGAATCTCGCTCGGCGCGACATCCTCGACCTGGAACTCCTCGTCGCGCTGTCGCCACGCGTGGCGGTTCAGCGCGGTGATAATCTGCTCGCGACGGAACTCGCGGACATCACGACCCGGCCGCTCGCCGTCGTAGTCGCTCTCGGTGAACCGGCCGAGCTGCTCTATCTCGAACACCTTCATCCGGAGTCGGTCCGGCTCGACCCGTTCACCGCGGTCGTTCTCGATGCGCTCGTCCTCGGCCCAGGCGTAGACGTGTCTGACGTACTCGTCGATTGTGGCCTCGTCGACGCGCTTCTCTGCCATCATCGCGTCGAGCACGTCCGACTCCTGGCGCTTGAACACGTAGTTTTTCACGACCGTGACACGGTCCTCGAACTCGGTCGCCTCGGTCGTCGAGAACACGGGCGCGTCGGTCAGCCCCGCCGCCATCCCGTTCAGCACGTCCCGCGGCATCACGATGTCCGCGACGGGGAGCTCCTCGTGGTACCGCTCTGACTCCTCGTGGAGCAGGTCGGCGATGGTGTCCCGGGTGAACGTGACCGGGATTCCCTGCTTGCCGTCCAGAGCGGTGCTCTTGAACCCCACGTCGTCGATGTCGATGCGGTCGTCACCGTCCCGGAGATACCCCTGGTCGAACAGCAGCGCCTTGTCGACGAGGTCGAACTTCGCGGGGAGGTCGTTCGTGACGAGCCGCGAGACGACGGCGTACATCGCCGCCGCCTCCAGCGCGTGGGGGGCGAGCTCTCGCTCCCGAACGGCGTCGTCACTGCCGCGCACGGCCACGGTCAGCGGGGCGCGTATCCACTCCTCCAGCTGTTCCCGGGAGGCCGCCTCCCAGACACGGGTCTCGTCGGTCAGCTCCCGGCGCAGGAGCTGGGTCTCCAGCGAGTGGTTCGTGAGGTAGCCGAACTCGTGTTTGTCCAGCCGGCGCTTGAGCGCCCGCAACGGGTCCGACCCCTCCCGACCGGTGTGCTTGTCGAGCTGGTCCTCGAGGTCCGGGTTGGAGATGATTATCATCTGCGTGTCGATATCCATCCCGATACCCTTGTCCAGCTTGACCCGGCCCTCGTCGGGCACGTTCAGCAGCTTCTGCAGCAGGTCCGCGTGCTGTGAGGCGTCCTCGACGATGGTCACGAGACCGTTACCCTGCGAGAGCACCCCGTCGTAGGAAAACGCCTGCGGGTTCTTCCGGCCCCGCGAGTCGAGCTCCCGGAGCATCCCCTGCATCCAGGAGCCGACCAGCCGCTCCTTTGGCGGCCCCTCGTCCTCGGAGTGCAGGATACCGATCCCCTGACCCACGTCCACGACGAAGTTCTTCACGCGCAGGTGCTCGGTCGCGGTCACCGCCGAGAACAGCTCCTCGGCACCCTCGCGTCGGTACTGCTCCTCGAGGTAGTCGTAGGCCTCCCGCGAGAACGGGTCCAGCTCCGCCTTCACCCGAACCGGGATGTGGTCCGGGAGTCGGGCGTTCAGCTCCGCGACCAACTCCTCGCGCACCGCCGGCGGGAACACCGACAGCGGGTGTGACTGGACCGGACTCTGGTACCAGTCGTCCTCGTCTGTTGGCTGTTCGCCCCCGTATGTCATCCCGGTCCCGGGACCCGACCCCGTCCCCGCGACGTTCCACTCGACGGTGTACCGGCGCCCCTCGTCGGTCTTCGAGTACTCCCGCAACCCGTTCACCAGACACCGCTTCAGCTCCGACTTGCCGGTCGCCGTCGGCCCGTCGAGCCACAGTATCTTCTCCTCCTTTCCTCGCCCCGCCGCGATGGAGCGCAGGTCGTCGACGAACCGGTTGAGCACCGCCGTGTTGCCCAGGATGGCGTGCTCGCCGTCGTTCCACGGGTCGTCGAAGAACCGGTACCGCTCGGTCTCCTCGCCCTCCTCGACGACGGTCCGCGTGCCCGCGTCCTCGATTGCCGCGAGCAGGTACTTCGAGGCGTGGGCGCCGAGCTGTGGCTCCGAGAGCAACAGGTCGACGTACTCGGACAGCCCCAGCGGCTCCTCGTAGGTTGCGTCGAGCTCCTCGTCGGCCGCCGAGAGGAAGCTGTCGCTGTCCACGTCGCTCCGCCGGTCACTCCGTCGTGTCCGGTCACTCTCCGCCGGCGGTGCGGGACCCGTGCCATCGGTACCGGTTCTGCCCTCGCCGTCGTCCGACCGGCGACCACGGTCGCGTCCTCGCTTTGCCATCTCAGCCCTCCATCTCGCTCTTTGCGACCTCGGCCCCGGCGAACTCCAGGACCTCCTTCGCGCCCTCGGTGGAGTAGCCCTGGTCGAGCAGCGCCTCTATCCACTCGTTGCGCTCCTCGTCTTCCATCTCGCCGCTGGTGACCAGTGCCGAGAAGTTGATGTTGTGTTTCTTGTCCTCCCAGAGCTTGGACTCGAGCGCCCGGCGCAGGCGGTCGTTGTCCTGTGGGTCGAACGGCTCTCCCTCGCGAGCCCGCCTGGAGACCCAGTTTGCGACCTCCTGACGGAAGTCGTCTTTCCGGTCCTCCGGCAGCTGTAGCTTCTCCTCGACGCTCCGCAGGAACTGCTCGTCGGGCTCCTGCTCGCGGCCCGTTATCTCGTCCTCGACGGTGTCGTCGTCGATGTACGCCATCACGTGGTCCATGTACTTCTCGCCCTGGCGCTGTATCTCGTCGACGTCGTACGCCAGCGCGTGACGAACGTCCTCGATCGCTCGCTTCTTGTACTCCTCGCGCACCAGCTCCAGATAGCGGTAGTAGGTCTCGAACATCTCCGCCGAGATGGAGCCGTGGTTCTCGAGGTTGCCCTCCAGGTGGTTGAAGGTCAGAAGCGGCGAGAGGAAGCTCCGGGAGCGGTGCATCGAGTCCATCAGCGCCTCGGCGATCTCGTCGCCGATAAACCGCGGCGAGACACCGTCCATCCCCTCCGCGATATCGACCGACTCCTCGGCCTCCTCGCGGAGCTTCTTCACGTCGATATCGTCGGTTTCGTCTATCTCACCGTTGTACGCCTTTGCCTTCTGGACCAGCGTGATGCTGTTCGCGTCGGGCTCCTCGATGCGTGTCAGCACGCCGAACAGCCCCGCCATCTCCAGGGTGTGAGGCTCGACGTGAATCTCCGGCAGGTCCGCGTTGCGCAGCATCTTCCGGTAGATCTCGGCCTCGTTCTCGTAGGAGAGCACGTACGGGAAGTTGATGCGCTTCGTCCGGTCGTTGAACGCCTCCATCTTCTCGTCGCCTTTCTTGTCGCGGTACTCCGGCATGTTCGTCCGCCCGACGATCACCTGGTCGATGTCGATCCGCGGGTTGCTCTTCGGCTTTATTGTCTGCTCCTGGGTGGCGTGCAGGAAGTCGTACAGGAACTCCCGCTGGAGCTTCAGCAGCTCCTCGCCGGAGAAGATGCCACGGTTCGAGTTGCAAAAGGCCCCCGCGTAGTCGAACGAGCGCGGGTCCGACTCGCCGTAGATGGCTATCTTCGAGTAGTTGACGTCACCAGTGAGCTCCGTCTCGTCCTGGTTTTTCTTGTCCTTCGGCTCGAACGTCTCGATGGCCTGGCGCTTGTTCTCGTCGGCGAGCAGCCGGATCACCTCGACGTGGTTCTCCAGCACCGTCTCCAGGTCGTCGTCGTAGTACGCCAGCAGACGGTCCATGTAGAACTCGCTGGCCGGGTCGAGTGACTGCTCGTTGCGGATGGTGTACGGCGCATCGAGCAGGCTGTTGAGGTCGTCGACGATACCCTCCCGCTGCTTCTCCGGGAGCAACACGAGCGGGTCCTGGTTCATCGGCGAGCGAACAACGTCGTCCTCGGGGTCCTGGTCGGGAATGACGTCACAGAGGTTCGTCCACCGGAACGTGTACATCCGCCCGGCATCCCGCGAGGTGTAGTCCTCGAAGTATGTCCGTATCTGGGAGTCGAAGTCGGACTTGCCCGACCCGACCGGCCCGAGCAACAGCAGGATACGCTTCTCCGGGCCGAGTCCGCGGGCACCCGATTTCACCTTGTTGACGAACTCGTGGATGGCGTCGTGGACGACCCGGCCGTAGAACGTGTTCTCGCCGTTGTTCAGCGGGTCCTCCGAGGCGAGCTTGTACTCGACGACACCGGTGTCCTCGTCGTACTCGCTGCCGTAGAAGTCGAACATGTCCGCGACCCGCTGGGGGGCGTTCCGGGCGACCCGGGGCTCATCGTAGAGCTCCTCCAGATACCGCTCGAACGAGCGCGGTTCGCGCAGGTCCGAGGGGATCGTCGTCCGGTACTCCTCGCTCAGCGCCGACAGGCTCGGCTTGCGCTCGGTCATCGGACGCCACCACCTCGGTTGTCTGTCACTCCGCTCGCCGGTGCTCGTGACTGTGCGTCTGTTCCGTGCTGGATTGCGGTTGTTTGTGCCATGTGTACTCATCCCACGGTAGAGCAACCAGGGTGTACACGACCGGACGGCCGCGGGGACCTGGCGGCTACCGATGCTACTTAATTGAGATGGTCCCCACACTCATAAGCTTGTTTGTCAGACAGCAACTCGCCGGTGACCACGACCGGTCACGGCTACCGGCCATCCTCGGGCGCGGCGGGTACGTCACAGCAGGCGAGGGGGTGCTGCGCGACAGCCACCGGTCCGGCGAGGGCGAACAGCTCCGTGCCGACGACGGACCGTGCCTGCAACTGGACCGACACGTGCGGCCACCGGACGCTGTCGAACAACGTCCCCCAGCGGTGACCACGAGCCTCTTGCGGGCGTAAAGTCCTACAGTGGGTGGGCCGAAGAAGGGACATGGGATACCGGTGTCCGGTCTGCGAGGAGCCGCAGGCAGACGATACGCATCTCGCCAACCACCTCGCGTTCACCGCCATCCTGCGCGGCGGTGCCCACGAGGACTGGCTCGACGAGCACGTTCCCGGCTGGGAGGCGATGGGGGAGACGGGCCTCGCGCCGCGGGTGGCGGAGCTCGCCGAATCCGCCGAGTACCCGGTGTCGCCGGAGGACACCGCCGGCCGCGCGGGTGACGGTCACGGACACGAGGACGGTCACGGACAGGGGGAACGCCGGCAGGGTGTCGACCGCCCGGAGGTGGCCGGGACACCGTTCGGTGCGGGTCTCGACGAGACGGCCCGCGAGGCGATAGAGCAGGCCCGCGAGATGACCCGACAGCGCCGCGCCAACGCGAGAAAAGACGAACCGGACACGGACAGCGTGGATTCCGGTGACGGGGACAGTCAGGAGACCGAGCGCGGTGACAACCCGGGGTCCGAGGGAGACCCCGGTGGCGGGGGCGAACAGTGACCGACCGGACGCCGCTGCCGGACGTGGCGCGGCGCCCTCTGCAGGCCGGTGAGCGATGACAGGCCCCGGAGACGACGCGACCGGACACCGCACGCGCGACGGTGAACCCGACCGGCGCGTCGACGGAGATGGGCATCCGTGGAGCTCCGGTGACGACCGATACGCCTGGAGGGGGCCTCCCGGCCGGCCGCCCGCGGAGCGACCGTCGCGGGGGTCACCGCCGGAGCGTGTCCAGGGCCACGAGCAGCGACAACCGGAGCATCGGCCACCCGGACAGGTGTCGGGACCACCGAAAGAGGGTCGGCCACCCAGGCAGGTGTCGGGGCCGTCGACAGGGGGACAGCGGGACAGAGCGGCGAGCTCACACCGGCGGGGTGGGCGCGTCGGTCGGTCGCCGCGCAGTCGGCTCCGGCGAGGGCAGACCGGAGCCGCGAGGCTGCTCGGCCCGCCGGCGGAACCGGAGTGGGACCCGGTCCAGGAGTCGTTCGCCGGCGAGGTGGACCTGTACGACATCGCCACCTGGGAGCCGAGGACGGCGCTCGACTCGTTTGCCGTGTCGCTGACCGGCGCCCTCCGGACTGGCCGGACGCTCCTGCTGGTCGGGGTCGCGGTGTTGCTGTTTCTCCTCCAGGGGGCGCTGGCGCTTTTCACCGTCGTCGAGGAGCCGTTCATCGGCGTGCTCGCGGTGTCGTCGATACTGCCGGCGCTGCTGGTGGCCGGCTATCTCTGGTACGGCGACCCGACCCGGCGGGAGCCGTTCGCCGCGCTCGGGGCGACGTTCCTCCTGTCGGTTCTGTTCGCGGGGTTCGCGGGTGTCGTGAACAGCGCGCTCGGACCGCTGTTCGAACCGCTCGGAGCGGTCGGTGTCGTCGGGCTGTACTTCCTGGTCGTCGGCCCAATCGAGGAGTTCGTGAAGTGGCTCGCGATCCGGGTCTACGCCTACCGGAACGACGCGTTCCGGACCGTCGTGGACGGGGTGGTCTACGGCGCGGCCGCGGGTGTCGGGTTCGCGGCCATCGAGAACCTGCTCTACATCGGAACGGTGTACCTGGAGGCCGTCGAGACACCGGGGCTCGCCCCGACCGAGGCCGCGACGTCGGTTGCGACACAGCGGTTCTTCGTCGGTCCGGGTCACGTCGTCTTCTCGGCCTGGGCGGGGTTCTATCTCGGTCTGGCGCGGTTCAACCCCGAGAACCGCGGCCCGATTGTGGTGAAAGGGCTGCTGATAGCCGTGTTTATCCACGCGCTGTACAACACCTCCGTGACCGTCCTCCCAGGGATACTCCCCGGTATCGCGCTGCTCGGTTTCATCGTCGTCTACCACGGGTTCTGGTTCACACTCCTCTACCGGAAGGTCCGGTCGTACCGGGAACTGTACCGGGCACGCGGGCGACGCCCGGCGGGCGGAGATGGCCCGAACACACCCCGTGGGACCGGCACCCGGAACAGGAGGCGCCGGTGACGGGTCACCGGCCGGTCAACTCCTCCAGTCTGTCGAGATACGCCGGCCGGGGAACCTGGCAGAGGCCGCGGCAGTCTCTCTCGCCGGCCGCGAACCGCGCTGCGGTTTCGAGTCCCGCCTCGCGGGCCTGCTCGCGCTCGTCGGTTCAGACCTCACAGTCGCCGGGGATTCGTCGAACGGCACCGCTAGGGCCCCCGGCCCTGCCGTGTCCCCGTCGACAGCAGCGCGAGCACGATCAGAAGCGACGTTGCCACCACCGGCAACAGCAAAACGAGCGGGCTGGTCCCGCTGTCGCCTGCCGTCTCGCCGGACGGCTCTGACTCGTCTGTTCCGGCGTCCGAATCCCCGCCCGTGTCACCGTCACTCGACCCGTCGGCCCCGGTACCGGTGCCGTCACCGTCGCCGCCAGCACCGGTGTCACCGCTCTCTCCGTCGGCGTTGTCGCCCGCGCCGGTGTCACCACTTCCGCTATCACCGGTGTCGGCACCCTCTGTCGGCAGGTCGAGTGTCCGGTCGACGGTCGTCAGTTGTTCGACAGTCGGGGCGGTGACGACGGTGACGCGGTCGCCGTCGGGAACGAGCGTGAGCGCCATGTCGTAGGCGGAGTCCTCGTCGAACCGGAACGTGTGTTCGTACCCCGCGACGGGTTCGCCGCCGCGGATCTCGGCCAGTTGCTCGTAGCTGTCGACGAACGTCTCGACGTCCTCGGTGGTGTTCCAGGCGAGCTCCCAGAGTGTCGCACTCTCGCCACCCTCACCGGCGTAGGTGTACAGCGAGTCACCGCGCCAGCCCTCGGTCACGGGGTGGGCGTACTCGTGTGGATTGAACTGGTCGATCTGTCCGTCGGGACCGAGATTGTACATCGACCGCGCCTGCAGCACCGAACCGTCGGTCTCGCGCTCGGACCCCGGAGCGGCGAACATCCCGGCGATGGTGCTGATGCCGAGCGTGTCGTGGGTCAACTGCTCGCCGGTGGGCGCGACACCGGGGAGGGTGACCCGCTCCCAGTCGTCCGTGCTGCGGTCCGGCACCTCGATGTCGCGGGGTTCGACCGTACCGTACGTGTCGGGGTAGACGGTGTGCAGGGCCGTGACCGGCGGGTCGGCGTACAGGTCGTCGACCGCTGCCCACCCGCCCTGCTCTTTTATTGTCTGGATGAACGACGGACCGTCACTGTAGGGCTGTATCTGCTCGAAGTACAGCGCCCAGTTCGCGATATCGGCGCCGCCGCCACCGCCGGTGCTCCTCTGGTCGGTGACACAGGGCTCGGTCCAGGCGCCGGTGTCACAGGCCTCGAGATACCGGTCGACAACGAGTCCGACATCGCCCTCGATGAGCCCGAGAATCCCCTTGTCGCGGTCGACGGTCGGGCGGTCGTAGCTCGACAGGTCGAACTGCTGGTCCTGGATCGCGTGGCCGAGTTCCTCGGCAAGCACCGACTCGTCGATGGTCAGCGAGGAGGGGTCGTCCGAGACGATGACGATCTCCTCGGAGACGAAGTCGTAGAACCCGCCGACACGGCTCGAGGTGTCCGACTGGCGGACGTCGACGGAGTCGGTTTCGCTCCCGATTGTCAGCGTGGTCTCGAACTTCGCGTTGTCGACCAGTCGCTCGGTCTCACCGACCTGACGGGACTGCTGGTCGTCCGCGAACGCCTCGCGGCTCACAATCTCGACCGGCGGGAGACCGTCCTGCACCGTGAGACAGCGCAACGCCTCGACCCGGGCGGCGGTGCGGGCGCTCAACCGGTCGAGTTCACTCTCTGTCAGGCCGTCCGTGGCGGTGATGTCGAGCGGTTCGTCGTACCAGTACCCCTCGACCCAGCCGACCACCTCGGCGGTCGTTCCGCCGGGGTCCGCGAAGTCTGCCGGCGGGTCCGCCGCACACTGCTCGACGACCCCGTGCGAGTCGGACAGTTGCTCGCCGGGCGAGGCGGCGCCGGCGGCCGGCGCGACTGCGGTTCCGAGCGTCACCGCCGCCAGCGCCAGCGCGATTATCACGAGCCCTGTTCGCGTTTCCATTATTTCCTGTACGGCACTGGGGCATAATAAGCGCTGTCTCACGCGAGCGCGCAACCGCCGGTCGAGCGACCGACGGGACCCACCCGAACGCCGGTACCGGGGGAGACTGGACCCCGCCGGGTGTGGCGGTCGCACCCGATAGCTATTAATCCGCGGCAGGGGAACCTGGTGACGAATGTTCGACGGGGACCTCGCGGACATCTCGACACCGGGCGCCGACACACGGGCGAGGTGGACTCCCGGATGACCGGGAGCAGGAGCGGGACCGAGAGCGAGGGTGACGAGACAGACACCGCGTTGCCCGGCGTGTGCGTGGTGACACACCCGCTCGGGTCGGCCGGCGAGAACGCCACCCGGACGCTGCTTGATATCCTCTCGGCGGTGACGGCCGTCTCGCTCGTCACCGCGTATCTGCCCGAGGACTCGTCGATTCGTGCCGACCACGAGGTGATCGAGGTGACAGAGCAAAGCGCCGCACAGTCGCGGATACTGCTCGCCGCGGTCCGGTTTCTGCGCAACCAGCTGCGGATGTGCCGGGCGATCTCCCGGCGCGACGAGCAGGTGGTCCTCTTTTTCGGTGCCACAGCCTACCTCCTGCCGGTGCTCTGGGCGCGACTGCTCGGCCGGACGGTGCTGCTCGAACCCCGCGGTGACGTCCCGCTCACCCTCCGCCTCGGGTGGGAACAGCGCGTCCCCGCGCCGGTTGCGCGACTGCTCGCCGGGACGGTGCGACTCGTCGAGCGACTCGGCTACCTGAGCGCGGACGGGGTCGTCACGTACACCCCGGGGATGGCACGGGAACTCGGACTCGACCGATACTCGGGGAAACTCTACACCGAGGGCGCACGGTACGTCGACACCGACCGGTTCTCGCCGGCGACCCCCTACGGGGAGCGGGACCGCGTCGTCGGCTTCCTCGGTCGACTCGACGAGGAGAAAGGGATCAGGGAACTCGCGGCTGTCGCGCGACAGCTTCCGGCGGACATCACGTTCCGGTTCATCGGTGACGGGCCGCTCCGGGGGTGGCTGGAGACGGAGCTAGAGGCCGAGCGCGAGGCAGGGCAGGTCGAGGTGACCGGCTGGGTCGACCACGAGGAGGTGCCGGCGGAGCTGAACGACCTCCGACTGCTCGTGATGCCGTCGGAGCCGACCGAGGGGCTGCCGACGGTCATCCTGGAGGCGATGGCCTGCGGGACACCCGCCTACGCAACCCCCGTCTCGGGGGTGCCCGATGTCGTCCGCGAGCGCCGGACCGGGTTCCTCATGTCGAGCCGGGACCCGGAGGCGATTGCCGCCGATATCGAGGCGATTCTCGACCGGGAGGACCTCGAGGAGGTCAGCCGGCGTGCCAACGAACTCGCGGCGAGCGAGTACAGCTTCGAGGCGGCCGTCGACCGGTACACCGACCTGCTCGCCGACGTGACCGGTTCGGAACGCCAGCGGGACTGACCGCTCGCCGGTTTCGCCTGTCCGACAGCGGCTGGTCACGGTCACGCCGGTCCGGAACATCCCGGTCACGGCCCCGGGTCCGTAATCTATTCACACCTCGGCGGAGAACGGTATCGTATGACAGTCGTCGTCTTCGGTATCGACGCCCTCGACCCGGATATCGTCGACCCCGTGGACCACCCGAACCTGGTGCTGGATTCACACGCGGCCATCGAGACGATAACCAGTGTCGCGGGCGAGCCGAGCACACACGAGCTCTGGCCGACGATTATAACGGGTCTGCCCCCCGAGGAGCACGGCCTGAAACTCGACGATGGGGTGGCCTGGGAGAACCCGCTGCTCCGGACCGGGAGCACGGTGGCAGATTCGGTGTTGCCCGACGCCGTCCAGACACGGCTCGGCGCCTGGCTGCTCAACAACACCGACGAGGACGCGTTCCGGATGCCGGCGAGCTACTACGAGGAGCGCGGGCTGTCGACGCTCCTGGACGGGGAGCACCGGCGTGCCATCGGGGTGCCGAACTACGTCGTCGAGGACACCGAGGACCGGGAACACCAGCTGCGCCGGCAGATGGGCGAGCTGTTCGAGCGCGACCCCGACGCGACGGGCGGTCACGAGTCGGCCGACCCCGAGACGTTCTACGAGCAGTGCATGGAGATGGCGATGGTCCGGACCGCACGGGTCCGCCGGGCGCTCCGGAGCCGACGCCACGAGCTCGTCTTCGGCTACACGAGCGGGCTCGACCTTATCGGACACGTCAGCCACGACCGCCCCGAACTGCAACAACGGGCGTACGACGAACTCGACCAGTTCGTCGGCGAACTCGGGGACGACCTGCGGGAGGGGGACGAGCTGGTGCTCGTGAGCGACCACGGCCTCCAGGACGGCCTGCACACCGAGGCGGCGATGGTCGCCGCGACCGACCCCGGTGTTGTCGACGCGGTCGACGGTGTGCGCGATGTCCGCGCCGCGGTAGCGGACCTGCTCGACGACGGCGAGCACGCACCGGAGACAGGCGGCGACCGGGAGGAAGGGCTCGACTCCGAGGCGGTGCGCGAACAGCTCGAGGACCTCGGCTATGTCTGACCGGCAGCCGAACGTCGTCTGGCTCACACTCGACAG